>JBKHXU010000029.1:0-9151 GCA_046565865.1 Gammaproteobacteria bacterium | reverse complement strand
GTGGTCTTGCCGAGGCGCACCAGGCGGAAACGCGCCAGGCCGTTGCTATCGAGCACGAATACGCCCGGCAGCCCGCCGCGCTCGACGAACGCGGCGCGCGGAATCTCGGGATTGTTGTTGCCGGCCGCGGGCACGACGCGCACGACCGGCCGCTCCAGCGCCGGCAGCGTCAGCGGCGGCGACGGCGGCGTGCCGGGGCCGCACGCGCTGAGCGCGAACGTAGCGCCGAGCACCAGCGAGCGCAGATTATTCACTGCGGCAACTCGAGCGTGCCGGTCGCGAGTGCCACGCCGAGCGTCGCGGTCGCGAGGTTCAAACCGGCGTTGAGCTTTTCCATCCGTGCCTCCACCAGTGCGCGCTCGGCCTGCAGCAGGTCGATCAGGATCGTGCGCCCTTCGCCGTAACGCCCCTGCACCAGCTCAACCGTGCGCGCGGCCTTGCCGACGTTGTCGGCACAGATCTCGACCCGGGCGCGCGCCTCGTCGAGCGCGTTGCGCGCCATGTCGGTCTCGAGCGCCGCCTGTTGCCGCAGTGCCTCCAGCCGCGCCGCATCGGCCTCGGCCTGCAACTGCGCCGCGGCGACGCCGGCCTGATCGCGCCCGCCGCCGTAAAGATTGAGACTGACCACGCCCATGATGCTGTTGGCGCCGTTGTCGAGCGCGGGCCGGTCGTCGTACCAGGTGCGCGCGGCGCCGACCGAGACCTGCGGCTGGTACGCGCCGCGCGCGGCGGTGATGCGCTCGCGTGCCGCCTGCGCCCGTGCCGCCTGCGCCTTGATGTCGGCGCGCTCGCGCGCCGCGGTGGCGTCGCTCGGCGCCGTCGGCTCGCGCCACGGATCGAGCTCGAGGGTCGTGCCGGGGGCAAGTCCCATGACCAACCGCAACTGCGCCAGTGCGTCGCGTGCGCGCGTGGCGGCGCGTTCGCGGTTCGCCTGGATCAGCGCCAGATTCACGTCGGCGGTGAGCTTGTCGGAGCTGACGATGCGCCGCTCGCGCAGCAGCCGGCCGGTGGTGTTCGCATGGCGCTGCGCGGCTTCGACCGCGGCATCGTGGATGCGCACCGCCTCGGCCGCCGCCTGTGCCGTGAGGTAGGCGACTTGGGTGCGGTACGCTACCTGCTCGCGCGCGCGTTGCAGCCCGTGTTGGGCCGCCGCCGCCTGCGCCCGCGCCGCATCGATGCCGGCGGTGATACGCCCGCCGGTGTACACCGGCCACAGCAGCGCGACCTCGGTGGTATGCAGCGTGTTGGCAAGGGGGTCGTTGAGTCGCGCCGGATCGAAATCGGCGGCGGTCACTTGGCGCGTCTGCAACCGGTAGGCGAAGGCGTCGAGCGGGCTGTCGCTGCGGCGCGCGCTGTACTGCAGATCCAGCCGCGGCAGGCGCTCGGCCGCCGCCGCCGTCACCTGGGCCTCGGCCGCGCCGGCCTCGGCGGCCCCGGCCTTGAGTTCGGGGTTATGCGCCAACGCATGCGCCACCGCCTGGTCCGCGGTAAACCGCTCCGCATGCGCCGGCCCGACGGCGAGCACGGCGCCGATCGCAAGCGCTATGGCGTGACGCGAGCGGAGCACGGGCGGCAAGCTAGCAGAACGCCGGCCCGGACTTCAGGCCGAACGCCTTGAGCAATTTTGCCAGTGGGCAGAACCCAGTGAACGCCGATTGCAGCAGGTTGGCGCCCACGAATGCCGTAAGCCAGAGCCAATTAATGCTATGCAGTTGAGACAAAGCGAGGCTGGCGAGGATGACGCTTCCGGCGAAGGCGAGCACGACACGATCGATCGACATAGGGACCTCCTTGGTATTTAAGCGAACGCTTATATACCACTCTGGGTGGCAATAGGTAAGGCCTCAACCCGGTTTCATGACGGCGAGCAGCACGACGCCAATTAGTATCAGTACCGGTACCTCGTTGAACCAGCGATACCAGACGTGGCCGCGCCGGTTGCGGCCGCGTTTGAAATCACCGAGGAGTTTGCCGCAATAGACGTGATAGCCGACGAGCGCCGCCACGAGCGCAAGCTTCCAATGCAGCCACGTGCCGCCGATCCCATAACCGAGCCAGAGCCACATGCCAAACACGATGGTGAGCACCGCGCCCGGCGTCATGATGCCGAAATACAGTTTGCGTTCCATGAGTTTGAAGCGCTCGACGCTGACGGCATCGGTGCTCATCGCGTGATACACGAACAGTCGCGGTAGATAAAACAAGCCAGCGAACCATGTCACCATGAACACGATGTGCAGCGCCTTGACCAGCAGCATTACGACCGCGCCGTGGGCATCGCCAGCACCAGGCGCCGCACGCGCTCCACGTCGAGCCGGCCGGTATGGTGGTACACGATCTCGCCCGTTCGATCGATCAGATACGCGGTCGGCGTATAGCGCACGTCGTTGAATGCGGCCGTCGCCTGGCCTTGAACATCGAGCGCAATCGGAAACGGCAGTTCATGCCGGCGCACGAAATCCTGCACATGGCTCGGCGGGTCGTACGGCATCGCCACTGCGATCAGCTCGAAGCCGAGCGGCCGCAGCTCCTGGTACAGCGCCACCAGGTCCGGCATCTCCGCGACGCAGACGCGGCAGGTGGTGGCCCAGAAGTTAACCAGCACCGGCCGGCCCCGCAGATCGCCGAGCGCCAACGTGCGGCCATCGAGCAGCGCGAACGCGATGTCCGGCGCGTGCCGCGGCCCCGCGGGCGGCAGTAGCGCGGTGATCGCCGCACCCGCCAGCGCCACCAGCAACAGCAGCGCCAGCAGCGTCGGTCGCCGCCGGCGCCGCCGTTCGCCGTGGCCGGCGGGATCAGAAGTGGGTGAGGTAGCCGATGCTGAAGAAATTGACGTCTTCCTCGATGACCGTGTATTCCAGCTCGAACGCCGCTTTGTTACTCAGGCGCACGCCGCCGCCGGCGCCGAACGAAAATCCGGAGTCGGAGCCGGCGATGCTGCTTCCGCCGGCGCTGACGCTGATATCTTCGTCGAGGTACCCGGCCTTGATCTTCAGAAACCAAGGACCGGCCGTGCGATATGCGCCGTAGACCGCGAGTGTCTCGATGTCCCAGCCGCCGCCCGGAATGTCGCCATCGGAAATGGTGCGCGTGTATTCGCCCTCCAAGGCGAACCGCCCGGACGCGTCGTCATGCAGGGTGTAACCACCGTACAGCCCGAGGTTGGTGGCTTCATCGAAGTTCGATGCGTCCGCGTCCATCCAGCCGGCCTTAAGGCCCAGGTACCACGGGCTAAAGTTTTGCGCATGGCTCGACAGGGGAGAAGCCGCCATCACGAGCACGGCGGCAGCGCACCACAGTTGTTTCCGCTTCATGACGATGCTCCTGTTACATGTGGCGCGTACGCTATCAAGGAGTGGCGCAAAAACCAATCGAGGGATTTACGCGGCGGTGTCGGGTGTATTCGGCAAAAACAGCAACAGCAAGTCGTTCAGGTATCGCTGGCCCAGCGAAGTCGGGGCAATGCGATCGCCGCTCGATGCGGCGATCAGTCCGCGGTTCTGCGCCGTCGCGAGCTTCGGATCGAGTCGCGCCAGCGTGAGCCCCGTGCGCTCGACGAACACGCGGGCGGGAACACCTTCGGTCAGGCGCATCGCGTTCAAAAGGAATTCGAACACTCGTTCCGGCTCGGTCAACGTGCGCCGCTCGATGGCGTCGCGATCGCCCGCGAGGTAGGCGCGTGGGTGCCTCGGTTTTTGGGCGCGCCGAACGTCGCTCGCGCCGGTCAGCTTCGCATGCGCACCGGCGCCGATGCCGAGGTAGTCGCCGAACGCCCAATAGTTGAAATTGTGCCGACACTGAAAACCCGGCCGCGCGTACGCCGATACCTCGTACTGCACGTAACCGTGCGCGCGCAGGCGCGCTTGCAGCGCCTCCTGCATCGCCCATTGCGTGTCGTCGTCGGGCAGCGCCGGGGGCTTGGCGTAGAACGCGGTGTTCGGTTCGAGCGTGAGTTGATACACGGACAGGTGCGTCGGCGCTTGCGCCAGCGCCGTGTCGAGATCGTTGACGGCGGCATCGACGGTCTGATCGGGCAGGCCGTACATGAGATCGAGGTTGAAATTGTCGAAGCCCGCGGCGCGTGCGGCGGCGGCGGCGTTCAGCGCCTCGTCACGCCCATGGATGCGGCCGAGCGCCGCGAGCTTCGCCGGATCGAAACTTTGAATACCGATCGACAGTCGATTTACGCCCGCGTCACGATAACCGCGAAAGCGCGCGACATCGACCGTGCCCGGATTGGCTTCGAGCGTGATCTCGGCGTCGGCCGCCACATTGACGGTCTCGCGTACCTTGGCCAGCAGCCGCGCAATGCTTTCGGGCGCGAACAAACTCGGCGTGCCGCCGCCAAAAAAAATCGTCTGCACCTCGCGGCCGCCGATATCGCGCGCGTCGTGGGCGAGATCGCGCACGAGCGCGTCGATGTACGCTGCCTCATCGAGCGTGCCGCGCAGCTCGTGCGAGTTGAAATCGCAGTACGGGCATTTGCGCACACACCACGGCAGGTGCACGTACAGCGACAACGGAATGATGGCGGGATCGAGCATGTGTGCCGTATTGTAGCGCTACGCGGCGCGCTATCGGTTTTGCAGGAATGTCAGCGCCGCTTCGATTACATCGGGATCGCTCAGTAATCGCCGGTGTCCCAGTCCGTCGGTGAGCTTGAATACAGCACCCGGCCACGCCTCAGCCAGCGCCGCGCCATCGCGCCAAGGGACCTCGCGATCGCCGCGATCGTGCACGATCAGCGCCGGCGCCGCGACGCGCGGCGCAAGCTCGATCGGCGCGAACGCGGTCCAGACATCCGCGCCGAAGCGTGCCTCGAACAAACGTCGCGCCCCGGCCTGTGCCGCCGCGCGCAATCCCAGGCGCTCGGAAAATACCCGGAACAAATGTTCGATCGTTGCCGGCGGGCTGATACCGACGACGCGCTTTACACGCAAGCCCTGATGCAGCGCGTGCAGCGTGCACGCTACACCGAAAGAATGAGCGACGATGGCATGCAGCGGGCCATAAACGTCGCTCAACGCGCGGATCGTCGCGCTGATCTCGGGCAGGCTGGTCGCGTTCCCGCTGCTGCGCCCATGCGCCGGTGCGTCGAACCCGATCACGCGCAAGCCCGCGCGCGTAAGCGATGGCACGAACTCGCTGAACTGGGCCGTGCGCCCCGACCAGCCGTGTACCAACAGTACCGTCGGCCCCACGCCCCATTCATAGACCGAGAGTGTGTGCGCGCCGACGGTATGGGGACGACACTTCGCCTCCGTCAGGACCCCAAACTCGCGCGCCGCGAGCTTGAGCCGTTGCGGGCGATACCATAAATGGTGCGCAAGCCGCGCCGCGGCCGGCGGGCAGATTGTGCTGAGCGCGCTCATGCCGGCGCGCAGCGCCCGCATCGTTGCCGGCAGTTTTCGTCGCGGCGTTTGGCGGATTCGGCCCGGTTGTTTTTCCGGTGTTTTGGCGTTTAATGGCGGCACGCGCCGCATTGTGCGCGACACGCGCTCGAATCCGAGGGCCGGTTTCGCCAATTACCATGTTGCCTGTGCCATGCCATTTCGCATCTCGCTGATCGCGTTCGACGACTGCCTCGCCTCGGGTGTGATCGGTGCGCTGGATTTGTTGCATGCCGCGAACGCGATCGCGCCGCGGTTGCAGCCGGATGCGCCGGCGACGTTCGCCGTGCAAATCCTGACCCCCGACGGCCGACCGGCGCGCGCCGCGAGCGGCGTGACACTTACACCGGACTACGCGCTTGCCGACGCCACGCCGGCGCAAGCGATCCTTGTCCCCGGTATCAGTCTGATCGAGCCCACGGCGCTGCTCGGCACCGTCGAGCGGCTGGCGCCGCTGAGCCACTGGTTGCGTGCGCAGCACGACGCCGGCGCCTGGCTCGCGGCGAGTTGTAGCGGCACGTTCCTGGTCGCGCAGGCCGGGTTGCTCGACGGTCACGACGCCGCAACCACCAGTTGGTTCGCCGAGTTGTTCGAGCAGCGCTACCCGACCGTGCATCTCGATCGTGCGGCGACGCTCGTCACCGCGCCGCGTATCGCGACCGCGGGCGGCGCCTTTGGCTACATCGATCTCAGCCTGTTCCTGATCGAAGCGCTTGCCGGGCGCGAGCTCGCGCGCGCTTGTGCGCGCTTCATCGTGCTCGACAACCGCCGCGGCCCGCAGGCGCCGGCGCTGATCCCGCATCACATGCAGGCGCACGACCCGCTCGTCACCAAGGTCGAGCGCTGGATGCGCGCCAACCTCGCGCGCGGGATCCGGGTGCAGGACATGGCCTCACACGCGGCGGTGAGCGCGCGCACGCTGATGCGCCGCTTCAAGGCGCACACGGGCGAGGGGCCGCTCGCATACTTACAGAAGCTGCGTCTCGAAACCGGCAAGGCGCTGCTCGCCAACACCAACTATCGCTTGACGCAGATCTTGGAGCGCATCGGCTACCACGACGAGAGCGCGTTCCGTCGTCTGTTCAAGCGCGCCACCAACCTCTCGCCGCGCGAGTACCGGCGGCGGTTTGGCGGAAAAGCGGGGTAACAGCCACGCTTTCGCCTTAAGCGCACCGAGCAAATCAAGGCCCTGTCATTGCGAGGAGCTGTCGGCGACGAAGCAATCTCCTAACGAGCAGGCGCTTCGTTACAGAGATTGCTTCGCATGCGCTCGCAATGACATGCCGAAGTAGCAAGAACCGGGTTGGCGCCATCGCGCCGCGCTCGTAGGATGGCCGGCATGAGCGCCCACGACTACCAGCGCATCGAACGCGCAATCCATTTCCTGCATGCCAACCATCGCGCGCAGCCTTCGCTCGCCGAGGTCGCGGCGCACGTGAAGCTCAGCGACTATCACTTCCAGCGTTTGTTTCGGCGCTGGGCCGGTGTCAGCCCCAAGCGTTTTCTCCAGTATCTGACCGCCGAGGAGGCGAAACGCCGGCTGCGCGAAGCGGCAAGCGTGCTCGATGTCACGGACGGTGCAGGACTCTCCAGCAGTGGGCGATTGCACGACGTCATGGTCACACTGCACGCCGCGAGCCCAGGCGAATGGAAGCACGGCGGCGCCGGACTCACGATTCGCTACGGTCTTCACGCGAGCCCGTTCGGTGAGTGCCTGATCGCCGCCACCGCGCGCGGCGTGTGCGCGCTGCGTTTTGTCGCCGGCGCACGCGAGCCGGTGTTGGCCGAATTGGCAGCGGAGTGGCCCGGCGCCGTGCTGCGCGAGTCGGCGCGCGCGACGCGCCATGTCGCGCGCGTGTTGTTCGGCGAGCGGCACGACGCAATCGCGCTGCATGTGCGCGGCAGCAATTTTCAGATCAAGGTGTGGGAGGCATTGCTGACGATTCCCTCCGGCGCGCTGATTTCCTACGGTGCGCTCGCGCAGCGCATCGATGCGCCGCGTGCGGCGCGCGCTGTGGGTACGGCCGTGGGCCAGAATCCGGTGGCGTTGTTGATCCCGTGTCATCGCGTCATTCGTGACACCGGTGTGCTCGGTAATTACCGTTGGGGCAGCGCGCGCAAGAGCGCGCTGCTCGCCTGGGAGGCGGCGCGCCGAGATTCCGAGCCGGGCGATGCGCTCAGCCGGCCGGCGCCGGTCGCGCGCGGTTCGTCGTGACCAGCACCACGCCGACGAGCACGATCGCCATGCCGAGGAATTGCATCGGCTCTAGACGTTCATCGAGCAGCCACGCGCCGAGTATCACCGCGACGACCGGGTTCACATACGCATACGTGCCGAGTGCCGCCGGTGTCACCGTGTGCAGCAACCACACGTACGCCGCGTACGCGACGCACGAACCGAACACGATCAGGTAAGCGAGCGCGGTGACGCCTTCAAGCGACCAGCGCCAGCGCTCGGCCTCGCCGAGCGCGATGCCGAGCGTACACAGGATCACGCCGGCGACGAGCGATTGCAGTCCGGCGGACATGATCGGCGCCGTCGTCGGCCGGCGGCGCTTGGCGTAGATCGAGCCCGCGGCCCAGGAGAACGACGCAACGAGAATGGCGAGCTGGCCATAAAGTTGTTCCGCGACGAAACCCTCCGCCGGCTGCAACAGCAACACGACGCCGGCGAAGCCCAGGCCGAGCCCCCACAATGCGCCGCGCGTGAGTCGCTCACCGTGGGGGCCGAGTGTGCCGAGGCCGGCGATCCAAAGCGCCGTGGTCGCAACAATCAACGCCGCGAGATTCGACGCCACCCACTGTTCGCCCCACACCACGAGCCCGTTGGCCCCGACCAGAAGTAGTACGCCGACCACGATGATGGTCCGCCACTCACCCGCGCCTCGCGCCCAACGCTGGCCGGCGAAGCGGGCGTACGCGATCAACAACAACCCCGCGCTCAAAAAGCGCACGCCGGCGAAGAGCGCCGGCGGCAGGCTCAGCACGCCGACGCGAATGGCGAGATAGGTCGAGCCCCAAACGAGGTAGACCAGAGCGAAGGCGGTGACGACCTTTACGCGCTGTTTGTTGTCGATGCTCATCAGGCGAGATTTCGCGGATCGGGTAAACTAGAATCGTGTTTCATTGCGATGAGGTGAGCCTATGCAGGCGCCCGGCATCCAGTACCTGTCCGATCAAAAGGGCAAGAAGACGGCCGTATTGATCGACCTCAAACGATACGGGCGAATCTGGGAAGACGTATACGACGCCTTGATCGCCGAAGGGCGGCGCCACGAGCCCCGCGTTTCCTGGAGTCAGGTGAAACGTCGTGCTCGCGTAAAGCGCGGCGGGCGTGGCTGAGTACCGGATTGTCTTGGCGCGCTCGGCCGAGCGCGAATTTCTAGCTCTTCCCGCCTCAATGCGTCGGCGTGTTGCGGTTGCGATCGATACGCTTGCAACCACACCGCGTCCTCCTCGTGTAAAGAAGCTGGCCGGGACGGCTGATTTGTGACGCATTCGCGTTGGCGACTATCGTGTCGTTTATCGCATCGATGATGAACGCCGCGCTATCGATATCGCGCACGTTCGCACCGCAAAGAAGTGTATCGCTAGCTGATCTTTATTCCGTTCAAGGCGTGCACTAGGCGCCGCAGCGCCTGGCCGCGATGACTCAATCGGTTCTTGATTTCGGGCGGCAGCTCGGCCGAGCTGCAGTCGTGCGTCGGCACGTAGAACAGCGGATCGTAGCCAAAGCCATTGGCGCCGCGCGGCGCACGCAG
>JBKHXU010000028.1:0-6378 GCA_046565865.1 Gammaproteobacteria bacterium | reverse complement strand
TTGTCCTGAATATGACGGACCAGCTCGATACCGTTGCCATCCGGCAACCGCATATCGGTGAGGCACAGGTCGAACTTGAATTCTTGTAGGAGGTAGCGCGCCTCGTCGACGTTGGAGGCGCTGCGGGTTTCGAGGTTCATGCGCCCTAACGTGAGTTCCAGGACCTCCCGAATATCGGGTTCGTCGTCGACGATCAAAACCTGATGCTTTTGTTTGGTCATGGCGGTCCAGTGTCGGGGCCTTCTTCCACGCGGGCCACGGTGACACGAAAACGACTACCTACCCCACCTTCACCGGGATAGTAGTCCACCGAGGCGCCGTTGCCTTCGCACAGTTCTCTAGCAATATATAGGCCAAGGCCGGTGCCTTTCGGGGTAGTCGTGAAGAACGGGTCGAAAATGTGGTCGACGATCGAGGCCGGGACGCCGCTGCCCCAGTCGATAACGTCGATATACGGCCGGCCCTCGGCATCGCGCCCGGTCTGCAGCTTGATGAGCGGGGTGCCCGTAAACGGTGGGCTATGGCGCAGGGCATTTTGGCAAAGGTTGCCGATGACTTGGTTGAACTGGTCCGGATCGAAGTAACCCTCGACGCCCGGCGCCCCTACCTTGGCGAACACCCCAACCGGTAGACGCGAGGTCTCGGTGTATTGCGTCACGAACTCCGAAATCCAGGCGTTGAGGTCAAGGCGCGTGGGGTTCGAGCGGTCGCGGCGACTGAGCTGGGTCACGTTTTGCACGATGATGTTCATGCGCCGGCCCTGCTCTTCAATGATTTTGGTCAGGCGCTTGGCTTCGCCTTCCTCCGAGATCGATTCGCTTAGCAGTTGCGCGGCATTGGTCAGCGCGCCAAGCGGGTTGCGGATTTCGTGAGCGATACTGGCGGTCAGGCGGGCGAGGGCCGCCATTTTGAGTTGCTGCGCCTGCTGCTTGAGCGCCGCCATGTCTTCCAAAAACACCAGTGTGCCCGCCTCTTTGCCGCGGCCAAGCGGTACGAAGCGCGGCAGCAGCGTGTAGTTGGTCCGCGTCGTCAGCAATCGGCGAGTGCGCTGGGTCGGGTCGTTCCCCTGCCACTGGAACAGTTGAATGGCGAGATCGGGTGAGAGATCGCTGAGCGTGACCCTCTTGCCGTTCGCTGGGCGCGCGCCGAGGTACTTCTGTGCCGCTTGGTTCATGAAGCGCACGTCGCCCGCCGCATCGCACGCGAGCACGCCGGATTGCATGCGCTGGATAATGAGGTCGTTGATGTGCGCCAGATTGGCGATATCGCGCCCACGGCGCTCGGCGACCGCCTCGGTCGCGCGCAGTCGATCGGCGAGCGTATAGCTGAGAAACGCTGTGGCGAATAGACCGACGCCCAAGAGGCCGACCTGCGGGTAGCTTTGTATAGTTTCGGCGGACGCCACGCCATCCGTGATCAAGCTCCACGAATGCTCCAGCATTACCGCGATGGTCGCGAGCGACGCATAAAAAATCGTCATCCGCCGGCCCAGCATCAAGCTGGTGCCGCCGATGGCGACAACCAGCAGCAGACCCAGCCCGCTCGCAAGTCCGCCGCTCGCGTGGATAAGCATGGTCAACAGCGTGATATCGACGAAACCCAACACACTGACCTGCGTTTCAAAGTCGGGTTTGCGCCGGCGGATGGTTTCGAGCGCGATCAGCGATAGGGCGAAGTAAATCATGCTCGCTGTCCGGAACAGCGACGGTGATGTCTCGCCAAACGGGGGCAGGCTGCCGGCGGTTAGGGCGATCAGCAGCGCCGAGGCCGCGATCGCGAACCGGTAGAAGTTAAAGTATTTAACGATATTCCAGTTTTGTGCCGCTACCGGTAGCGCCCCCGGCAGCGGAGTGATGCGCAGCGCAGGAAGTCCTTTTTGCATCGCCGTCATGGTAGTGGCTTAGCACACATTTTCCTAACTGGCAAAACGACTTGCGCTGACACTCTCTTAGCGTGCCGGCCGGTGCTCCTCGCAATACACCCGGTCGCCGAGTCGGAACGCCTGGTCTTCCGGGATGTGCACGCCGCAGCGGGCGCAGGGGAGCATTTTTGGGATGGCCGCCGGCTCGGGCCGCTCCGTCTGACGATACCGCCCCATTAGGTGGCGGACGATGCGAAAGGCGAGCCAGACAAGCAGAAGAATGACAGCAAGGCGAATCAGACCGCTGCCCATAAAGGTGCCTATATACGGTAAGCGTCTGCAGCGGGATCTGCAGGGCAAGGATTCGAAATGTGACGTTGCGCCATGGATGGCTGGATGAATGGTCGGGGTGAGAGGATTTGAACCTCCGGCCCCTTGCTCCCGAAGCAAGTGCTCTACCAGGCTGAGCTACACCCCGAAACGACTAGTGATCGCGATGGATGGAAAAGTAGGCCAAGTCGAGCAGGGCCTGTTTGTACGGCGAGTCCGGGAGAGGTTCGAGCGCCTGTCGCGCGCGCTCGGCCTCGACTTGCGCCCGGCCGGCAGTGTAAGCGATGGACCCGGCCGATTCAATTGCATCGACCACGGCCTCGATCTGTTCGCCACCGCCGGTCTCGATTGCGCTGCGAATGAGCGCCTGCTGGGTGGCGGTGCCATTGCGCAAGGCGTGGATCAACGGCAATGTCGGATTGCCTTCGGACAGATCGTCGCCGACGTTCTTATCGAGCGCCGGGTTGTCGCGACCATAGTCGAGCGCGTCGTCGACCAGTTGAAACGCGGTGCCAAGGTGCGAGCCGTAGCTGGCGAGCGCGGTTTCCACCCGCTCGCCATCGCCGTTTACCACCGCCGCCAGCCGCGCCGAGGCCTCGAATAGCTTGGCGGTCTTGGCCTGGATGACCGCCAGATACCGGTCCTCGGTCGTTTCCGGATCGTGGCAGTTGAGCAGTTGCAGCACCTCGCCCTTAGCGATCGTATTGGTGGTATGCGCGAGAATGGCCATGACGCGCATGTTATTGAGCTCGACCATGAGCTCGAACGCGCGCGAGTACATAAAGTCGCCGACCAGGACCGCCGCTTCGTTGCCCCACACGGCATTGGCCGTAGTTCGTCCGCGGCGCATCTGCGAGGCATCCACCACGTCGTCGTGCAGCAGCGTGGCGCTATGGATAAATTCGATGATCGTCGCCAGCGCGATATGGGCGCGGCCGGTGTAACCCAGCGCCCTGGCCGCGAGCAGCACGATCAACGGACGCAGCCGCTTGCCGCCGCCCGCGATCAGGTACCCCGCCAGCTGATTGATCAGCGCCACCTCGGATTGCAGCCGGGCGCGAATCTCTTGGTCCACGGCGGCGAGGTCGTCGCGAACCAGCGCCTTGATGGCGTCGAAGGTCATTGGGGAAAGGGGTGTCGGACGAATCGGGCCCGCATGCTAGGGGCCGGCCGCAAAACCTGTCAAGTTATTTGACGCCTATGGGGCCCCTCGTTAGAATTGCCGCCTTTTTACGGGTCCACGCGCGCTCCTTTGGCGGGCGTTTGTGCCCGACACAGGAGAAGGTTCATGTACGCGGTTATAGAGAGTGGCGGCAAACAATATCGGGTGGCGCCCGGCGACGTTATCCGGGTCGAGAAGCTCGACGCCGCCGAAGGCGCCTCGGTCGATCTCGACCGCGTGCTGCTGGTCGCGGACGACAGCGGCACCCGCTTCGGTACGCCGACACTGGCGCAAACCACCGTAACCGCCAAGGTTCGCGCGCACGGGCGCGGCGACAAGGTGCATATCTTCAAGCTGCGCCGCCGCAAGAACTATCGCCGCAGTGCCGGGCACCGGCAGGACTACACCGAACTCGAGATCACCGCCGTGGCCGGCGTCAGCGCCGCTGCCAAGCAGGCGTAACGGAGACAGCGATGGCACATAAAAAGGCAGGCGGCAGTTCCCGCAACGGGCGCGACTCCCACGCGCAGCGACTCGGCGTCAAACGCTTCGCCGGTGAGCAGGTACTGGCCGGTAATATATTGGTGCGGCAACGTGGAACTCAGTTTCATCCCGGCACCAACGTCGGCATCGGCAAGGATGATACCTTGTTCGCTAAGATCGACGGTCGGGTGAAGTTCGACATCAAAGGCCCGCGCAGCCGCAAGACCGTGAGTGTGTTGCCAGGCTGATTCGTTAAGCGAGTGATATACCGAAACCCCGCTTTGGCAACGAAGCGGGGTTTTTTATTTTTCATTTCTAACCGAAACTCCGCCCATGAAATTCGTCGATGAGGCCACTATCCGCGTCGAAGCCGGCAACGGCGGTAACGGCGCGTTGAGCTTTCGCCGCGAGAAGTTCATTCCGCGCGGTGGGCCGGACGGCGGTGACGGCGGCGATGGTGGCAGCGTTTATCTCGTCGGACACACCGACCTCAATACGCTCGCCGACTTCCGGCACACGCGCGTGTTTCGCGCGCCGCATGGCGAAAAGGGCGGTGGGCGCAACTGCAGCGGACGTGGGGGCGAGGATCTTCTTATCCGCGTTGCGCTCGGCACGCGCGTGCTCGACGCCGATTCCGACGAGCTGATCGGCGAGATTACGCGCGACGGCGAGCGACTACTTGTCGCGCGTGGCGGCAAGGGCGGGTTGGGCAATACGCGCTTCAAGTCGAGCGTGAATCGCACGCCACGGCGTACGACGCCCGGCACGCCGGGCGAAACGCGCGAGCTTAAACTTGAGCTGCAGGTGTTGGCCGATGTCGGTCTGCTCGGTATGCCGAATGCCGGCAAGTCGACGTTCTTGCGCCAGGTGACGGACGCGCGGCCGAAAGTCGCGGACTACCCTTTTACGACGCTGCACCCAAACCTTGGTGTGGTGCGAGTGGAAACCGATCGCAGCTTCGTGATCGCCGATATTCCAGGTTTGATCGAAGGTGCGGCCGAGGGCGCGGGGTTGGGAATTCAGTTTTTGCGCCATCTGAATCGCACCCGGGTGCTGTTGCATTTGATCGATATGGCGCCAATCGCCGCTGACGCCGACCCGGCCGAAGATGCCACCGCCATTATCCGCGAACTCAATAAGTTCAGCGCCGAACTCGGCCAGCGCGAGCGGTGGTTGGTGTTGAACAAAATGGATTTGCTTGCCGATGACGAGCGCGCGACGCGACGCGACGCATTAGTGAAGCATCTCCGCTGGCGCGGACCGGTGTACGCGATCTCGGCGGCGACCGGCGAGGGTTGCACCGCGTTGATTCGCGATCTGATGCGCCGGTTGGAACAGCTGAAACAGGAGCAAGTCCGTGTCCATGCCGAATAATCGCGCGGCGCTGCGGCGCGCGCGCCGCATCGTGGTCAAGATCGGCAGCGCGTTGCTGACCGATGGCGGCCAGCGTCTGGATACGCGCGCGATTGCCACCTGGGTCGAGCAACTTGCGGGCTTGCATCGCGCCGGCATCGAGATCGCGATCGTCACCTCGGGTGCGGTCGCGGCCGGCATGCAGCGGCTCGGCCGCAGCACCCGACCGCATGCGCTGTACGAGCTGCAGGCCATGGCAGCGGTCGGACAAATGGGGTTGGTGCGCGCGTATGAAGCGGCGTTCGAGACGCACGGTATTCAGGCCGCGCAGGTGCTGCTGACGCACGACGACTTGACGCATCGCCAGCGTTATTTGAACGCGCGCAGCACGCTGCGCGCGTTGCTCGATTTTCGGGTGGTGCCTGTCATCAACGAGAACGACACCGTTGCCACCGAAGAGATTCGTTTCAGCGATAACGATACCTTGGCGGCGCTGGTCGCCAACCTGGTCGAGGCAGACGTGTTGTTGATATTGACCGATCAGAAAGGTTTGTTCGAGCGGGACCCGCGTCAGGATCCGACCGCGCCGCTGGTGCAGGAAGGTATGGCCGGCGACGCCCGTTTATTGGCCATGGCCGGCGGTTCCGGATCGCTAGGGCGCGGCGGGATGCGCACTAAGTTATTGGCGGCGGAAAAGGCGGCGCGCTCGGGTGCGGCGACGGTGATCGCGTCCGGGCGCGAGGCCAATGTCGTGCCGCGATTGCTCAATGGCGACCCGATTGGGACGTACCTGCAGCCTGCGCAGACGCGTATGGCGGCGCGCAAGCAGTGGCTCGCCGGTCAACTGGTCGTGCGCGGTCGGTTGGCAATCGACGCCGGCGCCGTCAAAGCGATCCGCGAGGCGGGCAAGAGCTTGTTGCCGATCGGCGTGAAGGCGGTCGACGGCAACTTCGGGCGCGGCGAGATCGTCGCCTGCGTCGATGCTGCCGGCGCCGAGGTGGCGCGTGGGCTCATTAACTACAGCGCGGACGATGCGCGGCGCATCATCGGCCACGCGAGCGATGAAATCGAATCGATTCTGGGATATGTCGACGAGCCGGAGTTGATCGGTCGCGACAATATGGTGGTGGTGTAAAACGAAATCCCCGCTTGCGCGGGGACGAGAGTTAGGACGCCAGGGCGCGGACGC
>JBKHXU010000027.1:0-7423 GCA_046565865.1 Gammaproteobacteria bacterium | reverse complement strand
CAGGCGATATATCGAGGTCGGTGACCAGGAGGCCCCACGTCGGACTAAAGACGGTCCCGTGCCCGTTGATCCGGGATAGGCCGACCGTCACGGCCAGGGGCAGGGGCATTTCATTCACGGGGGTTCTCCATTTGGGCGATCTCCTGATTGAGGGGTACGGTTTGTAGCGGGTTATCACACCTCCGGTTTTTGTTGAGCGGTGCGACTACACCAAGCACGAGTGCGATGGCCGGATTCTACGTTATCCGAGGGGATTTTCTACGGCATCAATGCCGCGCTGAGCCGCGCCAGGCACGGGCACGACAGGAAGCGGCGCGCTGTCTCACTGCGTCGGCCTCGAATGAGTTAGGGTGGGGCTATTACCGTGCGAATCGTTATAATTCGGTTCCGCGACCGGACCGCCCCTCGTGACCTTCCAACAACTCATCCTCAAACTCCAGGACTATTGGGCGCGCCAGGGTTGCGTGCTGCTGCAGCCGTACGACATCGAGGTCGGCGCCGGCACGTTCCATACCGCCACGTTTCTGCGCGCGCTCGGCCCCGAGCCGTGGCGCGCGGCGTACGTGCAGCCGTCGCGCCGGCCGAAGGACGGGCGCTACGGTGAGAACCCGAACCGGATGCAGCACTACTACCAGTTCCAGGTAGTGCTCAAACCGTCGCCGAGCGATATCCAGGAACGCTACCTCGGCTCGCTGCGCGCGCTCGGCTTCGACCCGCGCGTGCACGACATCCGCTTCGTCGAGGACGACTGGGAATCGCCGACGCTCGGCGCCTGGGGCCTCGGTTGGGAGGTCTGGCTCAACGGCATGGAGGTGACGCAGTTCACCTACTTTCAAGAAGTCGGCGGCCTGCCGTGCCGGCCCGTGCTCGGTGAAATCACCTACGGGCTCGAGCGCCTTGCGATGTATCTGCAGGGCGTGGAAAACGTGTTCGATCTCGAGTGGACCGCCGGGGTCAAGTATGGCGACGTGTACCGCCAGAACGAGGTCGAGCAGTCGACGTACAACTTCGAGCAGGCCAATGTGCCGTGGCTGTTCGAACAGTTCAACGAATACGAGTCGGAGGCAAAGCGCCTGATGGGCGCCGAGCTGCCGCTGCCGGCGTACGAGATGGTCATGAAGTGCTCGCACACGTTCAACCTGCTCGACGCGCGCGGCGCCATTTCCCCGACCGAGCGCGCCGGCTACATCGCGCGCGTGCGTAACCTGGCGAAGACCGTGGCCGCGAGCTACTACGCCTCGCGCGAGCGCCTGGGCTTTCCGTTGCTGAAGGCGGCGAGCTGATGGCGGCGAAAAAAAAACAAAAAGCGGGCGCACGCGTCACGTCCGCCGCGTCGTCCCCGCGCAAGCGGGCGCCGCGCGTGCGCGCGAATGATGCCAAGGCAAAATCGGCCAGTTTGTTGGTCGAGCTGCTGACCGAAGAGCTGCCGCCAAAGTCGCTCAAGCGCCTGTCCGAGGCGTTTGCGCAGCACCTGCACGACGGTCTGCGCGCGGCAAATTTTCTGGCACCGGATTCGACGGCCACGCCGTTCGCGACGCCGCGGCGTCTGGCTGTGCGCATCACGTCGGTGCTGGCGCAGCAGCCGGATCGCGCGATCGAACGGCGCGGGCCGGCGGTCGCGGCGGCGCTCGACGCCGCTGGCCAGCCGACGCCGGCGCTGGCCGGGTTCGCCCGTTCCTGTGGCGTCGATGTCGCCAAGCTCGAACGCCAGGCCGGCGAGAAGGGCGAGCACTTCGTTTTTCGCAGCAAGCAGAAGGGCGAACCGCTGGCCCACCACCTCTGCGGCATCGTCGAGGCGAGCTTGAAGAAGCTGCCGGTGGCCAAGCTCATGCGCTGGGGCGCGGGCGAGGCCGAGTTCGTGCGGCCGGTGCATGGCCTGGTCCTGCTGCACGGGAACAAGCCGGTTGCCGGGACGGTGCTCGGCGTCAAGAGCGGCAACACGACCTTCGGGCATCGATTCATGGCGCCGGGTCCGGTGCGCATCGCCGCGGCCGAGCAATACGAGTCGGCGCTGCGGCGGGCGAAGGTGATCGCGAGCTTTGCCGAGCGCCGCGGCGCGATCGTCGACGCCATCGTCGCCGCCGCGGCCAAGGACAAGGCGCACGTGCTATCGCCGAAGGCGTGGGGCCGGGAAGACACCTCGGCGGCGCGCGCGATCCTGTCGGCGAACGACGACTTGCTCGACGAGGTCAGCGCCATCGTCGAATGGCCGGTGGTGTACCGCGGCGAGTTTGATCCGGCGTTTCTCGCGGTGCCGGCGCAGGCGCTCGGCGTGAGCATGCAAAAGAATCAGAAGTATTTCGCGCTCGTCGACCGCGCCGGAAAATTGCTGCCGGCGTTCCTAATGGTCGCCAACATCGACAGCAAAAGCCCCAAGCACGTGGTGCACGGCAACGAGCGTGTGCTGCGCGCGCGGCTCGCGGACGCGCGCTTCTTCTACGAGCAGGATAAGAAGGTGCGGCTCGAAACTCGCTTCGCACGCCTGGCGAACGTGGTGTATCAGCACAAGCTCGGCAGCCAATACGACCGCGTGCGCCGCATCGAGCAGCTCGCACTCGCCGTCGCCGAGCAGCTGGGATTCGGCGCGCTGCGCGTGCCGGTCGCGCGCGCCGCGCATCTGTGCAAGGCCGATCTGGTCAGCGACATGGTCGGGGAGTTCCCGGAACTGCAAGGCGTGATCGGGTCGTACTATGCGCGTCACGACGGCGAGGACGAATTGGTCGCGGACGCGATCGAGGCGCACTACCGCCCGCGCTTCGCCGGCGACGTGTTGCCGGGCAGCCCGGTCAGCCTGTGCGTCGCGCTCGCCGACAAGCTCGAGACCCTGGTCGGTATCTACGGCGTCGGGCTGGTGCCGACCGGCGACAAAGACCCGTATGGCTTGCGCCGCGCCGCGCTCGGTGTCGTGCGCATCCTGGTGGAAAAGGCGCTGCCGCTCGATTTACCGGCGACGCTGAAGTCGGCGGCGGTGCTGTTCGAGGGCAAAGTCGGCGACACGGTCGCGGCTGACGTCTACGGCTTCACGCTTGATCGGTTGCGCTCGTATCTGCGCGAGCGCGGATTCCGGCCGGACGAGATCGAGGCGGTGTTGGCGCTGACGCCGGTGCGACTTGATCAAATCGTGCCGCGGCTCACAGCGTTGCAGCACTTTCGCCGTTTGCCCGAGGCCGCGGCGCTGGCCGCCGCCAACAAGCGCATTCGCAACATTTTGCGCCAGGCCGGCGGCGCCGGTGCCAACGGCGTCGACGCCAATTTGTTGCGTGAGGAAGCCGAGCGCACGCTCGCCGCCGCAGTTGTCGCGCAGCGCGACGCGGTGACGCCGATGCTCGCGGCCGGCGACTACACCGGGGCGCTCAAGCGGCTGGCACAGTTGCGCGCCCCGGTCGATGTCTTCTTCGACAAGGTCATGGTGATGGCGCAGGACGAGGCGCTCAAGCGCAATCGCTTGGCGCTGCTGCACGACTTGAGCGAGCTGTTCCTGGGCGCCGCCGACATCGCCCGGTTGCAGGATTGACGCCGTGAGCAGCGATTCTTACCAAGCCATGCTCGACGCGGTCGCCGCGTTCCATAAGAAGCATGACTTCAAGAACCGCGGCGGCGAGGAGCTGGCATATCGTGTCGCGCTCATGGCCGAGGAGCTGGGCGAGATTTCGGCGTGCGTTACCAAGGGCAAGCCGAAAGACGCGCTCGCGGAGGAGGTGGCCGATCTCTTCATCCTCGTGCTCGGCACTGCGATCGCCGCCGACTTCGATTTGAAGCAGGCATTCTGGGACAAGCTGCACAAGCTCGAGGCGCGCGCCGGGCGCATGGTGAACGGCCGCATCCGCGTGTCCGAGTTCAAGGAGTAAGGCATGAAGCTCGTCATCCTCGATCGCGACGGCGTCATCAACGAAGACTCGGACGACTACATCAAGTCGCCCGAGGAATGGATCCCGATCCCGGGCAGCCTCGAGGCGATCGCGCGCCTCAATCGCGAGGGGTACCGGGTGATCGTGGTCAGCAACCAGTCGGGCATCGCCCGTGGCCTGTTCGACACCGACACGCTCGCGCGCATCCACGCCAAGATGGTCGAGGCGGTACGCGCCAAGGGCGGTGAGATCGAGGCGATCTTCTTTTGCCCGCACGGGCCGGACGGCGGCTGCCGCTGCCGCAAGCCCCTGCCGGGCCTGTTCGAGGAGGTGGCCGACCGCCTCAAGGTGAGCTTGAGCGGCATCTACGCCGTCGGCGACAGCGAGCGCGACGTGCTCGCGGCGCGCGCGGTGATGGCGCGGCCGGTGCTGGTGCGCACCGGCAAGGGCAAGCTCACCGCCAAGCGCGGCAAGCAGATCGCCGACGTCCCGGTGTACGACGATCTCGCGGCGTTCACCGACGCCCTGGCCGCGGGCGAGTTGCCGTCGACCTGATGCGGCTGCTGCGTTCGGCGCTGTTCAATTTCACGATGTGGGCCTCGGTGCTGATCTATGCACCGCTCGCGCTGCTCACTGCGCCGCTGCCGTATCGGGCGCGCTATCGCTTCATCGCTCAGTGGCCGCGGTTTCATTTGTGGACGTTAAAGCATCTGTGCCGCATCGATCACGTCGTCGAGGGCGCGGAGCATCTGCCGCCCGGCCCGGCCGTGGTGCTCGCCAATCACCAGTCGACGTGGGAGACGCTCGCCTTCACCCGCCTGTTCCCGCCGCAGACCTGGGTCTTGAAGCGCGAGCTCGCGTGGATTCCGCTCTTCGGTTGGGCGCTGGCGCTGCTCAAGCCCATCGCCATTAACCGCGGCGCCGGGCGCCGCGCGGTGGATCAGGTCGTGACGCAAGGGCGCGCGCGGCTGGGTGAAGGCATCTGGGTCATGGTTTTTCCGGAAGGCACGCGCGTCGCGCCCGGCGCCACGCGCCGTTGGGGCATCGGCGGCGCGGTGCTCGCCGCCGAGACCGGCTACCCGGTCGTGCCGGTGGCGCACAACGCGGGCTACTTTTGGCGCCGGCGCAGCTTCGTAAAGCATCCGGGCACGGTGCGCGTGGCCATCGGTCCCGCGATCGAGACGCGCGGCAAGACGCCGGAAGAAATCAACCGCGCGGCGCAATCGTGGGTCGAGACGCAAATGGCACGCTGGAGCGCCGAGCAGCGCGGGGCCGAGTCGCTGGCCCGTGCGCAAACCGGTTCTGCGCGTACGCACTAGCGGCGACTCGGTGCGGCGCGTGGGTTTGCGCCGCGATACGCAGGGACGGGTACGTGACACATGCCATCGGACATTCTTACCGTTTCCTTGCGCCGCAGGGCCCCGCGGCGCGTCGCCGGCTTGCGCTCGTGTTGTTGGCGTCGGCGTTGCTGCACCTTGCGTTGTTATCGCGCGTGCCGAGCCACCCGACCGCCGCGCGCCCCGTCGTCCTCGAGGTCTCGCTCGACACGGTGCTTCCCGCGCCGCGCGCCCCGGCGAAGGACCGCCTGCCGCGGACCGGCACACCGTCTGCGCCAAATGCCGAACGGGCATTGCATGAACCGCTGCGCTCCATTTTCGACGTAACGCGCGACACGCTGCGTACCGAGATCGAGCGCGGGCGCCGCGGCACGGTTCTGGATACCGCGCCGGCGCCGGAGCTGCCCGCGCTCGGCGACAAGCATCAACGGCCAAGCGGGCTGGTCGGCAGCGATCGCCTCGCAGGCGGCGGCACGCGCTATGAATATCGGGACCGTGACGGCAAGACGATCGTGTGGGAATGTCCGGAGTCGAATCCGAACGACAGTTTCGCGTTGAGCTTGTGCCGTACCGAGGGTTGGCGCTGACCGCAGGCGCAGCCACCTCGGTTGGTGGCCGCTACCGGCGGCCCGGTATGACGTCGATGGCGACCGAGAGATTACCGGTGAAGGTGACGGCATACATCCCGTCCTCGCCGCGATAGAACCACAATTCGCGGTATTCGCCGCCAATGGGGCCGGTGTTGAGGCCGGGGCTGAGCGCCTGCTTTTCAAGCGGCGGGCCGGCGCGGCGCAAGATCTCGGGCTTGGTCATGCCGCGTCGGATCAGATAGCCGGTCTCGGCGCGGAATACCGATGCGCTCCACGATGCCGCCGCGGCAATAGCAGTTGTCAGCAACGCGATGGCGATGACGGCGAGACGGACCCCGGGTAAAGGCTTGCTCAAAGCGTAACGTTACTCGGTGGATTGGTTGGCCAGTATAGCGAACTCAAGTGGCGACAATGTCTCGGCTCGTCGGGCGGGATCGACGCCTGCGCGCGCGAACGCGTCCATGTCCACGATATCGCGCAGGGCATTGCGCAAGGTCTTGCGCCGTTGCCCGAAAGCCGCTTTAACGACGTGGGCGAATCGGTTCGCGTCGTGCAGCGCCATGCGCGGCGGGCGGGGCGTCAAGCGTACGACTGTGGAATCGACTTGCGGCGGCGGTTGAAACGCACCGGGGCCGACGTCGAATAATGTCGCGACATCGAAGCGCCACTGGATCATCACCGACAGTCGTCCGTAGTCTTTGCCGCCCGGCGCGGCCACGAGACGCGCGGCCACCTCTTTCTGCACCATGAACACCATCGTCTCGATGCAGTGCGCCTGCTCATAAATATGAAACAGCAGCGGCGTCGAGATGTTGTACGGCAGATTGCCGACGAGCCGCAGCGGCGTGCCGGCAGCGAGCGCACAAAAGTCGAAGCCGAGCACGTCGCCGCTGTGAAGCTGGAAGCGAGTTTCGCGACCGAAGCGTTCCGCCAGCGCCGCGACCAGGTCGCGGTCGATCTCGATGGCATCGAGCGCGCCGAGGCGTTCGAGCAAGGGGCCGGTCAACGCGCCGCGGCCGGGCCCGATCTCGACCACGCGCGCGTGCGGCGCCACTGCCACGACATCGACGATGCGGCGAATAACGCCGGGGTCATGCAGGAAGTGTTGCCCGAAACGTTTGCGCGGGCGCGGGAAGCTCACGGCACCTTGCACAGGCGCCGCGCCAGCGCTACGGCGGCGATCAGGCTCGACGGATCGGCGCGGCCGGTGCCGGCCAAATCCAGCGCCGTGCCGTGATCGACCGACACGCGCGGGAACGGCAGGCCGAGGGTGATGTTTACCGCATGCGCGAAGTCGTGGTGCTTTAGCACCGGCAACCCTTGGTCGTGATACATCGCCAGCACCGCATCGATACCGCTAAGCGCGCTCGGAATGAACGCGGTGTCGGCCGGCACCGGTCCGCGCAGGCGCATGCCGCCGGCCTTCAGTTCCTCGACCACCGGCGCGATGATGTCGATTTCCTCGCGCCCGAGGTGCCCGCCTTCGCCGGCGTGCGGGTTGAGCCCGCACACCAGGATCGTCGGATCGGCGATGCCGAACTTTTCCTTAAGGTCGCGCCGCAGGATGGTCAGCGTCTGGCGCAGCCGCGCGCGTGTAATGTGCCGGCTGACCTCGGCCAGCGGCAGGTGCGTGGTCGCGAGCGCCACG
>JBKHXU010000026.1:0-4611 GCA_046565865.1 Gammaproteobacteria bacterium | reverse complement strand
CGCCGCTAGACGAGATTGCGCCCAGCTATATCGTGCCTCGCAGGGTTTGACGAATATGGCTCGCGGCCCGTGGGACAGCTCTGGTAGCCGGTAATTTAGGAAATGCCCCAGATACGGAAAGCCGCTGTTCGCCGGCGCGGGATGCACGAACGTTTCTCTACAGCTTTCGCGTAGCAACGAAGCCGCGCGCGCGTTCTATCGCCGTCATGGTTATGCGCAGAGGTCGGGCTATGAACTGCTCGATAAGACGCTGCTTGTCGACAACAGCAGCCGACCGCGCACGTTGGAAATGAACGCGGCCGGACACGATGCCTTTTAGGGTATCGGATGTGGAAAATTTGATACCGTATAAGGTATTTTCGGGCCTGATTTCGACCCGGCTGCGTGACCTGCTCGACGATGCGCGCTATTGGATACAGCATCGCACCTATTCAATCGATGAAATCGCCGCTCGCTTTCATCATCGACTGGTGTCGATTCATCCCTTCGCGAACGGAAACGGACGCCACGCCAGGCTAATGGCCGATGTTCTACTGGCACAATCCGGCGCGCCACCCTTTACGTGGGGAAGCAAAACACTCGCGACCGGCGTCGAACGGGACGCATACATCCTGGCACTACGAGCCGCCGATGCCGGAGATATCGAACCACTGCTTCTATTCGTGCGGAGCTGAAAACAATCGATAGGGCATTACACTGCCGCTTCTGACAATTCCGCAGCACAAGTTGTATCGCCGCCAAGTCGCGCGCGGTTGCGCGAGTCATCCTTTAAGTACAAATCGGCCAAGGCCCAGCCTTTTGGCAAACGCTTCTTACGTCTGACCTACGGCGTGACCGGCGTACCGAGCACCGTGGCGGTCGGGAGTAGCGTGCTGATGGCAGCGGTGCGTTCAATCTCGGGTAAGCGGCCGAGTTCTTCTACCGTGTGGTAGAACGCGTTGAGGTCGCCTTGAGCGCGCGCGAGCAGCGCCTGGAATGCCGGCACGTAGCGGTGGTAGGTGCCGAGCGAGACCAGGTGCGCGTTGTTCAGGTCTTGCGCGAACCACGAATCGTAATAGCCTTGCCCGCCCCATTGCGCCTTCAGGCGCTGATAGTCCTCGCGCATCTCGGCGAATATCTTGGTCTTACCGGCGCGCTTTTCGGCGACGCCGAGATTCGATTGGTACAGCGAGTCGAGGCGATCGCGGTGTTTGAGCACCAACGCCACGAACTGATCGCGCCGTTGCATGCGCGCCTCATAGCGCTCGTACTCCTCCGGCTGTGCGCGGGTCTTGAGCCAGCGGCGCACACCCTCGAGCTCGACCGCCATCGCGAACGATTCGCTGAAGGTGGTATCGCCGCGCACGTACAGGCGTTGATGCGCCAGCTCATGGAACATGAGCCCGGCGATGTCGACCGCGGGGCGGTCGATGATGGTGTTCAGGACCGGGTCACGGAACCAGCCGAGCGTGGAATACGCGCTGACGCCGCCGACATAGGCGTCGTGTCCCTGCGCGCGCAACGTGGCGGCGAACGCCTCGGCGTCTTTTTGCGAGAAGTAGCCGCGATAGCTGACGCAGCCGGTGATGACAAAGCACCATTCCTGCGGTTTCAGCGAGAACTCCGGCGTCGCGAACACGTTCCACAACACGTACGGCCGGCCGACGTCGGCATAGGCACGGTAGCTGTCGTTGTTGGGTAAGCCAAGCTCGCGGCTGGCGTAGTCGCGCACCTCGAGCACGGTGGCGAGCTTCTCGCGCAGCGGCGCGTCCGTCTCGCTGTCGGCGAGCAGGTCGTCGATCGGGCGGGTCTTGCCGATCAAATCCATCTGGCCGTTGAATGCCTGCGCGTAGTATCCGAAATTGGCGCAAGCGGTGAGCGGCAGAATGAGTGCGAGTGCGACTACGAAGCGGATAGACATTGATTCCCCAGGCGCCGGGCACTATGCCACAATGGCGCGACGTTGATACCAACCGACCGAACACCGATTGCGTTGGCCCGACGGGCGTAGAAGCGGCTGTCCGGTCGGAAATCAAACCCCCATGCAAATTTATTTAGTCGGCGGCGCGGTGCGTGACAAGTTGCTCGGACTAACGGTCGCCGACCGCGACTACGTGGTCGTGGGCGCCACACCCGAACAGATGGTCGCGCTCGGCTACACGCCGGTCGGCGCCGACTTTCCGGTGTTCCTGCATCCCGAGACCAAAGAGGAGTACGCGCTCGCGCGCACCGAGCGCAAAAGTGGGCACGGCTACAAGGGCTTCACCGTGTACGCCGCGCCCGACGTGACGCTCGAAGACGATCTCAAGCGGCGTGATCTGACGATCAACGCCATGGCGGAGGGGCCGGACGGGCAGTTGATCGATCCGTTCGGCGGTGAAAAGGATTTGCGCGAGGGTGTGTTGCGGCACGTGTCGCCCGCGTTCGCCGAGGATCCGGTGCGCATCCTGCGTGTGGCGCGCTTCGCGGCGCGCTATGCCAAATGGGGCTTTCGCGTGGCGCACGCGACGCAGAAGCTCATGCGCCAGATGGTCGAGGCCGGCGAGGCCGATCACCTGGTGCCGGAGCGCGTGTGGTCGGAGCTGGAGCGCGCGCTCGGCGAGGATCGGCCGTCGCGGTTTTTTACGGTGCTGCGCAGTTGCGGCGCGCTCGCGCGCCTGTTTCCCGAGATCGACGCACTGTTCGGCGTGCCGCAGCCGGAGAAGCACCATCCGGAGGTCGATACCGGCGTGCATGTGATGCTGGTGCTGGACGCCGCCGCCAAGCTTTCGAACGACACGCGCGTGCGCTTCGCGGCGCTCATGCACGACCTCGGCAAGGGCACGACACCGGAGGCGGAGTGGCCGCGGCACATCGGCCACGAAGGTCGCGGCGCGAAACTGGTACAGGAGTTTTGCCAGCGGTTGCGGGTGCCGAACGAGTATCGCGATCTCGCGGTGCTGACGGCGCGGTATCATGCGCATTGCCATCGCGCGCTGGAACTGCGCCCGGCGACGGTGCTCGAAGTATTAGAGGCGCTCGACGCCTTCCGCCGCCCGGAACGCGTGCCGATGTTCGTCACCGCGTGCGAGGCCGACGCGCGCGGGCGCAAGGGGCGCGAGCAAGAACCGTATCCGCAGGCACAGTTATTGTTGGCGGCGCACGCGGCGGCGCGGGCGGTCGACACCGCCGCCGTCGCGGCCGAGGCGGCCGCCGCCGGAATCAGCGGCGAGGCGCTCGGTAACCGTATTCGCGAACGGCGCGTGGCGGCGATTCGCGACGCCATCGCGCCATTACATCCGAAACCTTAAGAGGGAACAGCCATGTATCGCATGTTGCTCGTTGTCATCGCCGCCGTTGCCATGCCCGCTTATGCCGCCGATGAGCCGTTCGGGCCGCCCGGCGAGATATCGGCCGCCCCCGCCGCTGCCATTAAGGCCAAGGCCGAACCGCAACTCGAGAAGGTCGTGTATCACGCCGACTTCGCCGACCCGCGGCGCTTCAGCGCCATGCTCACCAGCATCAACAACATGCTCACGGTGTACCAAAGCGATTTCAAGGAATACGACGTGCGCATCGTGTTCGTGTCGCACGGGATTCGTTTCGTCACCGCCGACAAGCTCGCGAAGACGCCATTCGCCGAGGATGCGGCATTCAAGACCCGGCGCGCCGAGCTGCGCCAGCGCTTGACGCAACTGCAGGAGCTGCACGGCGTGAAGCTCGAACTGTGCGACATCACGCGTGAGTCGGTGCAGTTGCCCGCGAGCAAGTTGATGAACGATGTCGCGCTCGTGCCCTCGGGCGTGGTGCGCATCGCCGAGCTGCAACGCCAGGGCTTCGCGTACCTTAAGATCGAATGACGAAGTCCGCGGTTAAGCCCAAGCGTCCCGCCGCCGCGCGCGCCCCGCGCGTCGGCATGGTGAGTCTCGGTTGCCCGAAGGCGCTGGTCGATAGCGAGCGCATCCTGACGCAGCTGCGCGCCGAGGGTTACGAGATCGCGCCGTCGTACGATGGCGCCGATCTGGTCGTGGTCAACACCTGCGGCTTCATCGACGCCGCCGTGACCGAGTCGCTCGATGCCATCGGCGAGGCGATCGCCGCCAATGGCCGTGTCGTGGTAACCGGGTGCCTTGGCAAGCGCGCCGATCTGATTCGCGAAACGCATCCGCAGGTGCTGGCCGTCACCGGCGCGCATGCCTACGACGAGGTGATGGCGGCAGTGCACGCGGAACTGCCGCGGCCGCACGATCCCTACGTCGACCTCGTGCCGGCACAGGGCATCAAGCTCACGCCGCGCCACTACGCCTATCTCAAAATCGCCGAGGGCTGCAACCATCGCTGCACGTTCTGCATCATTCCGTCGATGCGCGGCAATCTCGTCAGCCGCGCGGCGGACGATGTCTTGAACGAGGCCGAGCGGTTGGTACAGTCGGGCGTCAAAGAGCTGCTCGTGATTTCGCAGGACACGAGCACATACGGCGTCGACGTGAAATACCGCAAAGGTTTCTGGCGCGGTCGCCCCGTGGCGACGCGGCTGCTCGATCTTGCGCGCGAGCTTGGCACGCTCGGCGCCTGGGTGCGGCTGCACTACATCTATCCGTATCCGCATGTCGATGATCTCATTCCGCTGATGGCGGAGGGCAAGCTGCTGCC
>JBKHXU010000025.1:0-55418 GCA_046565865.1 Gammaproteobacteria bacterium | reverse complement strand
GCTATACATCTCCGGCTGTGAATCCGGGCGCGCCAACGGCGATCGGTTTCAGCGTGGCTGGTACGGCTTTATCGAGTCACGGCTCGCGGCGGCGCGCGACCGCCGGCCGTTCGGCACCGCGTTGACGTTGGAAGAGATCAAGGACGACGCCGGCACCACAATCAATATCGTCGGTCGCCTGGAGCACGGCACGCCGCTCCCATCACCGGTGCCGCGTGCGGCCACGCCGGAACCGGATGCGACGATCGACCCCGCGCTCACCCGACCGCTCGCCGCAACGGCCCCCCACCCGGCCTTTATTCCGCCGAGCCGCCAGAACGACCCCGAGGCCGAACCGGCGGACGTCGAGGCCGAGGCAATGCGCTCCACCGCCGCCCGCCGCGGCGCCATCATCCACCGTGCCCTGGAACGAGCCAGTGCCGACAGTCAGCTACCCGCTTCCGCCGTGCGCGCCGAACTGTGGCGCGAATGGAGCGGTCAAGTCAGTGAAGACGAGTTCGAGGCGTACTGGGTCGAGGCGCGCGCGGTGCTGGAGCACTCCGCGTTCCGGCCGTTCTTCGATGCCGCGGCGTACCAACAGGCGCGCAACGAAACGCCGATCCTGTACGCGCGCGCGGACCAGACCGTGTACGGCATCATCGATCGCCTGGTGTGGCACAACGACGAAATACTCCTGTTGGACTACAAGACACATCACATTACGCGCGCGGAGGTCGCGAGCGTCGCAAGCCGCTATCGGCCGCAGCTTGCGTTGTACGCCGAGGGAGTCAGACGATTGTGGCCGGGCAAGCGCGTGCGCCCGTTCGTGATTTTTACCGCTTGTCGCGAGGCGGTGGAGTTGGATTAGCAGCGCGGCGCATCGCGCTCAACTGCTAGCGCGGCCGCGCCGCCAAGATCACACGATTGCGCCCTTCCTGCTTGGCGCGATAGAGCGCCGCATCCGCCTGTTGCAGCAACCAGATGCCGGGGGCGTCGCCATCGAGCTCGCTGTCGGCATCGAGACAGGCGACGCCGATGCTGACGGTCACGGCGAGCGAGGGATCGCCGTCGCGAAAACGGTGGCGTGCGACATGCGCGCAGATGCGCTGGGCGATCGTCGTCGCCTGCGCGGCGGTGGCGTTCGGCAATAGCAGCACGAATTCCTCGCCGCCGTAGCGGGCGAGCATATCCGCCGCGCGCAGGTCGCGCCCGAGCAGCGCGGCGACCTCCTGCAACACGCGGTCGCCGATTTGATGCCCGTATCGGTCGTTGACCGCCTTGAAATGGTCGACGTCGACCAGCATGCACGTCAGCGGCTCGACGCGCCGGAACCAGCGTTCGATCTCCTCCCCCAAGCGGCGCTCGAAGAAGCGCCGATTGGCGATGCCGGTGAGCGGGTCCATGAGGCCGTACAGCCGCAACCGTTCGCGATTCACGACGTTGTCGATACACATCGCCGCGACCGCCGCCAGGTGTTCGAGCAAATCCGTGGCCGTGTCCGGCGCGAAATGCGCGATGTCGCGGCTGCCCTGATTCAGTGCGCCGATGAGCTGGTTGCGCAGCACCAATGGCGCCAGCGCCACCGACGCCAGCGGTCCGCGATAGCCGGCGAACAGCAGCGCACGCAACTCGTCGCGACACGGGCCGAGCACGGGTTTGTGTGCCGGAAACAGGCGCATCAAGGAGTCGTACGAGACTGTGGTGAAGCGGCTGACGACGGTCGTGTCCGGGCTCGCGCCCTCGCCCGGCGCGGCGTCCAGCATGCGCGTCAATTCGTACTCGGGGTCGAAGCAAGCAAGCGTCACACAATCGACGCGCGGAAACGTACGCGGGAATTCAGTCGTCAGCACGCCGATCAACTCACGCAGCGTCTGCGCCCCAATCATTTGAATTTCGATGCGGCGAAAACCGGCCCAGATACGCTCGTTGTCGCGCAACTGGCGCTTGAGCCGGTCGAGATCGTGCCCGGTATCCCGCGCGCTGTGCAGCACGGGTTCTAGGCCGGGCGATACGGCGGATGAATCGCTAAATCGGGATCCCCGTTTAACGGGCATGCGATACCGCGGGCGTGTTACTTAGCCCCAGTATAGCGAGTAGCTGCGGCGCGGGGACATACCCGCCCAGTTTCTTACCGTCGTCGAGATAGATCGTCGGCGTTCCGCCCACGCCCAGGCGCTCACCGAGCTTGTAGTGCGCGTCGACGGGATTGTCGCAAGTCTTCATATCGAGCTTGCCGCGCTCCTTGGCGATGCCGACCGCCTTCACGCGATCGGCCGCACACCAAACCGCGACCGAGCGCCGATAGGTCTCGGAGCCGACCCCGCCGCGCGGGAACAACAGATAACGCACCTTCACGCCCTGCTTGGTAAGCTGCGGCACCTCGCGGTGCAGCTTGGCGCAGTACGGACAATCGACGTCGGTGAACACGGTGATGGTCCGCTTTGGCTTGGTCGGCCCCATCACGATCATCTGTTTATCGCCCATCTCATCGAGCAGCCGACTCGCGGTCTTTTCGCGCCAGGCCTCGGTGAGATTGGTGCGAGTACCGAGATCAACCACGTCCCCGAGCAGCAGGTACTTGCCGTCGGCGCTGACATATACCAGCTGATTCTCGACTTCGACCTCGTAGAAGCCGGCGATCGCCGTCGGCCGCACGGCATGGACGGTGGTATTGGGCAATGCCCGTTCGATCTGTTCCTTCAAAGCGGCGTCCGGGGCCGCGGCCAGGGCCGGGGTCGACGCCCAGCCGGTCGTAAAAATAGCAAGAAGCAGCTTACGCATTGAAATCCTCATGGAATGCTTAGGCGAGCGCCCGGAGGGGCACCCTGCTCGATCCGGCACGGATGATACTGGGGCGCCATCGCCGCGGCCAGCCGCCGCAACCGGCCATGCGCCGGGTTACGCCGCCGGTCAGTGTTTCGTTCACGAACAATCGGTTGCTGCGACAAACCGGACTGTGCCCCAAACGGGCGGTACGGTTTATGCACTATAGTCGAATCAGCGGGTATAAGAGGCTGTGTTATCTCGATGAATATCGGTCACAAGGCCGCGTCGCGCTCGGACCCGGTTCGCCGCCGGACGTTCGCCGACCGCATCGGTTGGAGCAGCCTGCGTGGGCGCTATCTTTATGCCACCTTGGCGTTCACCACATTGCTGTCGGCCGCGGCGTGGGTCGCGGACCGCCAGGTGCGCGAGGGGTCGACCCAGCACGACGCCAATGCGCTCGAACGAATGGCGATCCGTCAGACCTTGCGCCAGTTCACCGACGACATCTGGCGCGCCGAGAGTTCGCTAAACGATTTTCTGTTGACCCCGAACCGACAAGAACGCGCGCGGCTCGAGGCCGACCTCAAGCGCGTAGCAACGACCACGGTTACATTGGCCGAAAATCCCTGGGTGCACCAAACCGAGAGCGCGCACATCCTGGTTTCGCGTCTGCGCGATGAAGTCGCGCAACTGCAAGCGCACATCCAGCGCCTGACCGTGATGCGGACGACGCCGGAACAGTTGTTTCCGGCGATGCCGGTGATGCTGGATCGCATGCTGCCCGCGCAGTCGCGCTTCAATACCGCGGCCTCGCTTGCCATGGACGAGGCGTTCGACGGTCCCGTCACATCGGAGCAGGCGGAGATATATCGCGCGTTCGCCGAGGCGCGGTATCAGTCGACACAAATGGTCGGCGCGTTCCGGCTCTGGGTCGCCAACCGCTTCGGCATTTTCGGCGAACCCTACCAGGCCATGCGCGCCCAAGCCGAGAACATGGCGCTGTACGCCGATGGTGTCAATCGTGCACTGAAGGCGCTCGCGGAATTCGAACGCCGCGGCGCGCTCGGCTTGCAGGGGTCGGAATCGCTGCGCGTCATGCAGCAGTCGCATCGCGACTGGCTGCGCGTCTACAAGGACGTCGAGGCGATTTACACCTCCGAGCGCTGGCGCGCCGACACGCCGTTGTTGCGCGACACGATCCAGCCGTTGTCACAGCAGGTGTGGTCTAGTCTGCGCGCGCTCGAGGCCGAGATCGAGAGCTACTCGGCGAGCGACGTGACGGCGCTGCGCGCTATCGCCGGCCAACTGTCGCACGCGATTTGGCTGTTGACCGCGCTGGCCGTCGTCGTCAGCGTCATCGGCTTCCTTGGGTTCGAATACAGCGTGCGCCGTCCGGTCGGTGTTCTCGCCGCGGCACTGCGCGCCGAGGCCGCGGGCGACGCGAACGTGACATTGCCCCAGGCCGCCACCAGCGAAACGCAGGACCTGGTGGCGGCGTTCGCGCACATGCGCGAGCAGGTGCGTTCGCGCCAACAGCGGCTCGAAACCATTCTCGACAACGCCGCCGAGGGCATCGTCACCTTCGACGCCAACGGCGTCATCGAGCGCTTCAACAAGGCGGCCGAGCGCCTGTTTGGTTTCAGCGAACGCGAGATCGTGGGTAAGGATATCGGGCTCTTGATCGTGCCGATCAACGGCGAGAAACGCAACGACTACGCGCGCCACTTCATGCGCACCGAGATCCAGCGACTAATCGGTCACGAAGGGGAAGTTATCGGACGCCATAAGGACGGCACCACGTTCGCCATGGCGCTCAAGATCAGCAAGATCGCGCTCGAAGGCCAATCGCTGTACACCGGGCTGGTCGCCGACATCAGTGAACGCAAGGCGATGGTCGAGCACCTGAAGGCCATGGCCGAACACGACGGTCTGACCGGCCTCTACAACCGTACATACTTCCAGCAGGAACTCGAGCGCGTGGTCGAGCGCGCGCGCCGCAACGGCAACCTGAGCTGCGCCCTGCTCTATATCGATCTCGACAATTTCAAGTACGTGAACGACACCCTGGGCCATGCCGCGGGCGACCGGTTGCTGATGGAGGTGGCCGGTATTCTGCACAAGCGCGCGCGCAAGAGCGATCTGATCGCGCGCTTCGGCGGCGACGAATTCACGGTATTGCTGTACGACACCACGCCGGAGTTGGCGGCGCAGGCGGCCGAATCGTTTCGCAAGAAGCTTGCGGGATACGGCTTTCGACACGAAGGCGGCCAGGTCGACATCGGCTGCTCCATCGGCGTTGCTGCGATCGGCCAGCAAACGACGTCCGCGGAAGAGGCGCTGTCGCAGGCCGACATCGCCTGCCATCTGGCCAAGCGCAACGGCCGCAACCAGGTGCATCGGTTCCAAGCGACCGACGCCGACAGCGTGGCCGCGATGACGGTCGACATGGGCTGGTCGCGGCGCATCAAGCACGCGCTCGAGAACAATCGCTTCGCGCTCGCGTGTCAGCCGATCGTCAATACCCGCAATCGCGACGTCGAGGCATACGAGGTGCTGATCCGCATGCTCGATGAAACCGATCAACTCATCATGCCGTCCGGCTTTCTACCGTCCGCGGAACGCTTCGGGCTGTCGGTGGACATCGACCGCTGGGTAGTGATCAACGCCATCGAGACCTTGAAGCAACAACGGCAGACGTTGCCGAATCTGCGCTACGCCGTGAACCTGTCGGGTCAAACGCTCACTCAGCTCAGCGTGTGCGACCTGATTCAACAGAAACTGTGGCAAACGGGCCTGGAGCCCTCGGCGTTGACGTTTGAGGTCACCGAGACCGTCGCCATCGCCGACATGGCCGCCGCGCAGTTGTTTCTGAGCCGCCTGCGCGAAATGGGGTGCCGCACGGCACTCGACGACTTCGGTTCCGGCATGTCGTCGTTCGCCTACTTAAAAGATCTGCCGGTGGACGAGGTGAAGATCGACGGCCGCTTCGTGAAGAACCTGGCGACCAGTTCGGTCGATCAAGCGATGGTACGCGCCATGAACGACATCGCCCACGCGCTCGGTAAAAAAACCGTGGCGGAGTTCGTGGAGAACGAGGCGTCGTTCCAGCTGTTGGTGCAGTTCGGCGTCGACTACGCGCAAGGCTATCACCTCGGCCGACCGGACGTGTCGCTGCCGTGTAAAGCGATCGCCGAAAACGCCGGCCAGCCGCAGATGTGCCCGCTGTAGCGGTTCCAAACGCCATCCATGGCGTTTTGCAACTCGCTCGCCGCATATCCGCGGCTCAGCGCCCGAGTTTTTCGTGCATGAACCGCGCCGCCCGTGCGATGGCGTCCTTCGACGCGAGATCGTCGGCGAACGTGCGCACGGTCGGCGGGCGGAAATCGAATCCGCGCCCGACGCCGGGATAGACCACGTAGGTAATCGCCCGTCCCCGCTGCCGCAGCGCGTCCACCGAAGAGTCGATGACGCGCTTGCGCTGGTACTGCTCCTGCTCACCGACGAACACCAACGCCGGCAGATCGAAATCATTGATCTCCGGCGCGTACTGATACACCTGCAGCGCCTCGGGTGCGTTCGGGTCCTGCCAATGGGGATAGTACGAGACGTAACAGGCGAGCGCGTCTTTCTGCCGGCCCTTGGTCACCGCCAGCTTCAGCGTGTAGTAGCCGCCACGCGTGTGCGAATAGGCGCAGACCTTCTTGCCCTGGATATCCGGCAACGTGAGAAATGCATTGAGCCCGGCGTTGAGATCGTCTTCGAGCACGTAGTCGTGCTCGATCGGGTTCTTCGGGATGAAGCGCCCGGTATACAAATCCGGCGCGTACACCACGAAGCCGCGCGCCGCCACGCGCGTCGCATGCAGCGCCACCAGATCGTCCCAGCCGCGCCGTCCGTGCACGAACAACACCCCGGGATAGCGTTTCTTATCTTTCGGCCGGATCACGGTAACGGGTACCTCGACGTCGCCGACCTTATAGGAAAGCTGGCGCGACTCGACCGCGACGTTCGTCGGCGGCGGCAGCTTGCCGTCGAACCACCAATCCTTGTCCCACCACCAGGCGCTCTCGGCGTCGGCGCGGATCGTGGGGCTAAGCAACAGCAGCAGAAGCGCCAGATATCGCATGCTCTGCGTCTCCAGTTCGTTGTCGTTAGTTCTCGACCGGCACCAACAAGGCGACCGGGAATCGACCCAGGACCTGATCGAGCCGCAGTCCCTGCCCACCGTCGCGCGATGTCGGCGACAGCGTCTCACCGGTCAGCATATTGCGGTACGCCTGCCCCGCCGCCAAGGGCGCTTCGATGACATTGCCGGCCCACACCGGACCGATGGGCTCACGCGCGCCAAGGCGCGCAAACCAGCGCGGCGCCACGACAATCGCCGCCCAGTCGCCGGCGCGGCGGGCGAACGCGAATACATGCTCGGCCAGCGGCCCGTCGGCCTTCAAAGGCACGTAGTCGCTGTCGCGAAATACCGATGACTTAGCGCGGCGCAGCGTCAACGCGCGCCAGGTCACGTACAGTTTGGCGCGGCCATCTTCGAGCGTATCGAGCAGCGAGCGCGCGAAGCGCGCGCGGTCAGCATCGCCGATCCGTTCGATTTCGGCCAGCAGTCGATCGCGGCGTGCGTAGTCGACCGGACGCCGATTGTCCGGGTCGACCAAACTGAAATCCCACAGTTCGTTGCCTTGATAAATATCGGGCACCCCGGGGATCGTGAACTTGAGCAGCACCTGCGACAAACTGGCGTACAAACCGTAGCGCGCCACCCGCGCCTGAAACGGCAGAAAATCCTCCAAAAACAAGTTACGCGACGGCTGCAACACCGAGCGTACGAACTCGCGGATCGCGGCCTCGTAGTCGTCGTTGGGATTGATCCAGCTCGTATGCATTTTCGCTTCGCGCACGGCCTTCATCAGATACGATTCGATGCGCTCGCAGAACGCCGCCCGCGCATCGTCGTCCGCCGGCGCTTCGAGCGGCCACGCGCCAAGCAGCGTCTGATACAGCAGATACTCGTCGTTACGCGCGGGCGCCGGGATATCGTTGATCTTGCGTTTCCTGCCGCGATTGATGCGCGCCCAGCGCGTCACGTGCTCGCGCCATTCGCCGGCGATTTCGGACAACACGCTAATGCGCGTGCGCACGTCTTCGGAGCGCTTGCTGTCATGGCTCGAGGTGAGCACCAGCGTATGCGGCCAGCGACGCGCGCGATCCTGATTCGCGCCGTGCAGCGCCGCCGCCGACAACCCGAAGCGCCGCGGATCGCCGCCGACCTCGTTGAGCGACACCAGACGGTTGTAGATGTAAAACGTCGTATCCTCGAACGCCTTCGCCATCACCGGCGCGGTGAACTGCTGGAAGCGCATGACGAAGTCGAGCGCCGCGCGCCGGTACGCCTCGTCGCGACCCGCAAGGTTTTCCAACAACAGCACCGCGCGCACGAAATCGAACACGCTGACGTCCGCCGCCGCATGGTGATTGCGTGCCTGCGCCACCGCCCACTCGACATAGCGCCGGTCCTCGTCGGATACCGCCTCGCTGCGGACATAGGTGCGGTACACCGGAAAGCGCGCCACCACCTCGCGCAATGCCTCGCGCAGCGCCGTCAGCGTGAAATCGCGCGCGTGCCAGTCGGACTCCGAAATGCGGTTCAAATAGTTGGCCAGTACGTTGAGCTCGCTTGACAGCGCGACGCGCATGATGAGCCGCTTGCGATCGCTCAAAAGCTCCTGGAAGTCGGTCTCGCGCCCGATAAAGCGGGTATAAAGTCGATCGAGCTCGCGCTCGCCGCCCGGATACACGAAAAATTCGTTCAGCAGCGCGCCGACGTCGTAGCCGGTGGTGCCGTGCACCGGCCAGTCCTCCGGCAACCGCTCGTACGCGGCCAAAATCTTTTCGGTGACGACGTACAGCGCCTCGGCCGGCGCCGTACCCAACCGCACCGACACCGGATCGCCGGTGACGACCGAGGTGATGAAATTCTGCAGGCGCCGGTAATACTCGACCGGCTCGTACAAACCGTCCGGATGGTCGATGCGCAACCCGTTGACATGACCGGCGGCGACAAGCTTGGCGATCAACCGGTGGGTGGCAAAAAACGCCTGCGGATTCTCCTGCCGCAGCGCCGCGAGGTCGTTGATGTCGAAAAACCGCCGATAGTTGATCTCGTCCGCCGCCACGCGCCAGTACGCCAGCCGATATGCCTGCGCCTCGAGCAACCGGTGCAGCCGCTCGGTCTGCGGGCGCGTGCTGGCGCGATGGAGCGCGAGCTGTGCGTCAATGTATTCGCCGATCGCGTTGTCGGCCGCGAGCTCGGCCAGGCGCCGTTTATGCATTTCCTTGTCGCGGTGTCGCTCCGCCTGCTTCGCGTGCGTGCGCTCGCTGCGCGCCGGCAAATGGCGGAATGCGGCCAGCAGGCTTTGCAGATCGAGCAACCGCGGGTGCTGCGGGCCGAGGGCGCTCGCCAGACGCGCCAGCTCCGGTTCCAGGATATCGGGAAAGGTCCCGGGGTCGACCGGGAAGGTGTGATCGTAGTAACGCACTAAGAACGCACCGCGCGCCGCATCGAAATCGAGCGTAAGCTCTCCCGCCTCTAACGCCGCCCCGTACGGTGCACCGAGCACCGGCAACAGCACCTTGCCGCGCAGTTCGCTCTTGAGCGGCCGCCAGTCGATGTCGAAAAAATCGGCATAGATTGACGCCGCGCCGTTTTCCAGCACATCGAGCCACCAGGCGTTGTCGCTGCCGATGCCCATGTGGTTCGGCACGATGTCGAGCACCTGTCCCATATTGTGCCGGCGCAAGGCGTCGACAAATTGCTCGTAGTCGTCGAGCGCGCCGATCTCGGGATTGAGCGCATTGTGATCGACGATATCGTAGCCATGACGGCTGCCGGGACGCGCCTTCAAGTATGGCGAGGCGTAACAGTGGCTGATGCCAAGCCGCGCCAGATACGGCACCAGCCGCTCCGCGTCACGAAACGTGAAGTCCTTGTGAAACTGCAATCGATAGGTCGCGTCCGGGATCACGCCGCGCCGCCGCGCCGGCGGCGCGCGCCCACCGACGAGACCGGGACCGCGGGAATGGCGCAGGCCATCGAAAAGCGCCTGCACCGCGGCATCGCCCAACAACGCATCCAGGTCGATCGTCAGCTTGCGCCGCCAGTTGGGGTAAGCCTCGGTAGTGCCGGGCAAGTTCACCTGACGCACCTCGCCGATCAGATCCTCGACCTGCACCATCATCAACTTCGACGGCGTGCGCGCGAGATAGCAATGCACGGCGCGCGCCAGCGCCGGGGTGAGATCGGGCGTGAACGCGGGATCGGGCGACACGCCTTCGGGCAACAATTGCTCGCGCGCCAGCGCCGCCAGCAGCCGCACGCGGTCCTGGGTGCGCGCAAGAATCTGGCGGTGCCGCATCTCGTCGGACGGGAACAACTGCAACGCGTCGCGGGCGCGCAAATCCTCGCCCTTCCAGTAGCCGGCGAGCGTCGGCAGGTCGTGGGTGCTGATCGCAGCGAGCGCCAGCGGCGGATACTCCGCCGGGGGTTTGTACTCGCCGCTGTCGGTGCGCTCGAAGTAGAACAACCGGTACGACAATATGTTCATCGGTCCGAGCCGACGGCGCACTTCGTTCGGCACCGTGCCCAAATCCTCGCCGATCACGAGACACTGATTGCGGTGGCTTTCGAGCGCCAGGATGCCGAGCAGCTCGGCAAACGGATAGTGCACGTATGCACCATCCTGCGCGGTCTTGCCGGCCGGCACCCAAAACAGGCGCATGAGCCCCATGACATGATCGATGCGCAGCGCGCCGGCATGGCGCATGTTGGCGCGCAGCGTGGCGATAAAGGGCGCGTAGCGGACGTCACGCAACCGGTTCGGCACCAGCGGCGGCAACCCCCAATCCTGTCCCTGCAGCGCCAGCTCGTCCGGCGGCGCGCCGATGCTGGCGCCGGTGGCGTACAGCGCCTGCAATGCCCAGGTCTCGGCCCCGCCGCGATCGACGCTGACGGCCAAGTCTTGATACACGCCGACGCCGAGCCCGATCTCGGCCGAGCGCCGGCCGGCAGCGCCGAGTTGTAAATCGGCTTGCCATTGCAGGTACTGGTAAAACTCCACCCGCGCCGCCTCGCGCGCGGCGAACTCCGCCACCGCCGGCGCCGCGGGATCGCGATACGCCTCCGGCCACACCGGCCAGCCCCACACGCTCGCATCCGCGCGGTGAAAATGTTCTTGCAGCGCCTCGTACAGCGCGTGCCGGTAGAGCAGCTCGCCGCCGCGCTCCTGAAACGTGCGAAACGCGCGCGCGCGATGCGAATCGCGCGCCAAGTGATACGCGCGAAAATACTGATACAACGTCTCCAGCACCGGCAGCTTCACCGCCGCGACGCCGGCGTAGTCGACATACTCCGCCGTGCGCAACGCCTCCAGCCGTTGTTGGAACTCGCGCGCATACACTTGCTGCTGCGCCGCCTCGCACTGCGCGAATTCCGGCACACCTTCGACATCGATATACAACACGTTCACGAACAGCCGGCTCGACGGACTGTACGGACTGATGTGCTCGGGATTGTGCGGATACAGCGCGTGCAACGGGTTGAGACCGACCACTGCCGCCCCGCGCTCGCCGAAGCGCTCGATCGCCGACCGCAAATCGGTGAAATCGCCGATGCCCCAATTGCGTTCGCTGCGCACGGTATAGAGCTGCAACGCAATGCCCCACACACGCTTGTCGCCTTGTACCGCCTCGGGCAGATAGCACGCCGCGGGCGTCACGATGAGCGTCGCGCGCGTAGGTGCGCCGCCGTCGACCAATTCAAACGTGTGATAGCCGAGCGGCAACGGCTCCGGCAACGTATAGCGAAACGCCGCGTACTCGCGGCCATCGATGTGAGCGCTGCCCGTGCGCGGCAACGTCGCTGGGTTAACCTGGCCGGCGCGGGTCGCGCCGTTCTCCTGCGTGACGCGCCAGTGGAGCGGACGCGTACTGGTGTCAACCGGCAGGCGCAAGGTAATCGTCGGCGGACCGTCGCATTCCGCAACGACGTACGCGGCGTCGAGGCGCCGCGTCCAGCGCGCGCGATCGAGCGCGGCCACCGCCGCATCCACACCGTTGCTAAGATCCACCCCCATCGCCCGCGCCAACGCCTCGGCCGTGTCGCGCGAAACGCGATGTTCGTTGCCCCAGATGTCGTGGTAGCTCGGCTCGATGTCGCATAGGCGCAGCAGCGCCTCAAAGCTGGCGTCGCTCAAGCGGGAACATCCAAAAACCAGAATACCGACCACGGCGGCAACGGCGCCGCGGCGGCGGGAAGCGAATGCGTGGCGTAGATAAGGGTAGTGCCTGGCCGATCGGATGCCGGCAGCGGCACAGCTCCGACGTTGGCGAGCAGCGCCAACCGGGCACCGTCGGCAAACGACCAATCGGCGATCAAGCCTCGGTCATTGAAGGTTCGGTAACGACCGCCCGGGTGGATTTGACGCAACCGCGGCGCGAGTAATCGCGCGCGCAGCGCCAGTAGTTCGCGCCGTTGCGCGAGGCCGCGCGCGCCCGCACCATTGCTATCGGCCAATGTTTCCCAATCGAGCACGGCGCTGTCGAATGTCGCGGCGCTGCTCGGATCCGGGATGCGTTCGCGTGCCTTGGGGTCGGAAAATTCCGGGAATCGCGCGAACTCCTTGCGGCGTCCTTCGGTCACGGCCTTGGCGAGCTCAGGGCCAAAGTCGCAAAAAAACGGAAACGGCCGGCGCGTGTCCCACTCCTCGCCCATGAACAACATCGGCGGCGAGGGCGCGAGCAACAGCATCGCCGTCAACGCCCGCACCGCCTCGGGCGGCGCCAGCGCGCTCAGGCGCTCGCCGAAGGCGCGATTGCCGATTTGATCGTGATTCTGCAAAAACGCGACGAACGCGGCCGCCGGCAAGTGCGCCGACGGCTCGCCGCGCGGCGCACCCTCGCGATACGCCGACGCATCGCCCTGGTACGCGAAGCCTTCGGTCAGGCAACGTCCGAGGCGGCGCACTGGGTCGTCGGCGTAGTCGCTGTAGTAACCGCCGCGCTCGCCGGTCGCGAGCACGTGCCACGCATGGTGAATGTCGTCGTTCCACTGCGCGGTATGGAAGCGCGGGCGACCGTCGATCTCGCGCGCAAGATAACGCGCGGTGTTGTGTTCGTTTTCGAGCACCAGGTGGATGCGCCGCTCGCGTCCGGGACCCGCGGCGCAGGCGGTCGCGATCTCCTCGACGATGTCGGGCCTCGACTCGTCGACGATGGCGTGCACCGCATCGAACCGCAGACCGTCCAAGTGATACTCCTCCAACCAATAGAGCGCGTTGTGGATGTAGTAGTCGCGCACCGTGCGACTGCCGGGCCCGTCGAAGTTGATGGCCGCGCCCCACGGTGTGTGATGGCGCTCGCTGAAAAACGGCGCGGCGTAGCGCGAAAGGTAGTTGCCGTCGGGGCCGAAGTGATTGTAAACCACGTCCAGCAGCACCATGAGGCCGCGCGCATGCGCCGCCTGTACCAGTTCCTTCAAGTCCTCGGGCCGGCCGTAACGGCTGTCGGGCGCGTACGGCAGCACGCCGTCGTAGCCCCAATTGCGCCGTCCTGGAAAATCGGCGAGCGGCATCAACTCAATCGCGGTAATACCGAGATCGACCAGATGATCGAGCCGCTCACGCACACCGCTGTAGTCGCCGCGCCGGGTAAAGCTGCCGACGTGCAGCTCATAGATTACCGCTTCTTCCCACGCCCGCCCGCGCCATCCCTCGTCGCGCCAGTCGAACGCGGCGGGATCGACGATTTCGCTTGATGCGTGGACATCGTCCGGCTGGAACCGGGATGCCGGGTCCGGCACGTTTAGCTGGTCGTCGATGCGGAAACCGTAGCGCGTCCCCGCTGTCGCCGGGGCGAACGCGGCGTACCAGCCGTTCGCTTGCGCGATCATGGGCGAGCGGCGCGCCGCCGCGCCGGTACCGAGTACCAGCTCCACGCGCTCGGCGCTCGGCGCCCACAAGCGAAAGCGGCAACCGTCGGCCGTCAGCTCTGCGCCGAAGGGCATGCGGTGCATGCGGTTCATGGCGATCTAATTACCCATCATCCCTGCGACACCTATTCCGCGCCTCGTTTGGTGAAAAACCCAACGATGGCGTTTCCCCACCCGCTCCGGTACGGTGCGGCACGCACCGGATCACCCCATGTCCGGCGTGCTGCGCGCGCCGGCGCCGGTGGGCGCGCTCACCTGCTTCAGCACGACCATCGAGCGTCCGGCCAACGGGTAGTCCTGCGCGGCCATGTAGACGCCGGAGCGCTGCACGCCGTCCGCCAGCGGCTCGTACGTGTCGAACACGATCTCCCAGGCATCCGCCGGCCGCAGCCGCGGCAAGGTGAACGGAATGGCGTCGTGGTGCGCGTTGAACAACAGTAAAAAATTGTCGTCGACCAGCCGCCGGCCGCGCTCGTCGTGCTCTTCCAGGGCCTCGCCCGCGAGAAAAACGCCGAGACAGCGCGCATGCTCGTGGCCCCATTCCTCGTCGGTCATCTCCTTGCCGTCTGCATTCATCCAGACGATGTCCTTGATGCCGGCGCCCTTGATGCGCCGCCCCTGAAAAAAATAGCGTCGCCGAAACACCGGGTGCGCCTTGCGCAACGCGATGACGCTCCCGACGAACTCGCGCAGCGCCTCGTCTTCCGCCTTGAGTTGCCAGTTGACCCAGCTGATTTCGTTGTCCTGGCAGTACGTGTTGTTGTTGCCCCCCTGCGTGCGGCCCATCTCGTCGCCACCGAGCAGCATCGGCACCCCCTGCGATAACAGCAGCGTCGCCAAAAGATTGCGCTTCTGCTGTGCGCGCAGGCGATTCACCGCCGGGTCGTCGGTCGGCCCCTCGACGCCGCAGTTCCAGCTACGGTTGTCGTCGGTACCGTCCTTGTTGTCCTCGCCGTTCGCCTCGTTGTGTTTGTGGTTGTAGCTCACGAGGTCAGCGAGCGTGAAGCCGTCGTGCGCGGTGATGAAGTTGATGCTGGCATACGGCTTGCGCCCGTCGCGCTCGTACAGGTCGCTCGATCCGGTCAGACGGTAACCGAGCTCGCCGATCTGACCGCCGTCGCCTTTCCAGTAGGCGCGCACGGTGTCGCGGTACTTGCCGTTCCATTCGGTCCAGCCAACCGGGAAGTTGCCGACCTGATAACCGCCTTCACCCAAGTCCCATGGCTCGGCGATGAGCTTGACCTGCGACAGCACCGGATCCTGGTGCAGGATGTCGAAGAACGCCCCCAGGCGATTGACGGCGTGCAGCTCGCGCGCGAGCGCCGCGGCAAGGTCGAAGCGGAAACCGTCGACATGCATTTCCAGGACCCAATAGCGCAGGCTGTCCATGATGAGTTGCAACACGCGCGGATGATTCATGTTGAGCGTGTTGCCGCAACCGGTGACGTCGAAGTAGTAGCGCGGATCCTCCGGCGAGAGCCGGTAGTACGCGGCGTTGTCGATGCCGCGGAACGACAGCGTCGGGCCCATGTGATTGCCCTCGGCGGTATGGTTGTACACCACGTCCAGAATCACCTCGATCCCAGCCGAATGCAGCCGCTTGACCATGGTTTTGAACTCTGTGACGTCCCCGACCGCGAGATAGCGTGCGTCCGGCGCGAAGAAGCCGATGGAGTTATAGCCCCAGTAATTGCGCAGACCCTTTTCGACTAGGTGCCGATCGTCGACAAACGCGTGCACCGGCATCAGTTCGACGGCGGTGATGCCGAGGCGCTGTAGGTGCTCGATCACGGGTTCGGTCGAGAGCCCGGCGTATGTGCCGCGCAGGCCCTCCGGCACCTGCGCGTGCAGCTTGGTGTAGCCCTTCACGTGCAGCTCGTAGATGACGGTATCGTGCCATGGCGTGCGCAGCGGCCGATCGTCGCCCCACGGAAACGCGGGATCGAGCACCTTGCACTTTGGCATGTGCGCGGCGTTGTCGCGCTCGTCGAACGACAGATCGGCGTCGCCGTTTCCGATCTGGTACGCGAAATGCGAGTCGTCCCAATTGAGGTTGCCGTCGTACGCCTTGGCGTAGGGATCGAGCAGCAGTTTGTGCGGGTTAAAGCGCATGCCCTTGGCCGGTTCGTACGGGCCGTACACGCGATAGCCGTAGAGCTGTCCCGGACGCACGTCCGGCACGTAACAGTGCCACACGAGGTCGGTTTGCCAGCGCAGTTGCACGCAGCCGGTCTGCTTGCCCTCGGCGTCGAACAGACACAGCTCGACCTTCTCCGCATGCTCGGAGAAGAGCGCGAAATTGACGCCGGCGCCATCCCACGTCGCCCCGAGCGGATACGGCCGTCCCGGCCAGACCGCGATCCCGTTATCCGACATCCAAACTCTCCCCGTTCGCCCCAGGTTCGAGCGTACACCGTCCGCCCCTGACGGTCACTCCGCGCTGTACTCGATCCACTCCAGTATTCCGCGCAGTGGTATTGCCACCCAGTCGGGGCGATTGTTGAATTCGTAGCGCAGCTCGTACAGCGCTTTTTGCAGGACGAACAGGCGTATCAGCCTATCGGCGGTGGCGTCGTCCGCGGGGTAGCTGCGCGCCTGGTCCACGCCCTCGCGATACCCCTGCAAAAATACTGCCTGCACCGATCGCTGCCACTCGCGCGCCACCGGCAACAGCGTCTCGCGGTCTTGCGGCCGTGTCGCGGTCACGCGCCCGAGCGCGGTGTGCATCGCGTAGTTGAAGGAGCGCAGCATGCCGGCCACGTCCTTGAGCGCGCAATGCTTGATGCGCCGCTGCGCCAGCGGACGGCCAGGCTCGCCTTCGAAATCGATGATAACCAAATCGTTCTGCACCACCAGCACCTGTCCCAGATGGTAATCGCCGTGAATGCGAATCCGGTGCACGCCGTCGAGCGGCGACGGTTGCAGCCACGCTTCGATGCGCGGCCGCGCCGCGAGCAGTCGATCGATATCCGGCGCCAGCTCGGCCGCCGCCTGCGCGCGCCGGCGTTCGACCAGCGCCAACGTCTGATCGAGATCGGCGCGTACCGCTTCCCACCATTGACCCGTGTCCGCAGCCGTACACGGCTCTGGATCGAACGCCGCGTCGCCGGTCTCGCGCGACAGCGCCTGATGCAGCTCACCAGTGCGCAGGCCCAGACGCTGGACCAGCGCCATGAACAAGGTCTGGCGCGCCTCCTCCGGCAGCCGCGTCTCGGCCGACGCCGGCTTCGTCTGTTGGCTCTCAAACAGCCACTCGAGATAGTCGACGGTATAGGTCCAGCCGTCGCCTTGGTGCGCAACGAAGCGCTGCAGCAGCGCCAGCGTCACCGGCGTGCCCGCGGCGTCCCGGTATTCGAGATACCCGAGGACCGGCGCGATGTGCGCGAACGGTGAGGTGACGGTAAGGAAACGGCCGAGTTCGACCTCCGGGTTCAAGCCCTCCTCCAACCGCCGATAGAGCTTCAGGATCAGTCGCTCGCCGATAACCGCCGACGAATTGCTCTGTTCCGAGCCGAGCGGCCGCACCGAGAGCTGGCTCACGTCGTCGCCCACAAATTCCGCATACGCAGGGGTCGAGACGAAGCGCAGAGCGCCGTCGCCGACGGGCCGCTGCGTATCGGCCGCCATCGCCGCGATCAGCGCGCGCGCAAACGAGGCGTCGGCAAGCGCGTCCAGCAGCGTGCCCACCCGCGGTCCACGCCGCGCGCGCGCCAGCGCCCAATGCAGCAGCGGGCGCACCGACTCTTCGTTGATGTCGCCCCAGACGATCGCATGCGGCAGAAAATAGCGCATGCCGCCTTCGGCCGGCGCGCGCACGATGGCGATGAGCCAACTATGGCCGGCGTACTCCCACTCGTGCGACAACTCGAGCGTCACGCGCGGCAGCGGATCGCTTTTGCTTGCGTACCAACGCTGGGCGCCGACGAACCGCGGCCAAATAGCGTGTTCGAGCTGGAACCGCTGTTTCTCCGCGATCGGACGCAGCGTGCGCTCTTCGGGCGCCAGCGCCTCCGGCAGCAACGTGCGCCAGCCGGCGAACATCACGAGGTACGGCAACTCCACCGGCGGCAGCCGCTCTTCGTGCCAGCGCGGCATCTCCGCCGTGACCGACAGCAGGAACCAATAAAATCCGTAACCGGGCAACGTTAATAGATAGGGCAGATCGCCGATCGGCGGAAAGCTCGAGCGCCCCATCAACTCGACCGGCACCCGCCCCTTGTACGCCGACAGATCGAGCTCGACCGGCTGCGCCGCGCGCGACAGATTGGTGACACACAGTACGCTCTCGTCTTCGGTTTCGCGCAGATACGCGAGTATTTTGCGGTTGCCCGGGCGCAGGAACTTTAGCGTGCCACGACCGAACGCCTTGTGCGCCTTGCGCACGGCGATCAACCGCTTCATCCAATTGAGCAGCGAGAACGGGTCGCGTTGCTGCGCCTCGACGTTGACCGCGCCGTAGCCGTAGATCGGATCCATGATCGGCGGCAGAAAAAGACGCGCCGGGTCGGCGCGCGAGAACCCGGCGTTGCGGTCCGGGCTCCACTGCATCGGCGTGCGCACGCCATTGCGGTCGCCGAGAAAAATGTTGTCGCCCATGCCGATCTCGTCCCCATAGTAGATGACCGGGCTGCCGATAAGCGACATGAGTAGATTATTGAGCAGCTTGATACGTTCGACATCGTTGTCGAGCAACGACGCCAGCCGCCGGCGGATGCCGAGATTGAGCCGCATGCGCGGATCGCCGGCATACACCTGGTACATGTAATCGCGCTCGCGGTCGGTGACCATCTCCAGCGTCAGCTCGTCGTGGTTGCGCAGGAAGATCGCCCACTGGCAGTTATCGGGGATGTCCGGCGTCTGCTCCATGATCTCGACGATCGGATAGCGATCTTCCTGGGCCACCGCCATGTACACGCGCGGCATCAGCGGAAAGTGAAACGCCATATGGCACTCGTCGCCCTCGCCGAAGTACGGGCGCACGTCCTCCGGCCATTGATTGGCCTCGGCCAGAAACATGCGGCCACGGTGGTGCGCATCGAGCCCGGCGCGCAGGCGCTTCAGCACCTCGTGCGTCGCCGGCAGGTTCTCGTTGTTGGTCCCTTCGCGCTCGCACAGATACGGAATCGCGTCGAGGCGCATGCCGTCGACCCCGGCGTCGAGCCAGAAGCGCATGACGCTCAAAACCGCGCGGATTACCTGCGGATTGTCGAAGTTGAGGTCCGGCTGATGCGAAAAGAAGCGATGCCAATAATACTGCTGCGCCACCGGATCCCAGGCCCAGTTCGAGGTCTCGGTGTCGGTAAAAATGATGCGCGTGCCGGCGTACTGTTTGTCGTTGTCGCTCCAGACGTAGAAGTTGCGTCGCGCCGAATCGCGCGGCGCCGCGCGCGCCGCCTGGAACCACGGATGCTGGTCCGAGGTGTGATTGATGACTAGCTCGGTGATGACGCGCAGCCCGCACGCGTGCGCCGCGCGCACGAACGCGCGAAAGTCGGCAAGCGAACCGTAGCCCGGATGCACGTTGCGGTAGTCGGCGATGTCGTAGCCGTCGTCGCGCAGCGGCGACGGGTAAAACGGCAGCAGCCAGATCGTGTTGACGCCGAGGTCGCAGATGTAGTCGAGCTTCTGGATCAGACCCTTGAAGTCGCCGATACCGTCGTCGTTACTGTCGTAGAACGCCTTGACGTGCAGCTCATAGATGATCGCGTCCTTGTACCACAACGGATCGTCGGGCAGCGGCGGTGGTCGCGATGGGCGGCGGGCCATGGGCTCACCCCCTCCCATCCCCTCCCCCGCGGCGCGAGGGAGGGCTAGGGTGAGGGCCGAGCGGCCGCGCGCCCGAGGGTTGGCGTAGTGGCCGCTTCATCGTTACAGGTAGTAATCGAAGTCGTGCTCCGAGCGCAGATGGCGCCGGAGCTTGAAGATGTGCGCCGGCAATCCGTGCGGATTGAGCTGCACATAGTTGCGCGCGCCCGACCAAAGGTAGCGCGCGCCACTCAAAAGATCGTGCGCTTGATATGGCCGATGCGGATCAAGACCAAACTCCTGCAACGGCAGCTCGACCCAGCCCGACTGCACGTGATGCGGGTCGAGGTTGACCACGACCAGGATCACATCGCGCAGATCGGCGGTGCTCTTGCTGTAGCACAGGATCATGTCGTTGTCGGTATCGTGAAAACGCAACCGGCGATCGGCATGCAGCGCCGGATGCTCGCGGCGGATGCGGTTCACGCGCGCGATCAGCTCCCGCAGGCTGTCGGGACGATCGACGTCCCATACGCGGATCTGATACTTCTCCGAATCGAGATACTCCTCGCTTCCCGGCGCGCGCGCGCGGTTCTCGTGCAGCTCGAACGCGGGCCCGTAGATGCCGTAGTTGGCGCCGAGCGTGGCGGCGAGGATCAGTCGTATCTCAAACGCCGGCCGGCCGCCGACCTGCAAATATTCATTCAAGATATCCGGTGTGTTCGGCCAGAGATTCGGTCGAAAGAATTCGCGCACCTCGGTCTGCGTCAGCTCGGTAAAGTACTGCGTCAAATCCCATTTGGTATTGCGCCAGGTGAAGTAGGTGTAGGACTGCGTGAACCCGAGCTTGGCAAGGCGATACATCACCGTCGGGCGCGTGAACGCCTCGGACAAGAAAATCACGTCCGGGTACGCGCGCTTGACGCGCGCGATGAGATACTCCCAGAACGCGAACGGCTTGGTGTGCGGATTGTCGACGCGGAAGATCTTGACGCCCTGCTTGATCCAGAAAAAGACGACGTCGGTCAGCTCCTCCCACAGCGGCTGCCAGGCGTCGGTCTCGAAATAGATCGGGTAGATGTCTTGGTACTTCTTCGGCGGATTCTCCGCGTACTGTACGCTGCCGTCCGGCCGCTTCAAGAACCACTCCGGGTGCTCGGTGACATATGGGTGATCCGGCGAACATTGAAACGCGATATCGAGCGCGATCTCGAGTTCGAGCGCCTTGGCCTGTTTTACCAAGCGCCGAAAATCATCCAGTGTGCCGAGCGCCGGATGCACCGCCCGATGCCCGCCGGTGCGGGCGCCGATCGCCCACGGGCTGCCGACATCGTCCGGCTGCGCAATTTCGGCGTTGTTCTTACCCTTGCGGTTCGTTTCACCGATGGGGTGAATCGGCGGCAGGTAAACCACATCGAATCCCATCGCGGCCGCTTGCTTCAGCCGCACTTCGCAATCGGCGAGACGGCCGTGGCGCGCGGGGTCGTCGGTCACCGAGCGTGGAAAGAATTCGTACCAGGCGCTAAAGCGCGCGCGCTCGCGCTCGACATCGACGCGCAGCTCGGTCGGATATAGCGTCGCCCAACGCCGGTCGGGGTGTTGCGCCATTGCCGCGACCAGCGCGTCGTCGACCGCCCCGACCTCGCCCCGCTCCAGTGCCGCGGCGCGCCCCGCGAGCCGGGCCGCATCCGCGCCGCTGGCGCGGGCGGCCGCCTGTTGCACCAGCCGCGCGCCGACCAAAAGCGGTAGCTGCAAGTCCTGACCGGCGTCGATACGCTTGGCAAGATCCCGCCGCCAGGTCTCGAAGGCATCGACCCAACCGATCACGGTATAGCGATACACCCCGAGCTCATCGACGCCGAACGCCGCGCGCCAACGGTCGTTGCCGACCGGCTGCATCGGCGTCTCGCTCCACAGATCGTTGCCGTCCTTGCGCCAGCACAGGCGGCACGCGATCGCGTCGTGGCCATCGGCATACGCCGCCGCTTCGACCACGACGTCCTCGCCGCGCACGCGCTTGATCGGGAATCGGCCGCCATCGACGCATGGCGTTACATTTTCGATCACGACCCGGCGGCGCCCGGCGTCGCGATCGGTCGTTGCGTCCGCGTCATCCTGACGCATGCGTGGGATCGGTGCCGGGGCTCAATATTAAAAGTGCCAGCGGCGGCAAGGTTAACGTGAGCGAGTGGTAATGCCCGTGTTCGGGTATCGGCGTTGCCTCGGCGCCGCCCCAGTTGCCCAAGCCGCTGCCGCCGTAAAGCGCCGCGTCGCTGTTCGCGAGCTCGCGCCAGAACCCGCCCTGCGGTACGCCGATGCGATAGTTGTGGCGCGGCACCGGCGTGAAGTTGGCGACGACCAGTACGGTGCGGTCCCCGCCGCGGCGCAGGTAACTCACCACCGACTGTGCCTGATCGTGAAAATCAACCCACGCGAACCCCGCGGGGTCGGTATCTTGCGCGTGCAGCGCCGGTTCGCCACGGTAGAGCGTGTTCAAATCGCGCACCCAGCGTTTGACGCCGGCATGGCGCGGGTCGTCGAGCAGATGCCAGTCGAGGCTGCGCTCGTGGCTCCATTCTTGTCCCTGGCCGAATTCGCCGCCCATGAAGATCAGCTTCTTGCCGGGATGCGTGTATTGGTAGCCGAACAGGAGCCGCAGATTCGCGAACTTCTGCCAGGCATCGCCCGGCATCTTGTCGAACAGCGAACGCTTGCCGTACACCACCTCGTCGTGCGACAGCGGCAGCACGAAGTTCTCGGCGAACGCGTACCAGATGCTGAAGGTGAGCTTGTCGTGGTGATGCTTGCGATGCACCGGGTCGCGCCCGAGATAGTCGAGCGTGTCGTGCATCCAGTCCATGTTCCACTTGAGACCGAAGCCCAGGCCCCCGACGTGCGTCGGCCGCGACACCATGGGCCAGGCGGTGGATTCCTCGGCGATGGTCTGGATATCGCCGCGCTCGCGATACGCAGTCTCGTTCAACGTGCGCAGAAAACCGATCGCCTCCAGATTCTCATGGCCGCCGTAAACGTTCGGCACCCACTCGCCAGGCTTGCGCGAGTAATCGAGGTACAGCATCGACGCCACCGCATCCACGCGCAGGCCGTCGATGTGATACTGATCGAGCCAAAACACGGCGCTGCTGAGTAGGAACGCGCGCACCTCGGCACGACCGTAGTTGAAGATGTAGCTGCTCCACTCGGGATGAAATCCCTGGCGCGGGTCGGCGTGCTCGTACAAATGCGTGCCGTCGAAGTACGCCAGCCCGTGTTCGTCGCTCGGGAAGTGCGACGGTACCCAGTCCAAGATCACGCCGATCCCCGCCTGATGCAAGCGATCGACGAGATACATGAAGTCCTGCGCCGAACCATAGCGCGAGGTGGGCGCGAAGTAGCCGGTAGTTTGGTAACCCCACGAGCCGTAAAACGGATGCTCCGTGATCGGCATCAGCTCCACATGCGTAAAGCCCAACTCATGCACGTATGCCGGCAACCAGTCGGCCAGCTCGCGATAGCTCAAATAGCGGTTGCCTTCCTCCGGTACCCGGCGCCAGGAACCGAGGTGCACCTCGTAGATCGCCATGGGCGCCTGTAACTGATTGGCGCCGGCGCGTTGCTGCATCCACGCGGCGTCGCCCCAGTCGTAATCGAGTGTCCAGACGCGCGAGGCGGTGCGCCCCGGCGTTTCGAACTGAAACGCATACGGATCGGCCTTGTCCACGCGAAAGCCGTGGTAGCGCGAGACGATGTGATACTTGTACAACGCGCCCGCACTGACGCCGGGGATGAACCCCTCCCAAATGCCGGATTGGTCCGAGCGCGCCAACAGCGCGTGGCTGTCCGTATGCCAGCGGTTGAACTCGCCGATGACACTGACGCGCTCGGCGTTGGGCGCCCACACGGCGAAATAGGTCCCAGCGATACCGTCGACGGTGGCCGCATGGGCGCCAAACTTTCTATACAGGTGCGAATGACTCCCCTGCCGAAAGAGATAAATATCAAAGTCGCTGAAACGGGTATGCGCCCGCACCGCCGACTCCTTCACGCCGGAAGGCCGTTCCATGATTGCGTCGCCTAGGGAGTGTATTAGGGGAAAATACTCTAGGAGCGCGTCCTTGAGCAACGGTCCAACCGTGGGAGATGTCCTTAGCAGGCTGCTGAGAAACTCGTTATGGCGGTCCGTGGCGCGGTCGACGGACCGAGCGCCATGTTTCGGACACGCAAGTGTTTGAAAGATGAAGCGAGGGGTGGTGGCGCCGGCACCGGCGCGATAACCGTCGCCGCAAGCGGCGGCAGCGTCTTCACTTCAGCGCTGTGCGCGCGCCAGCTTGTCATATAGCGCGACGATGCGCGTCGCCATGCCGGCGGCCCATTGTTTGCGCCCGTTACTTGGTCCGCGGGAACCGAACACGAGCTCCTGATGCAGTTCCTCGCGCATGAGCTGGAACTCGGCCTTGAACTCCGGCGGAATATCGAGATGCGGTTCGATCGAGCCGATCGCCATTCGGTAGGCGGTCTCCAAGCGCTCATCGATAGGTCCGGGTTGGCAGGCAAGAATCAGCAATGCGCTGTAAAGTTTTTGCCTGCCGGCGTACTGGGGCACACCCACCATTGGTTCTCGCTCCTTACGTCGTGCGCGTTTATAGTCGTCGTCGGCACTCGCAAATTATTGCGAAGCACGAGTAACCGTGCAAGTAACGCGGCTATGGCAGCGAGCGCAAAACCGCGTCATAAACCAGAATAAGTCGACGCGCGTACTCGCCCGCTTTGGCGTCGCCAATATCTACGGCCCGGTCGGAATTGCCCAACAACGACGTCAGCTCCGCGCACAGCATCACAAAGTCTTCCCGCACCGACGGTGGCAGCACGGTGTGATCGACATGGCACAGGTGCTGCCAAAAGCTCTCCGCTAACCGCTCTTGGATACGGCCCTGCCCCGAGACGAGCACTACCACCGCCCGATACAAACCCTCCAGCGGACTAGGCCGATCGGTGTCCATGGAAGACACAGGCCATTCAGAACTGACGTGTCACTCGGTCGTAGAGAACTACCACCTGCTTTGCGAGATGGCTAGCCTTCTGCTCGTCGGCGCGGTCCGGATTGTTGTACATGGTCGCAATTTCGTTCATCAGCGCCGCGAAGTCGGCGCGCAATTCTTTCGGGAGATCTTCGTGTGGGGACAATCGTTGCAATTCGTTGACGTACGCGGCACGCAGCCGATATTCGACGCTGCTTGCACGCGCGCCCAGCGCAAGAACCGCGGAAAAAAGATGCCGCCAGCTTTTCAAAGCGTCAGCCATAGCAACGTGGTCGCGGTCCGTGAGGTAATAACGCGCTCGGCATATTCGTTCATCTGGCCCGATGCGCGTCTCCTGCCGCGCACGCGCGAGATTACTGGATAGCTCGGAGCGGGGTCAACTGAATGCCGACCGGCGTGCGCAGTAGTTCGCGGACGTCTAAACGGCAACGAAATTCCCACTCTCGCAGGAGTGGCAAACCTTCGATGGCTTACTCACGTGTTTGCGAGTGACAGTTCCTTGAAGAAAGAGAACTACCAGTAGCCGCGCCTCGCGGGCCCGTCGCCCGCGGCCGCGCTTGTCGCTGGGATTTCAGCTCGTTCGGAGTTCTCATCTCCCCGGACGCAAGAAAGCCCGCTTGCGCGGGCTTTCTTTTTTTGGCGCGCCCGGAGAGATTCGAACTCCCGACCGCCTGGTTCGTAGCCAGGTACTCTATCCAGCTGAGCTACGGGCGCGAAATTGTTTGCATGCCGTCCCTGGTGCGACGAAACATTAAAACGAGCGCGGATTATAACGAGAGCGTGGAAAAACTTCGCGTGGGAAAATCGCTCGGCATATGGCGGAGAGAGAGGGATTCGAACCCTCGATACGCTTTTGGCGTATACACCCTTAGCAGGGGTGCGCCTTCGACCAACTCGGCCATCTCTCCTGTTCGGAAACGGCGAGAAGGATACCGGCTGCACCCCGGCACGTAAAGGAAGGACTACCCCTTGTCTTGCTCAGCGAGCTTGGAATGCCGAACGCCGGGCAACCCGGCCTCTTTTTCCTTTTTAATACGCTCGTAAATTTCTTCGCGATGCACCGGGATTTCTTTAGGCGCGTTCACGCCGATCCGCACTTGGTTCCCCTTGATACCAAGCACGGTCACCTGCACATCGTCGCCGATGTTCAGTGTCTCGCCAATGCGTCTGGTCAAAATAAGCATCCGCTTTACCCCTCAGTCTTTTCCGTCTGTATCGGCGTCCCTGTCGTCTCCAGCTGTCGTCACCTGTTCCGGCGCGCCTGCGCCCGGCAGCTACCCCATACGCTAAGTTGCGGATTGTTGTACCGAAGCCGCTCCGGAACCCAGCCCTGACCTCTATCTCTATGCAGCTTTTATGCCACTCGTTATCTGGCGTCCCAACACACCATAAGTTCAATCCAACCCTACATTTTCGCGGTTGCGGACCCTTTAACCGTATCACGATTCGTAGGCTTTTCCAGGCCGAACGCGGTGTGCAGCGCGCGTACGCCGAGCTCCAAGTACTTCTCGTCGACCACGACCGAGATCTTTATCTCGGAGGTTGAAATCATCTGGATGTTGATGCCTTCATCCGCCAGCGCCTTAAACATGGTGCTGGCAATCCCGGAATGGGAACGCATGCCGACGCCCACGACCGAGATCTTGACGATCTTGTCGTCGCCGCTGATCTCGCGCGCGGCGAGTTTGGCGGCGCGCAGCACGTCGAGCGCTTTGGCATAGTCACCGCGGTGCACGGTGAAGGTGAAGTCCGTGGTACCGTCGGCGCCGGTGTTTTGCACGATCATGTCGACATTGATATTGGCCTTGGCGATATCGCCCAAGATGCGATAAGCAACCCCCGGCTGGTCTGGCACACCGCGCACGGTGAGCTTGGCTTCGTCGCGGTTGAAGGCGATGCCCGAAATTAGCGGCGCTTCCATCTCGTTTTCCTCGTACGTAATAAGCGTGCCCGGCCCGTCCTCGAACGACGACAACACGCGCAGCGGAACTTTATACTTTCCAGCAAATTCGACCGACCGGATCTGCAAGACTTTCGCGCCGAGGCTCGCCATCTCCAGCATTTCCTCGTCGGTGATGCGGTCGAGGCGCCGGGCCTGCGGGACGATGCGCGGATCGGTGGTGTAGACGCCGTCCACGTCCGTATAGATTTGACACTCGTCGGCCTTGAGCGCGGCCGCCATCGCCACGGCGGTGGTGTCCGAACCGCCGCGGCCGAGGGTGGTGATGTTCCCATCTTGGTCCACGCCCTGAAACCCCGCAATCACGACCACGCGACCCTTCTTAAGGTCGTCGCGCACGCGCTTGTCGTCGATATCGAGAATGCGCGCCTTGCCGTGCACGTTGTCGGTCAAAATGTGCACCTGATGGCCGGTGTATGAGCGCGCCTCGAGGCCCTGACGCTGCAACGCCATGCTGAGCAACGCGATCGTCGCCTGCTCGCCGGTGGCGAGCAGCACGTCCAACTCCCGCGCCGGCGGGTCGGTGTGCACGCTTTTGGCGAGCTTGATCAGCCGGTCGGTCTCTCCGCTCATCGCGGAGACGACCACAACCATGTCGTGACCGGCCGCGCGCATTTGCGCGACCTTTTGCGCAACCGCGGAGATGCGCTCGGGGCTGCCGACGGACGTGCCGCCGTACTTTTGAACGATAAGGGCCATATCGGAACGAGAGGTACCGCAAAGGGCGCAGATTAAACCGGCTTTCGCGCCCCGAGTAAACAGCCGCTATGCGTCACTCCGGATACGCGGCGGGCAACTAGCGGCCGATCGTCTGCCCCACCCACTCCGGCACGGTACGCAACGCGGCCGGAAGACCGGCAACGTCGGTACCGCCGGCCTGTGCCATGTCCGGCCGGCCGCCGCCCTTGCCGCCAACGCGGTTGGCGACGTGGTTGACGAGCTCACCGGCGTGGACCCGACCGGCCAGCTCCTTGGTAACGCCGGCGATGAGGGTGACCTTGCCATCGCTTACCGAGGCCAGCACGATCGCCGCCGGCGCCAGCTTGCTCTTGAACTGGTCGACCGCCTCGCGCAAGGTCTTGACGTCGGCCCCATCCAGCGTCGCCGCCAGCACCTTCACGCCGCCGACCTCCTGCACTTGATCCATCAGGTTCTGGCCGCCGCCCTTGGCGAGCTGCGCGCGCAGTTGGTCGAGTTCTTTCTCGAGGGTGCGGACGCGGTTTTGCAGTTGCTCGACCTTGGCCGGAACGTCGTCGCGGCTCCCGCGCACCATTTCGGCGACCCGCCCGAGCCGGCCTTCGAGCGTGCGTACGTACTCAAGCGCCCCCGGGCCGGTAACGGCCTCCAATCGGCGCACCCCCGCCGCGACGCCGCCCTCGGTCGTGATCTTAAAAAAGCCCATGTCGCCGGTGCGGCGCACGTGGGTGCCACCGCAGAGTTCCTTGGAAAACGCGCCCATGCCGACGACCCGCACCTCGTCGTCGTATTTTTCGCCGAACAGCGCGCAGGCACCGGAGGCCATCGCCTGATCCAGCGGCATCTGGCGCGTCTCGACCGCGTCGTTGCGCCGAATGGCCTCGTTGACCAAATCCTCGATCTTCTGCAGTTGCTCGGGCGTTATCGGCTCGAAATGGGAAAAGTCGAAACGCAGCCGGGTCGGCTCGACCAACGAGCCCTTCTGCTGCACGTGCTCGCCGAGCACCTGCTTGAGCGCGGCGTGCAATAAATGGGTTGCCGAATGGTTGTACGCGGTCGCCAAGCGTCGCGACGCATCGACCTCGCAGTCGACACGCGCGCCGACTTGGATCTCGCCGCGCTCCAGACGCCCGACGTGGGCGTAACCCTTTTGCGTGTCCTGCACCGCGAACACGGCATTGTCGGTTTTGAGCCAACCCTGATCGCCGATTTGCCCGCCTGATTCGGCGTAGAACGGGGTACGGTCGAGATACAACACGCCCTCTTCACCGGCACGCAGCGACACCCGATCTTGCCCATTGACGCGGATCGCCTGCACCACCGCTTGATCGCGCACCGTCTCGTAGCCGGTGAACGCCGTCGCTACCGCCGCGCCGCCCGCACCCGCCGCGATGGCGGCGGATTTGAAACTGGACGCCGCTCGCGCGCGCTCGCGCTGCGCCGTCATTTCCTGCTCGAAGCCCGGCATGTCGAGCTTGAGCCCGCGCTCAAGTGCGATGTCGCGCGTGAGGTCGAGTGGAAAGCCGTAGGTGTCGTACAGCTTGAAAATGGTCGCGCCGGAAATCGTGTCGCCGGAAAGTTGCGCAATATCCTGATCCAGGATTTTCAACCCTTGTTCGAGCGTCTCATTGAAGCGCTCTTCTTCCAGTTTCAGCGCGCGCTCCACGAGTTCGCGCGCCTGCGCCAACTCCGGATAGGCCTGCCCCATCTCCTCGATCAACGGCGCGACTAATTTATAGAAGAACGGATCGGTCGCACCGAGCCGGTGGCCGTGGCGCACCGCGCGCCGAATAATGCGACGTAGCACGTAACCGCGACCTTCGTTCGACGGCAGCACACCATCGGTAACGAGAAAACCCGCGGCACGAATATGATCGGCGACGACGTTAAGCGAACTGTTTTTAAGGTCGCGCGTGCCGATGATTTGCGCCGCCGCCCGGATCAGATTCTGAAACAAATCGATCTGGTAATTGCTGTGCACGCCCTGCATGACAGCGGAGATGCGTTCCAGCCCCATGCCGGTATCGACCGAGGGCCGGGGCAACGGCGTCATGCGCCCCTCGCTGTCGCGATTGAACTGCATGAACACGAGGTTCCAAATCTCGACGTAACGATCGCCGTCCTCGTCAGGAGTGCCCGGCGGTCCGCCGGCGATGGCGGCGCCGTGATCGTAGAAGATCTCGCTGCATGGCCCGCATGGGCCGGTGTCGCCCATGGACCAAAAGTTGGACGCCTCGCCCAAGCGACTGAACCGTTTGGGGTCGACTTTGATCTCTTTCAGCCAGATATCCGCGGCTTCGTTGTCATCCTTATATACCGTCACCCACAGGCGTTCGGGCTTGAGGCCGAAGTCCTTGGTCAGACACTCCCAGGCAAACCGAATCGCCTCACGCTTGAAGTAGTCGCCGAAGCTGAAGTTGCCGAGCATCTCGAAAAATGTGTGGTGGCGCGCGGTATAGCCGACATTTTCCAGATCATTATGCTTACCACCGGCACGCACACAGCGCTGACTCGACGCCGCGCGCGCGTACGGCCGCTTGTCGATGCCGAGGAACACGTCTTTGAATTGCACCATTCCGGCGTTGGTGAAGAGCAACGTCGGATCGTTGGCCGGCACGAGCGGGCTCGACGCGACGACCTGGTGGCCGTTGCGTTTGAAATAGTCCAAAAACAGTTGACGGATCTCTGTGCTCTTCATGCCTAACTCGACAACATCATTTCGTACATTCCCGAAGAGATTGCGCTAGCAATGACTACCTTCATTGTCACTGCGGGGAGCGAGATTCCTCGCTCTCGCTCGGAACAGGCTCCGAAATTTCCCGCTACGGCCGTTAATCCTCATCTTCACGTGCTTTCAGCACTTCAAATATCTGATCACTGCTAAAACCGCGCGATTGTAAAAACCGCGCCTGGCGCGCGCGTTCCGCATACGTGGCCGGCATACTGGCGCCGAACTTTTTGCGCCGCACGCGCCGGATCTCATCCAACCAGTCACGGCTACGCGCCGCGACGGCGCCTTCGGCGATCTCCGGCGCGATGCCCTTCTCCTGCAACTCCAGGCGTATGCGCAGCGGCCCATACCCGCGTCCGCGCCGCACCCGGATCAGGCTCGCGATGAATCGCTCGTCGGAGAGTAACCCCTCGGCGGCGAGCCCATCGGATACCGATTGGGCGATCGCCTCGCTGCACCCCTTGGTCAGCAACTTCTGGTACAACTCGTGCCGGCTATATTCGCGCCGCGCCAGCCACTTTATCGCATGCTGGCGCGCCTTGCCGGCATCGAGCTCGATCGGGTCCCTCAGGCCTCGACCTCTTCCGCCACCGGCGCCGCGGCACCGTTACCATCGGCCACCGCCTTCGCGGCGACCACCCGCTCGCGGATGTTGGCCTCGATCTCGGCCGCCAGACCCGGATTTTCCTTCAAGAACTGGCGTGCGTTGTCCTTACCTTGGCCGATACGATCCTTCTTATAGGTATACCAGGCACCCGATTTCTCGATGACGTTCTGTTCGACGCCAATGTCGATCAGCTCGCCATGCTTGGAGATGCCCTCGTTATAAAGAATGTCGAACTCGGTCTGCTTGAACGGCGGTGCCAGCTTATTTTTGACCACCTTCACGCGGGTTTGGTTGCCGATTACTTCCTCGCCGCGCTTGAGCGCGCCGATACGGCGGATGTCGAGGCGCAGCGAGGCGTAGAACTTAAGCGCATTGCCGCCCGTGGTCGTCTCCGGATTGCCGAACATAACGCCGATCTTCATGCGGATCTGGTTGATGAAGATCACCAGCGTGTTCGAGCGCTTGATGTTGCCGGTGAGCTTGCGCAGCGCCTGGCTCATGAGGCGCGCATGCAGACCCATGTGCGAGTCGCCCATTTCGCCTTCGATTTCGGCCTTCGGCGTCAGCGCCGCGACCGAGTCGACCACCACCACGTCGACCGCGCCCGAGCGCACCAGCATGTCGGCAATTTCCAGCGCCTGCTCGCCGGAGTCCGGCTGCGAGACTAAAAGCTCTTCGGTATTGACGCCGAGTTTCTTGGCGTACGACGGATCGAGCGCATGCTCGGCGTCGATGAAGGCCGCCGCCCCGCCCAGTTTTTGTGCCTCGGAAATCACCTGCAGCGCCAGCGTCGTCTTGCCCGACGACTCCGGCCCGTAAATCTCGACCACCCGCCCGCGCGGCATGCCGCCGATCCCGAGCGCGATATCGAGCCCCAGCGACCCGGTCGGAATCACCTCGACCTGCTGCGCCGTCGCATCCCCGAGGCGCATGACCGAGCCCTTGCCGAACTGCTTCTCGATTTGACCCAGGGCGGCATGGAGGGCCTTGGACTTATTGCTTTCCATGTGGTGACTCCCGCGGTTTCCCGCTGAAATTCGGTTGACGAAGGTGGTTCGATAATCGGGGGATTATTCCATATTTATAAGAGTGGGGCCTAGCCCTGACGGTCGCATGCTTTTAGACTTCGCACCCATTCGTCGCTGAATTTTACCCATGGCCCTGCCCCGCAACCCCACACGCGCCGTCAAAATCGGCTCTGTCACCATCGGCGCCGGTCATCCGATCGCGGTGCAGAGCATGTGCGCCACGCACACGCAGGACATCGACGCCACCGTCCGTCAGATCGCCGACCTGGCCGCGGCGGGCGCGGACGTGATTCGCGTGGCCGTGGATAACAAGAAAGACGCGGCCGCGCTGGCGGAAATCCGGGCGCAGACGCAGGCAAATCTCTCGGCCGATTTGCAGGAAAACTACCGCATGGCCGCGCTCGTCGCCAAGAGCGTGAATAAGATCCGCTACAACCCGGGCCACCTCTACCACCACTAACGCGGCAAACCGTGGGCCGACAAGGTGCGGTTTCTGGTCGACGTCGCCGGCGAAAACGACTGCGCGCTGCGTGTCGGCGTCAATTGCGGCTCGGTCGACCCGGCCAAGGCGGAAAAGTACGACCCGAGCGACAAACTCTCGCCGATGCTCGAAAGCGCGCTCGATCACTGCGAGCTGCTCGACCGCATCGGCTTTACGCGCTACTGCGTGTCGCTGAAAGACTCCGATCCCGCGAACGTCATCGAGGTCAACAGACGCTTCGCCAAAGAACGCCCGGACGTACCGCTGCATCTCGGCGTCACCGAGGCGGGCCTACCGCCCGACGGCATTATTAAGACTCGCATCGCCTTCGAGCAGTTGGTATCGCAAGGCATCGGCGACACCATCCGCGTCTCGCTCACGGTCCCGAACGACCGCAAGTCGCAGGAAATCGAAGTCGGCCGCCAAATCCTCGCCGACATCGCCGCCGGCCGCGTACGCAGCGTGGTGCACTACAACCGCGACGCGCTGAATATCATTAGCTGCCCGAGCTGCTCACGCGTCGAAAACGAAGCCTTCATCGAGCTCGCGCAGCAAGTCAAAGAAATGACCCGCTACGCCGCCGACCACGCCATCACCATCGCCGTCATGGGCTGCCGCGTCAACGGCCCCGGCGAAACCGACGACGCCGACCCTGGCCTCTGGTGCGGCCCAAACCACGTTACGCTCAAGCGCGGCGAACGATCGCTCGGCACGTTTCGCTACGATGAAATCCTGCCACGGTTAAAACAAGAACTGGACGCCTTGATCGTCGCTAAGCTCGCCTAACGCGCGATCTCGGCGACAAGCTGCTCGATCGCCAGTCGCGTCGACTGCGCGCGAACCATCGTGCGATCACCGTCAAATTGTTTTCGTAAGCTCAACGCGGATCGATTCTTCACTCCCCACGCAAACCAAACCGTCCCCACCGGTTTGGTTGGCGAACCGCCACCCGGTCCGGCGATCCCCGTCACGGCGATCGCGATATTTGCCGGACTGTGTCGCAGCGCCCCTGTCACCATCGCCCGCGCCACCTCTTCACTCACCGCGCCATGACGCTCTATCAACTCGGCCGGCACGCCAAGCATTTCGGTTTTAGCTCGGTTGCTGTAAGTCACGAAGCCGCGCTCGAACCACGCGGAGCTTCCCGGAATCGCCGTGCACGCCTGGGCGATGCCACCGCCGGTGCAGGATTCGGCAACGGCGAGCATCCAGCGTTTGCGTTTTAGCGCCTCGCCGAGCTGGGTCGCGAGGTCGATGAGGTCCGTGGTCATCGCTGGATTGTAGCGAGGTAGACCACGACTGCTCAAAGTCAAGGCAACAGCGCGCACCCGTCCCGCTCCTTTCGTCAACCACAACCGGACCGGCCTGGCACGTATCTTGAACTAGACTGAGGGTTATCTCCGATCGGGGGCGTTATGCAACGGTTCGTCGCACACAACAGCGCTGTCGTTTTGCCCCGGGATTCCGCGGGCCTCGCGCTCAAGTTGGTCGGGTTGATCCTTGTACTGCTTGTCTGGCTGGCACCGCGCATGGCGGCGGCCGGGGTGACTGTCGCGCGCGTCAGTGACGCGGGCTGGCAGGAAGTGACGCAGCTCGGTATCTCGGGCACGGTTGAGCGGGCGTTTTTGGACGGGGTTGTCGCCTACCAAAACGGTGACTACGCACGGGCAACCAAGCTCTGGTACGGCCCGGCGGAGCACGGCCATGTCATGGCCCAGTTCAATCTGGGTGTGGCATACGCGACCGGCCAGGGCGCCGATCTCAACTTCGCGCAGGCGGCCCGATGGTGGCACGCGGCCGGTTATCAGGGCCACACCGCGGCGCAGTACAACTTGGGCCTGCTGTACTCGCGCGGCCAGGGCGTCGAGAAGAGCGTATCCAAGGCGCGCATGTGGTGGTATCTGGCGGCCATGAGCGGCGGCGATGCCGCGGCACAGTTTCATCTCGGTGCGCTCGCCGCGACCGGCGACGGTGAAGCGCAGGATTTTAACGAGGCCGCGTGGTGGTGGTCGCGTTCCGCCGCGCAAGGCTACGAGCACGCGGTGAAGGGTTTGGAGATCTTAAAGCAGTACGGCAGTCTTGAAATATCCAAAAACTAACTTGCCACAAACGATAATAGAAGAGGGAGCAGCCGCGCTGCTCCCTTTTTGTTTATCTCAACCAAACAGCATGCGCATCCCGAGCACGGCCAGGAACAGGGCAAATAGACGGCGTAACGTTGTTTCCGAAAGTCGATGCGCCAACCATGCGCCGAGCGGCGCTGCGAGCACGCTGGCGATAACGATACCGATAAACGCCGGCAGCACGACGTAACCGACGCTATACGGCGGCAGGCCGGTTTCGTTCAGCCCCCCGACAACGTACCCCACTGTACCCGCGACCGCGATCGGGAAACCGATCGCCGCGGCGGTGGCGATCGCTTGCTTCACCGGCACGCTGCACCATGTCAGATACGGCACCGTCAGCGATCCGCCGCCGATGCCGACGAGCGTCGATAGCGCGCCGATCACGCCACTCGCCGAGACCAGCGCCGCGCGCCCCGGCAACGGGCGCTGCGCCGGCGCCGCGCGCGGCATGAAACCGAACTGCACCGCGACCGACAGTATTGCGACCGCGACCACGTAATGCAGCACCCGCCCCGGCAAAGAATCGGCGACGGCGGCGCCAACCAGACCGCCGATCAAAACACCGGGCACGAATCGCCGAAACAAATCCCACTGCACGGCGTTGCGCCGGTGATGCGCCAACGTCGACGACAACGACGTGAACACGATGGTTGCGAGCGAGGTGCCGATCGCCGACTGCAACAACACGTCGCGGCTGACGCCTTGGCGCTCGAACAGGATCGCCAACACCGGCACGATCAGCAGGCCACCGCCGATACCGAGCAGGCCCGCCATGACGCCGGCGATGCCGCCGAACACGATGAGCAGCAGCAGGTCCGCCGGCATGCGTCAGAACCACACCGCCAGCGGCGCACGCTCGGCGGAGTATTCACTCATCAGCGCAGCGAGCAGCTGCAGCACCACCGAGGCGTATATTCCGGCCAGCGCATCATCGAGCATCGTGCCGAAACCGCCGGGCAAGGTCCGATCGATGCGGCGTATTGGAAACGGCTTCCAAATATCGAACAATCGAAACAACACAAAGCCAACGGCGATCCACAACCAGCCGGGCGGTGCGAACGCCATGGTGATGAGATACCCGACGATCTCATCCCACACGATTTCGGGCGCGTCGTGCCGCGCCATGTTGCGCTCCGCGCACTCGCACACGACAATACCCGCTACGAACAGCGCCGCCGTAATCGCGATGTAGACACCGACCGGAAGCGGATGCAGCAGCAAATAAATCGGAATACCAAGCAGCGTACCGAATGTGCCGGGCGCGACCGGCGCGAGACCGGCCCCAAAACCGGTGGCGATAAGGCGGCAGGCGCGACCGGGCAGACGTTTCGGTGTCGTCACAATGTCGATGCGCAAAATGGGGTAATCATCGCGCGAAGCTTCGTTATTCGCTGTTGCCTGGCAATTTAAGGGCTTTGCCATACGCGCCGGTACATCGGTGCCGATATTATGCCCGCAACGAACTCTAAACGGCTAATGCCCGTGCGCCGCGTCTGGTTGCATGCGATCCATCCGCTCGTACTGCTTATCGCCGCCACCTTGCTGCCGGCGCCGCGGGTCGAGGCCGCGGTGTTGGTGAACGTTCAGGGGGTGACCGGCGCGCCGCGCGAGAACGTGCTGCGCTCGCTCACGCTGTATCGCGACCGCGCGGAGTCGCTGTCCGAGCGCCGCATCCGCCAGCTTCACGCCCAGGCGCCGGACGAGATACGTCGGGCACTGGAACCGTTCGGCTTCTATCGGGCTGAGGTCGAGACAGCGCTGCGCCGCGATGGCGACACTTGGCAGGCGCACTACGTCGTCAATCCCGGTCCGTCGCTGCCGGTCGCGACGGTCGACCTGCGGATCCGCGGCGAGGGCGAGTCCGATCCCGCATTTCGCCGATTGCTGGACGCGTTTCCGTTGGCGCCTGGCGATGCGCTGGATCAGCGCGCGTATGAAGCCGCCAAGAGCGGTCTCCTTAAGACCGCCACCGAGCGCGGCTACTTCGACTTTGCCTTTACTGAACACGCGCTGCGCGTGGATCTCGAAACCTACCGCGTTGCCGTCGCGCTGCACATGGACACCGGTCCGCGCTATCGTTTCGGCGACGTACACTTCGAGCAGGACAAGGGAATTCTGACCGAGGCGTTGCTCGCGCGCTATGCGCGCATCGCGCCGGGCGATCCCTACTCCTCACTCGCGCTCATCGAGCTGCAGCGTGCGCTGCTCGATAGCCAGTTCTACAGCGAGGTCGAGGTCGATACCGATCCCAAGCAGGCCGTGGATGGCGAAGTCCCGGTGACGATTCGGCTCACCGCGCGCAATCCCTCGCGCTACACGTTCGGCATCGGCTACGGCACCGACAGTGGCGCGCGCGGCCAGCTCGGCTGGGAACGGCGTTACCTCAACACCCAGGGGCACAGCATCCGCGCCGAGACGCGCTTGTCCGAGATCGAGAAGACGCTGTCGTCGAGCTACATCATTCCGATCCGCAATCCGCGCACCGACCAACTGGCCTTCACCGCCGCCTACAGCCAAGGCGACACGCGCGTGGCCGAAACCGAATTGCGGCGCCTGGCGGCCAGCCGCTCCATCGCGCGCGGCGCCTGGCGCGAGATTCTGTCGCTCAATCTGCAAAACGAAACGTTCGAGATCGGCGGCGACAGCGGCAAGTCGCGCCTGCTGATGCCGGACGCGCAATGGTCGCGCAGCTGGGGCGAGAGCCGCGTCTACGCCCGCGAGGGCGTGCGGCTGCTGTTCGGCCTGCGCGGCGCCGCCGATGCGCTCGGCGCGGACACCGATTTCGTGCAAAGCCGCGTCGGCGTCAAGTGGATCGAGGATTTGGGCGAGCGAGGTCGCGTTATCCTGCGCGCCGATATCGGCGCCACACGCGTCGACGACTTCAACAGCCTGCCACCGTCGGTGCGTTTCTTTGCCGGCGGCGATCGCAGCGTGCGCGGCTACGCCTTCAACACGCTCGGTCCGGAAAACGCACGCGGCGAGGTCATCGGCGGCCGGCATCTACTGGTCGGCAGCATCGAGTATGAGCACATTGTGTACGGCGATTGGTCGGCGGCGGTGTTCTACGACGCCGGTAACGCGCTCGACGCGTTCAGCGGCCCGTTGAAGGAAGGCGCCGGCATCGGCGTGCGCTGGAGATCACCCATCGGCCAAGTGCGCGTCGACGTGGCAACCGCGTTGAGCCTGCCGGATACACCGTGGCGTTTGCATCTCAATGTCGGCCCCGACCTCTAGCGCGCGTATGCGCCGACGCACGCTGTTCGTTACGCTGCTGCTGTTCTTGCTCGGCATCGGCGCGGCCATCGGCTGGCTGCTGACGAGCGAGTCGGCGTTTCGCTGGGTCGTCGCGCAAGTGCAAGCGCGCGCCGCGGGCGAGATCCGGTTCGCCGCCGTCAGCGGACGCCTGATGGGGCCGATCGCGATCGAGGAACTTTCGTACCGCACCGAGACGTCAACGCTGAGCATCGGGAAAATCCATCTCGATTGGCGACCGTGGGCGCTGTTACGCGGGCGACTGCATATCACCACTGCAAGCGTCGCCGGCATAACTATCCAACTGACCGACGCTCCGCCGCGTCAGCGCGCGCCATGGCGCGTGCCGATGGCGATTCGTATCGACGACGGCACATTACACAACCTGACGCTGCGCCGCGGCGATACCGAGTGGGTCACGATCGATTCCGCCCAGATCGCCCTTGCCGCCGACGCGCACGATCTCGAAATATCCCAACTTCACGTTGTATCTCCCCGCTTCGCATTGACCGCGCAGGGCGCGCTCGACACCGATGACGGGATACAGCTCGACTGGCGTATCCAACTGCCCAACCTTCCCGAAGTTGCTGGCAACGGCACACTGACCGGCACGCTGCAGCAATTGCGCGCGGTTCAGCGGCTCACGGCGCCGACGGCCGTCACCGCAGAAACGGATATCGATCTGCGACAGGCCGATCCACGCTTCCGGCTACGCGCCTCAATACCGGCTACGGCGCTCGACCGTGTCGTTTCGAGCTGGCCCGCCATCGGCGTCGCCGGCCAGATCGAGGCGCACGGGACGGCGGCGGACTTCCTGACCGATGCCAAGCTCCTGCTCGACTATCAATCGGAACGATTTCATGTCGAGGCGCAGGCGCGGCGACACCAAAACGCTATCACGCTAACTAAGTTCGAGGCGCGCCGGCCCGATGGCGACGGCCGTCTGCGCGCCAGCGGCCGGTATACATTCGGCGACACGCCCGCACCGTCGGCGCTGCAACTCGACTGGCACGCGTGGCGTTGGCCGGGACTCGCCGCGATCCCAATCACATCGGAAGGAGATGCGCGCCTTGAGGGCACATTCGCCGACTATCGACTGCAAGCGCAGGCGTCGTTCGCCGGCAACGCGCTACCTCCGAACCAATTGAAGCTTGCGTTGCATGGCGACGCGAACACCGTCCGCATTGAGACGTTGGTACTGGATACGCTCGCCGGCGCCGTTGCCGCGCAAGGCACAATCGAGCGCGATCCGTGGCGCTGGCACCTGCGCGTGCACGGTGACAACTTGAATCCCGGCGCACACTGGTCGGAGTGGGCCGGACGGCTTGCCTTCGACGCGCGCGTGCGCGGCACCACAAGCCGCGCGCGTGTGCGCAACGAAATCGCGTTGACGCACCTGGGCGGAACGCTGCGCCGCCAGAACGTCGCCGGTAACGCGCGCTGGACAACAACCGGCGCGCGCCATGAGATCGCCGCCGCAGTACTGCGCATCGGCGCCGCTGAATTCCGGGCGAACGGCAGCATCGCGCGCGATTGGAACCTGGCACTACAGGCGAACATCCCCAACCTCGCCACGTTCGTGCCGGCGGCGAGCGGCAGCGTGCAGGCGCGCGCGCGCTTGAACGGCGCGCGCGCGACGCCGCGCGTGGACATCACGTTGGATGCCGCCCGCGCGCGCTACGCGCGGACCGAGGTAAAGAATATCAAGGCGACGCTTCGTCTGGACCTCGCTAACCGCGCGCCGTCGAATGTCGACATCAGCGCGCACGCGATCCGATTCGGCCCGCGAATCGTTGAACGCATTCATTTAACGGGCCACGGTATGGTCAACGATCACCGCTTGATGTTGCGGATGAGCACACCGGAGACCACGCTCGCCGCCGATTTCCGCGGCGCGTACGCCGAACGGGCATGGCACGGTCGCGTCGTCAGCACATCGCTCGCCGCCGACTACGGCACGTGGTCGCTGCCGCAGGCGGCGCCGCTGCGTATCACCGCCGATGGATTCGGCGTCGGCCCGCTCTGCCTGGAAGCAAGCGACACCGGCCGTGCATGCGGTGAAATCGAGTGGTCTGCAACCGGCCCCGGTCGCGCCCGCTTGCAGGCGCGGGCGTTGCCGCTTGCATGGTTCAATCCGCTGCTGCCTGCGTCGCTGCAACTGCACGGCACCCTCGAAACCGAAGCGGACGCCCGTTTCGATGCCAAACGTCCGATCGCCGCCAACGCAAGCTTTACGTTCGTCGCCGCCGCGGTCACGCGCGCGCCCGGTGGCGAGGCGCTCGACATCGAGCGCGGCAGCGGTTCGCTTAAACTCGACGATCAAGGTTTGCGCGCCAAACTGAACATCATGCTGGCGCAAGCGGATGCGCTTGACGTGGACGTCGCTTTGCCACGCTTTAATACCAGCGCCGCGGCGGGCGCGGAACAGCCGCTGACCGGTCGCGTGCGCGCACGGCTGGCGAGCCTTGCGCGCGTCGGCATGTTTCTGCCGGATCTCGAATTGCCGCGCGGGCAACTCGATGTCGACTACCAGATCGCCGGCACCCTGGCAAACCCGACGCTGCGTGGTGTCGCCACGCTCGCCGATGCATCGGCCAACGTTGCAGCGCTCGGTATCCGCGTGCGCAAAATGATGCTGCGTGCGCGCGCCGACGGCGGGCGCACGCTGCGCCTCGACGGCGGACTCGCGTCCGGCCCGGGCGAGGCCAGTTTCACCGGGGATGTGACGTTCGACGCTGCGTCCGCGTGGCGCGCTCATATGCGCATCGACGGAAAACGCCTCGAACTCGCGAACATTTCGCAGGCATGGGTGCTCGCGTCACCGTCGTTGCGGATCGCGGCGCGGCCTGGATGGCTGCGGCTGGAAGGCGGCGTGGACATCCCAGAGGCGAAACTCACGCCGAAGAAACCGCAAACGCCGATATCGCCGTCGCCGGACATCGTGCTCATCAACGCGGCCGACACGCCGATCGAAACTCAACGCGGATGGACGGTGGAAACCGAGATACGCGTCACACTCGGCGACAAAGTCGAATTCGACGGTTTCGGTCTGACCGGAAACATCGTCGGCAGCTTGGTGGCGACGGACAGCACCGACCGCATCACCACCGCGCGCGGCGAGCTGCGTATCGAGAAAGGAAAGTACGAGGCCTACGGCCGCAAGCTCGAAATCGAGCGCGGACGCCTGTTGTTCGCCGGCGGCCCGGTCGACAATCCCGGTATCGACGCGCGCGCGGTGCGGCGTGTGGAAGAAATCACCGCCGGCATCGCCATCGGCGGCACGCTGAAAGCACCTCAGCTTAGCCTCTTCTCCGATCCGCCGTTGAGCGAGTCGGACACCCTTTCCTATCTACTGTTCGGCCGGCCGCTGGACTCGACATCCGGCGCCCAAGGCCGTGCTCTGGCGAACGCCGCAACCGCGCTCAAACTCGTCGGCGGGGAACGCCTGGCCGAACGCCTCGCGGCACGGTTCGGCATCGAAGAAGTCGGGATCGAGTCCGGCAGTACGTCGGAAGATGCGGCGCTGGTGCTCGGCAAATACTTGTCGCCGCGGCTCTACATAAACTACAGCATCGGGCTGTTCGAGCAGGTGAACGTATTGCGTCTGCGCTATCAGTTGACGACCCACTGGGCGCTACAAGTGGAATCGGGCACCTATACCGGCGCGGATTTTTTGTATTCGATCGAGCGCTAGTATGTATTCCCGCTTACGCGGGAGTGGCGACTTGGTGTTAGCGCGCCGGCTCGCTGTACATCGGCTTCGCGTCAACCAAATTCAACCAGCCCTTGGCGATGCGGTAGATGAGCCAGATGCCGGCGGCGACCAGGATGAACCAGCCGATGACGATGATGAACGTCAGCGCGCCGAGAACCCCCCACAGCAGACCGAACCAGAACGTGCGTATCTGCCAGCGGAAATGCGACGCGAGGAACGAGCCGGCCGTCTCGTCGCGCTTTATATAGTTGATAACGACACCGACGATGAACGTGATCGGCACCAACAAGCCGACCGCTTGCAGCGCGTACACCGCGTGGGTAACGACGACGAGCGATCGTTCGGGCGTCGGCGATGCGGCGGGCGGCGGGAGGTTGGGATTCGGCTCCATGCGGCGATCATAATCGGCCGTTCGCTGCCGATCCAGCATCTCGGCCCCAACAGGGTGCCAACACCGGTGTCATTGCGAGCGAAGCGAAGCAATCTCCGTAACGGAGGATCAAGGCGTTGGAACATTGCTTTGTCGCCTGCGGCTCCTCACAATGACAACCGCCCCGCTAACCCATTCCTTTTTCGCGCGCGGCCGTCGACGCGATATCCTGCCCGTTCGCGCCGAGGTCGGCGAAGAAGCGTTGCACCTCGGCGAGCTCGCGCGTGCGTGGCATCGGCGGCAGGCTCGCGAGGAACACGCGCCCGTAACTTTTGGTGTAAAGCCGCGGATCGCCGATCATCAACACGCCGCGATCGTCAATGTCGCGGATGAGCCGCCCGGCGCCCTGCTTCAAGGCGATCACCGCGGCCGGTATCTGATATTCCATGAACGGGTTGCGCCCGGCCTCTTCCATCGCCGCGGCGCGGGCGCGCAGCACCGGATCGTCCGGCGCCGCGAACGGCAGCTTGTCGATGATGACGCACGACAGCGCCGGTCCGCGCACGTCCACCCCTTCCCAGAAACTCGCGGTCGCGAGCAATACCGCGTCGCCCGCGGCCCGAAAGCGTTCCAACAACTGCGCCCGCGGCAGGCTGCCTTGGATCAACAAGGGGTAGCGTGTGCGGCCCGCCAACAATTCGCTCGCCTGCTTCAACGCGCGGTGACTGGTGAAGAGAAAAAACGCGCGCCCGCGGCTCGCCTCGATCACCGGCACCGCGGCGTCCACCAGCCGCGACGTATAGTCGGCGCTGCTCGGCTCGGGCAAATGTTTCGGCACATACAGCAAGCTATTGCGCGCGTAATCGAACGGGCTCTCCCAGCGATCGGTGTCGGCGGCCTCCAGCCCGAGCTGTGACTGAAAATGTCCGAAGTCGCCGCCGATGGTCAGCGTCGCCGAGGTAAAAATCCATGCCTTGGGATCGGACGTCTCGTCGCTCAACGCCTGCATTTGCGCGCGAAACGGCGCCGCGACATCGAGCGGCGTCATGTGCAGGCTGAAGCTGCGCGCGCCGGTTTCGAACCAACGCACGTGGTCAGACGGCGGGCCGTCGATGATCAGCGTCAACCGGTCGAGCAGCTCGGTCGCGCGGCGCGCGCAACTCGCGAGGCCTTGCCCTTTGGCGGCCGCCGCGTCGAGCGCCGTGTTTAGCTCGCTCAAGCACGAATGCAACGCTTCCAACGCCGTGCGAAACGCGGTCTCGCCTTCGACACGCTCCCACGGTTCACGCCGGACCGAGGCACCGAGCGCGAGCCGCATATCCGCGACCGCCTTCTCCAATGCCTCCGCCGCCGGCCGCAACGCTTGCACGCCACTGTGCTCGCGCAGCTCCTCGACGACGGCGTCGCGCGCCAACCCCACCGCTTGATGACTGCTGAGTGCCATGCCGAAAAAATGCGAGGCGATATCGGGCAACTGATGCGCCTCGTCGAAAATCACGGCATCGACGCCGGGCAGCAAGCGGCCGAACCCTTCCTCGCGCAACGCGAGATCGGCGAAGAACAAATGATGATTGACGACCAGCACGTCGGCGGCGAGCGCCTCGCGCCGCGCCTGATTGACGAAGCACTCGTCGTAGTTCGGGCACTCGGCGCCTAAGCAGTTGTCTGCGGTCGAGGTCACGAGCGGCCAGAGCGTGGAATCCTCGGCCACACCGTCGGCCTCGGCGATATCGCCGCTGCGGGTGCGCCCGGCCCAGTCGCGCAGCCGCACAAAATCCGCCGCGTCCGCGCGGCTCGCGAACCGGCCTTCGCTTTCCGTGCGCTGCAGCCGATAGCGGCACAGATAATTGGCGCGGCCCTTGAGCAACGCGACACTGACCGGCAGCGCCAGCGCCTTGCGCACCAGCGGCAGGTCGCGATGGTAGAGCTGATCTTGCAGGTTACGCGTACCGCTCGAGATCAACACCTTGCGACCGGAGAGCAGCGCGGGCACGAGATAGGCGAAGGTCTTGCCAGTGCCGGTGCCGGACTCGGCAATGTAGATGCGCCGCTCGGCCAACACCTCTTCGATCGCCGCTGCCATCGCCTGCTGTGTCGGGCGCGGGGTGAAGTTGGGAATCTGCTCGGCGAGGGGGCCGCCGGCATCGAGCGCATCGCGGGCGGTGAGAACGTCGGCGGTCATCGCGCGCGACGCTCCACGAGTGAGCGCCGGACTAGCATTGCGAGATTGCTTCGTCGCTGTCGGCTCCTCGCAATGACAGGCTGCCGTCAGGCGCTGCGGGCTTCATCGCCCGCATCATACGCGAACATCTCGACCAGTTGCGCGCGCGCCGCACGGCCGGCATCGAGGTCCCAGGCGTTGATCACCGCGAGCCGGAATCCGCCCGGCGGCATCGCGTGCGCCGTCGGCGGCCGACCGGGGTCGAACGTGATCTGCACGCTCGATACGCCGGCGGCATGGCGAACCCGCTGCAGCGTCGCCGCATCGACCCGCGGATAGACCGTCGCGTGCGGGCCGAATACGACGACGCTGTAGCCGTCGCGGCGATCGTTATCCTTATATATCCATTTGCCGCTGGCGTAGAGCTCGACCACCGCCGCTACCCAACCGGCGCCGTAAAGGTCCGGCCATTGATCGGCGAAACGCAGATGCGCCTCGATGATCGTGCCGCCGATGGTTTCGAGATTGACGCAACCGGTATAGCCCGCGAGGTGCCGGCGCAGCCAGGCGCCGCAGCGGGCCTCGATCGCCGGACGCGCCGCGGCGAGTATCGTCCAGTAGTCGAACATGCCCTCGCCCATCGCCACGCCCACGGTATGCCGCCACCATTGCGGCTCGCCGTTCACCACCACGACGTCGCTGCTGACATGCTCGCCGTCCAGCAACGGCATCCAAAAGTGGCCGGGGATATACGCACGCTCGTATTCCGCGGCGCTGCGGATGACACAACTCCCGGTCCCCATGCCGCGCAGGTTGTAGATCGGTTTGCTGAAAACGGGATACGCGGTGGGCGGCACGTCGTGTGGCGCGTGCGCCAAGCTTTGCGACTCGCAGATGAGGAGCTTGTTATAGATCCAGCGATGCGCCGGATAGCGTTGCCACGCGAGCGTGTCGTCGGTGGGGATCACGACATGCGCGGGACACGGCACGCCGGTGAAATACTGCTCGCGCCAGGGATCTTTCTCGACGATGGGCATGGGGCGCGTGCCATTCTAAGGCGACCGTCGGCCGCCGCCTATCGCCCTCATCCCGCGAAATTGGCCGCTCGTGCGGGCGCGGACCGATAATTACCCGGTGCTTCTATTTTTTGCGCTTGGCCGACGATTTCTTGCGCGGCACCTTCGCGCCCGCGCGGCGCGCCTGCGAGAGGCCGATGGCGATCGCCTGCTTGCGGCTTTTGACCTTCTTACCCGAACGCCCGCTGCGCAGCTTCCCGCGCTTGCGTTCGTGCATCGCCTTTTTAACTTTCTCCGACGCCTTGCGACTGTACTTGGCCATGCCAGCTCCTTGTCTCTGGGGTCGCTCATTCTAGACCCGGAACACCCCTAACGTTCCATCCGGATTAACGCTAGTCGTCATGTCGTTTGTACTCGCCTTCGAGCGTGCGTGGACCGCTGGTATCACCCTGTGGCGCCCCGGTACGGTTTACTGGCATCGACAGCGAACCTACTAGCACGCGACCTAACGTCTGGCGCACGACCGGTATGAACAGCAACAACGCGATCGCATCGCTGATGAAACCGGGGATCAGCAACAGCAATCCGGCCAGCAGCAACCAAAGCCCATCCAACAGCGCCGTGCCGGGCAACTCTCCGCGCGCGACCGCCGCGCGCACGCGGAACGCGGTCGCGAACCCCTGCACGCGCATCGTGAATACGCCAAGAATCGCGGCGAACACGATCGCCAGTACGGTGTTGAGCGCGCCAATGGCGTGCCCCACCTTCACCAGCACGAAGATCTCCACCAACGGCAGTAACAAGACGGCAAACAACCAATAACGTATTCGCACAGTGGAATTCAGCATTCCAAGTTAGTGCTGGCGACGATACACGGAGTTCCCGTCGTTGAACAAGCCTGAGATCGGCGGCGCTTTGAGGCGTTGCGCCGCGCGGTCGATCGCTTTACCGTAAGCGCAGAACAATCCACCATCACCGAGGACCAGGTATGCCGACAAAAACCAACCATATCGCGGGCGCCGTGGCAATCATGCTGTTGAGCGGCCAAGCGGCGGGCGCCACGGCGGAACCCATGACGGTCAACATCAAGCGCCTGACAATGGATACCGCGCTGCGCATGGCGCAAGCGGCGATCGCGAAGTGCCGCGAGGAAGGCGTGCAGATCGTCGTCACCGTCGTCGATCGCGGCGGGCACGAGCAGGCGGTACTGCGCGATACGCTGGCGATGGATCCGGCGATTCCTATTAGTAAGAAGAAGGCGTACACCGCGATGGTGTTCAATACGCCGACCAGCGGCCTCGTCGATCGGTTTCCCGGCGCCTATAGCGTGCCGAAGCTGGAGTCGCTGATGATTTCCGCCGGCGGCATACCGGTGAACATCGGCGGCAACATCATGGGCGGGATCGGCGTCAGCGGTGCGCCCTCCGGCGTCACCGACGAGGCCTGTGCCTTGGCGGGGCTCGACGCCGTGCGCGAGGATTTGGAGATGGAATAGTGGCGACGGCGTCCCGCCGGCAACCGCTACAAGCGCACGCCGACGCGACCCAACAACCACACCAAACCAAAATAGGCGGCGACCATCGCTACGCAGGCCGCGCCAAGGCTCGGCCAAAACGAGACGCCGGCGCGCAGCAGCGCCGGCAGGACCAAAAATAGCGGCAACGAAGCCAGCACCAGCCAAAAGATATCGCGCGACAGATTGGCGACGGTTTCGGTGCTACCGGTATCAACGTAGAGCCACACGAATGCCAGCAGCGAGGTCAGCGGCAGAGACGCCAACACGGCGCCCCATAACGAACTGCGCTTGCCGATCTCGGCGACGGCGATGACGACCGCGACGGTGACTGAAACTTTTCCGATGTACTCCCACATTTGCGCGGCGACTTGGTGCTTGGGCGCTTCAAACCATGGCGCCGCTAGTGCCGCGAGTACACGGACGTCTTGCCGTCCTTGTCGAAGGTCAATACGTCGTAACGCTCCTTGTGCGCGCCTTGCTCCATGCCGGGAGAACCGATCGGCATCCCCGGCACCGCTAAGCCACGCACGGGCGGACGCTCTTTGAGCAGCCGCTTCACGTCAGCCGCCGGTACGTGGCCCTCGATCACGTAGCCACCTACCGTAGCGGTGTGACACGAGCCGAGCGGCGCCGGCACGCCATTGGCGCTTTTGTAGCGCGCGAGATCGGTGACGTCGTGCGCCGTGACGCTAAAGCCATTGGCCTGCAAGTGCTTGATCCATTCCTTGCAGCATCCGCACGTCGCGCTCTTGTAAACCGTTACTTCTGCGCCAAAGGTCGGCAACGCCAAACCTAGACACAGCGCCGTGGTCAGGGCGATACGAAAGAGATGTTTCATTACGGCATCCTTTTGTGTGACTACTAGGTACCCTGCATGTTACGACCGCGGAAGCGATCCAGCCGCACCAGGAGTTCGCGCGGCCGCTCAAGTCCGGTGAAGAGATCGCCATAGCGCTCCTTCATAAAACGGGCGAACGCCGCACGGTCGGTTTCGCCGCGCAACGTGGCGAGCGAATCCAGATCCTCGCCCTCGCCGCGCGCCGCCTGCGCGCGTATCGCCGCGAAGCGCTTGTCGACGAACGCCGCCGATCTTTCGTCGGACGTCGTGCTGCTGATGGTGTCGGTAACACTACCGATGCCTTCGCTGGCGGTATTGAGAATCGAGCAACCACTCAAAATGCCACCCGCGACTACCACCGCCAATCCAATCCGAACCACATTGATCGAGTTCGCACTCATTTCTTACCTCCCGCGTGACAGTTATCGCTAAGCATGGCAGAACCCCGACGGGTTTCCAGATTCTGCCACGATCGGCCTTTTGACCCAGGCGCGCGCACGTTATGCCACCTCCACCCGGCAGACAATGTTGGTCGCCACGGCCTCTGCGACCTTCATTCCTTCCACCGCAGCCGAGATAATTCCGCCCGCGAAACCCGCGCCCTCGCCCGCGGGGTATAGGCCTTTGGTGTTCACGCTCTCGTAATTATCGTTGCGGGTAATGCGGATCGGCGACGAGGTTCGGGTTTCGACGGCGGTGAGGACGGCGTCCTTCAGGGCGAAGCCTTTGATTGTTTTATCGAACGCGGGAATCGCCTCGCGGATGGCGCCGATGGCGTAATCGGGCAGCGCTTGGCGCAAATCGGTGAGTGTCACACCCGGGGTGTACGACGGCGACACCGAACCGAGCTTGGACGAGATGCGGCCGGCGAGAAAATCGCCGACGAGCTGCGCCGGTGCGTTGTAGTTCTTGCCGCCCAACTCAAACGCGGTCTGTTCGAGTTTCCGTTGCAGCGCGATTCCGGCGAGCGGGTGGTCGCTGCCGAAATCTTGTGGCGTGATACCGACAACGATGCCGGCGTTGGCATTGCGCTCGTTGCGAGAGTAGTGGCTCATGCCGTTGGTGACGACGAGCCCCTCCTCCGACGTCGCCGCGACGACCTGCCCGCCCGGGCACATGCAGAAGCTGTACACCGAACGCCCGTTGGCGCAGTGGTGCACCAGTTTGTAATCCGCGGCACCCAGCGCCGGATGCGCCGCATAAGGCCCCAGGCGACAGGCGTCGATCAACGCCTGCGGGTGCTCGATGCGAAAGCCGATGGAAAACGCTTTGGGCTCGATCGCTACGCCATGTCGATGCAGCATCTCGAACGTATCGCGCGCGCTGTGGCCGACCGCGAGGACGACGTGATCGGCTGCGATCCGATCCCCGCTCGCCAAGACCACGCCCCGCACGGCGCCGTCCTCAATGACGAGATCGGTTACGTGGCTGTCGAATCGAATCTCGCCACCCGCCTTTTCGATCTCATGCCGCAGATTTTCGACGACCTTCACCAGCCGCAACGTGCCGATGTGCGGTTTGCTTATGTAGATGATCTCTTCGGGCGCGCCGCAGTCGACGAAGTCCTGCAATATCTTCCGGATGTAGTGTCCGCGATCCTTAATCCCGGTGTGCAGCTTGCCGTCGGAAAACGTCCCCGCCCCGCCCTCGCCGAATTGCACGTTGGACAACGGATTGAACCGCCGCTTGCGCCAGAATCCCCAAACGTCCTTGGTGCGCTGGCGCACGATCTTGCCGCGTTCGAGTATAAGCGGCTTCAACCCCATGCGCGCCAAAGACAGTCCGGCGAAGATCCCGCACGGCCCGGTGCCGATGACGACCGGCCTTGTCGCGCCGACCCCCGAAGCGCGAAGCGGATAGCGATAGTTCTCATCCGGGGCCTTGGCGACATGGCGATTGTGTCGCAGCCGCTGCAATACCGCCGCTTCGTCTCTGACTTCCACGTCCACGGTATAAACGAACACGACCTCGCGCGGCTTGCGCGCATCGTAACCGCGGCGACGGACACGACGCGAAACGATGTCCGCTTCCGCAACGCCAAGCGTGCGCGCGATGGCGGCCATCAGCTCGGCCGGAGCATGGTCCAGGCGAAGCCGAATTTCAGTCAGCCGGAGCATTGTGCGGATAGGGGCGGCAACGGGGGTTCATAGGGATCAACGGCCAGCGATTATAGACCGATGAAAAAATTTCCGGCGAGGGAATAAACGCATGCACGCGGTGTCTGCATCGACAACGACTGGCGGGTTTGAAGCGACCGTCCTGCCCGGCGCGGCACACTAAACGACGTCCGGAAAACTTCGTACAAACGAAGCGCTACAGACTACTTTCGAAACGGCAGCCCGTGCTCACGCGGTGAGCTGTTGCAACAGCGCCATGCCCTCGCGCCACGCTCCCAGACCGCTGTCAGCGTTGATGTGACCGAGTCGCCCGGCGTTGATAAAACGACTGCCCCAGGAAGCGGCGCAACGTTCAGTATATTCAAGGTCGGCGTACGGATCATTCTCACTCGCCACTAAAGTGCTGGGAAATCCAAACGGCCGATCGGGCACCGGCGTAAAACCCAACGCGACTTTGGGGAAGTTCGGATTCCGCGGATCTGGCGGCGCTACCAACAGCGCCCCCTTGACCGTGCGCGCCGTGACCGCCGCCCAATGTGCGACCAAGAGACAACCGAGGCTATGCGCTACCAGCACCGCACCGGCACCATGGCGCGCCACCGCATCGTCGAGAACCGCGACCCATTCCGCACACACCGGACGCTCCCAGTCGCGCTGCGATACGCGCACGAACGCGGCGCTGGTTCTTTCCCACACGCTCTGCCAGTGCGCCGGCCCTGAATTCAGGTATCCCGGCAAGAGCAGGATGGGTCCACTGAAACGAAGGTCCACTCTCATGCCACTAAACATCGCCGTACAGCACGCTGAAAAGCTTTTCTATGGCTCATCACGAAGGCGCAGCTTATCGTCGGTAGCAGTTGAGCACGTTCGGTTTGATTTGCATCATTCGCCACACCTAGTCTCCATAGCGTAACGAATGACATACGCACTGGCAGTCGCAACTACCGCCGGCGCCCAAATCCAAATCAGCTCAGATGTGAGCGCCGCAACGCCGGGCTGACCAAAGAAACGCCGCAGGCTTAGCGGCGAAACCTCAATGACTTGTATCGGAAAAAAGAATCGCGCATCCGTGAACGGCCACAGCAGCGCCACACCGAGCCCGCCGGTCGTGAGCATATCGAGCAATCCGTGCGAAATCGCGGCGGCAAAAACGAACGAGAAAGCAACGCAAGGCCGGATACGCAAACGTGGCGCGACGACAAGCGCCATCACAGCGAGCAAAAGAGCGAAAACCAACGAATGCGACGCACCTCTATGCCCCCACTCGTGCGAGTAGCCAATACCTAGACGAAACGCCACAACATCAAGGTCGGGAAGAACCGAAGCAATCATGCCGGCGAATAGCAGGCGCGCGGGGACAATCCGGGAACCGGCTGCAATGCCGATCGCTAACGGAACAGCGGGATGGGAGAGAATCGTCGGCATCTTTCTATAATTGTACGAACGACCTAGTTCCTTGGCTCACGGCCACCCGATCGTCCGAGGCAGCGCGACGCCGCCGCGGTCCATCTCTTCGCGACTGCGCTGGCTCGTCACGGTTTAGACCGTATCAACGCATCGTCCGGAGCAACCGTTGCAGCTCGTCCGGATCGATCGGCTTGATGAAGTAGTGGTCGAAGCCCGCGGCGCGTGCCCGCTGCTTATGCTCGTTCTGACCCCAGCCGGAGAGCGCCACGAACATCGCACCGCGGCCCCAAGGCTGCGCGCGCATGCGCTGGCACACATCGAAACCGTTCATTCCCGGCAACCCGATGTCGAGCAGGACGAGATCGGGAGCGAACGACTCCGCCACGGCGAGCGCGCTCGGGCCATCGGCGGCGACACTCACCTCGTGACCGAGCATCTCCAATATAACCGCCAGACTCGTGGCGGCATCGGTGTTGTCGTCGACTACCAGCACACGACGCGACCCCGCGACGGCGGAGGCGCCGTCCGGGATTGATGCCGGCTGTACCGGAGACACCGAATCGGCAAGCGGCAGGCGCACGATGAACTCGCTGCCACAGCCGCGACCCTCGCTGCGCGCCTCGACGTTACCACCATGTAGCTCGACCAGACGCTTGACGATCGTAAGACCGATACCAAGCCCTCCATGCGACTTTTCGAGCGAGGAGTCCGCTTGGGTAAACATATCGAACACGCGCGGCAGCATCTCCGACGGGATACCGATGCCATTGTCGCGCACCACTACTTCGACTTCGTTGCCATACCGCTCCGCGACGAGCGCGAGCCGGCCGCCGCGCGCGGTGTATTTGGAGGCATTGTTGAGCAGATTGGCGAACACTTGAGCCAGGCGCATCGCGTCACCTTCGACCACGACTGAGCCTGTCGGTAAGGAAACATCGAGCGTATGACCCGACTGCTCGATATGCGGCTGCGCGGTCTCGATCGCGCTTTGCATTACTTCGGCGAGATCGACGCGGGCGCGGTGCAGCTCGATTTTGCCGAGACTGATGCGACTCAGGTCCAGCAGATCGTCCACCAGCCGCAGGAGATGGTCCAGTTGACGCCCGATCAACGCCTCGGCCTGGGCACCGACCTCGGGACGGCCGGGCGCGAGCTGCATAAGCTTGAGTGCGTTGCGCATCGGCGCCAGCGGGTTGCGCAGCTCATGCGCGAGCGTGGCCAGGAATTCGTCCTTGCGCCGATCGGATTCGGCAAGACGCTCCGCGCTGTCGCGCAGGCGCTCGTAGAGGCGCGCGTTATCGATGGCGATCGCCGCCTGCGCCGCGATACCGGCGACCAGACGCTCCTCTCGCTCCGTGAACATGCCCGGCTGTGAATGGCCGAAGAACAGACCGCCGATTACTTCCTTGGAGCGCGACACCACGGGGACAGCGAGATAACTCACCACGGGCAAGTGGCCCTCGGGCGGCCCGTGGTGCGGGCGGTTGTTGCCGTAGCGTGGGTCTTTGCGGATGTCATCGGAGCGCACGATGGCGGTGCCCGCAAAGGTGGGCGCGAACACGGCGGTGTTGCGTGGCATCGGAAACTTGGCAAACGACTCGCGCGCCGCCCCCGACAACGTATAGAGCTGATAGGACTCGCCGTTCTCGTTTTTGACGTTATAGAAAAACGCGCCGAACTGCGCGCCCGATAGCTGCGTCGCGGCATCGGTCACCTGCTGCACGACGCGCTCGAGGCTGAACTCAGCGGCGAGTGTTACGCCGATGCGGTTTAACGTTTCGAGTGTTTCCGCCTCTTCGCGCAACAGATCCTCGGCGGACCTGCGCTGCAGCACCATTGCCAGCTGGTTGGCGGCGACATTGAGCAGTAGCTGTTCGTCGCCGGTCGGAAAACTGGGACGGCGCGATGCCGCCACCAGCCACCCGCAGACGCGATCATGCCCAACCGCCGCTAGGCCCACGCGAAGCGGAACCCCATCATCGGGATCGACGATTGTGCGCGGCAGATCAAAGCCGTCGAAGCCAAGCTCCGCCTCGAGCCTGCGCCCCAGCTCTACACCACCACCGCGCCGCGTGGCGCTGCGTCGCGTACAGCCCGCCTCAAGCTTCGCCCCGCCGATTTGTGGCACTCGCACGTAGGCAAGATCGAGCTTGAGAATGCGCAATACGACTTCGGCAAGGCTCTCAACGATTCCGAGCGGCGCCGAATGCATCCACGCCGCCGGCAACGTCGACAACGCGACCAGATCGCGCAAGCAGCGTCGCAGCACCACGGCCTCCGCTTCCAGCTCGGGCGCAGCGGCAGCCGCTTGCGCGTTATCGAGCGCGTTCACTGGCGCTCGTGCAGCTCCTTGATAAACTCATCGGGTGGCGCGTAGAACGGATTCTCCTGCAGGATGCCGCCGATGATGACCATCGGATGCGTGCGCATGATATCCATAACCACCGTGGCGTCGAACTTGGCGAGGTCGTAGGTGCATACCACCACGTCGTCATACTGCGGCAACACGTAGTTGAGCCGGCTCTCGTACTCCACGATGTCGTCCACACCGGGCCGATCTTCAAGCGCCCATTCCATGTTGGCCACGAGGCGCGTTAACGGAAAACCCTCCGACTTGCCTCGGCGCAGCACCTCCTGAATGAGCGCGATCATGCGCTCCTGCTCGAAATGCCCGTCGCGTAGATATGCCTCCTGCCAGCGAAGCACCTCGAGCTGACCGCGGCGCTCGGCCTCCTCCACCGGGATGCCGGCATCGCCGAGACGCTTAAGATGCGTGGCGCGATGATCCGGATCCACGACGTGAAACGCGCGCTCCCCGCGCTCAAACCCCTCCTTAATGAAGGGCATCAGCACGCGGTACTCTTCTTCCTTACTGCTGAAAAATGCGCAGACGTGCTGATTGGGGTGTATGGCCTTGCCGGCGAGACTGACCTCCCGCGCTCGGGACATGGTTATCTCCTTGTTGCACGATCGCCCTTACGGACGAAACGCGCCAACATACCAAACTGTTTCCGCGCCTCGCAAGGACGGTCGTCACGCAACTGCGACGTTACGAGTTCGCAATTCACACGATCCCGTTTCACGTTCGCGATTCGCTGCAGCAGCGAAATGCCGCTTTCGGCAATGCCCGCGACGTGCACAAGGTCAACGGTGTCGCGGACTCGCTTCACTTCTTCGGCGTATCTCCGTTTGCCACTGCGTCCACGGGCGTTTCGAACGCGATAAAAAGAATGCACTCGCCCGCCTTGGAACACTTGGCGCTATGCGGCAGCTTGGCGGGGCCGTAGGCGTACGTGCCAGGCTTTAGCGTCGTGGGCTTCTGGCCGTCGTAGGTCACTTGCAGTTCACCGGCCAGCGACACGATGCGCTCGGCCGATGTATGCCAGTGGCGGGGAATCGTGGCGTTGGCCGGCACCTTGAATAGGATGTCGGCGTTCTCTTTCGATGGATCCCCATGCAGCACGGCGATCTGGCAACCCTTCGGCATGAACTCGGGACACGAGCTCCATTTAAGTGACGGATCCTTTGCGGTGCGCGTAAGCGGCTGTTCCTGCGCCGATACGGCCGCCGCCGCCAGCAGCAGACCAGACGCCACCACTACGCCTAACACCTGAAAGATCGCGAATCGGTATTTCATTGTGCGTTGCCTCTGGGATTGGTTCGAAGTGCTACGTTACTGCATTGGACCGGCAACGCCTATCAGGCCGTCACGACGAACCGCTCGAATCGGAAAGACCTCCGCCACTGTCCGAACCGAACCAAGCGTCGCCCCCGCGGCTGCTGCCTTCGCAACCGGAACCAAAGCGAGCACCACAATGCACGTCGCCCTGACCAGCAGCACGCTGCTCGCTAGAGTCCGGCGCCAGGCGTAATGCGACGTGCGCTTTAGACCAATGTCGTCAGTCTGCCCGCGGCCAAGGGCGGCAGCGGGCGTGTGGTGCATATATACGCCGAATGCCTTCTTGCAAATTGCCGATAGTCACGGGTATTGAGGATGAACTCGCGAGGCGATTCTCGAAAAGGCGCACTAGTTTGCATCATTCGGCGCGCTTGCGCTCCCGAATGATAAACGCACTTGTAGTGGCAACTACCCGCCTCCGTCAAAACACGGCGTTATTCCGGCCGGGTGCAAAAGAAAACGGCAGGCGAGCCTGCCGTTTCAGACTTTTACCATGCGACGCGGATGCGTCGATATCAGTCAACGCGCTTGATAACGACCTTGGCCACGGGATTGCGCCAGTCACGGTCAGCGGCGACGAGATCGCCGATGCCGTGGATGCCGGCGTGGATGTGCACGTAGCCTTCGCCGCCGGTATCCGGTGAACCGCCTGCACCGCCGCAGACCGGGCCCGGTATGTTGACACACTGCTCATCGTTGGGCTCGCTGCCCGCGTCGTAGGCCGGCGATTCGTACGAAACCATATTTCGTCGACCGGGACCGCGGACCTCTTCGAACGCGAAGAAACCATCGTTGGTCGGAATCAACATCGCGCCCAAGGTGAGACGGTTGTAGTCGTCGTCCATATCGACACGCACGGTTACCGATGCGCCGGGGGCGAGTCGCCCCGGGATGGTCGTTACGTTATACACCCTGGAGTTCGCCTGCAGCAGACCCGTGAGCGGACCGGTATCACCACCTTCTGCCATCGCGGCGAGCTCCGGACTGGCCGGCTGGCCTTCGGAAAACAGCGTGACACCGGGTTTATGCGTCGCCACCAGGATCGGCGTAAACGATTGCCCGCGCGTGAGATTCGTTACGGTAATTTCGTATTCACCGGCGAACGCCGACGAAGCCACCGCGAACGAACCGGCGGCGATCAGTGCTGCGATGTGTTTCATTGGTTTTATCCTCATGACATATAGCGTTAACGTGCCGCC
>JBKHXU010000024.1:0-16412 GCA_046565865.1 Gammaproteobacteria bacterium | reverse complement strand
GGGCACGAGCCTCGAGGCCACCGATGCGGTCGCGCGCCGCGTCGGCGATATCGTGCGCAATGATCCCGAGGTGACGAGCTACGAAACCACCGTCGGCGAATCGGGCGTGATCGACTTCAACGGCCTGTTGCGCGGCGCCGGGCTTAAGCGCGGCGCGCACGTCGCTGAGGTGCGGGTGAACCTGCGCGACAAACACGCGCGCGCGGATTCGTCGATCGATATCGTGCTGCGGCTGCGCGCGCCGATCGCGGCACTGGCGCGCGAGACCGGGGCCAATATCAAACTGGTGGAGGATCCGCCGGGGCCGCCGGTGCGCGCGACGATACTGGCCGAGCTGTACGGGCCGGATTACACGCAACTGCGCGCGCTCGCGCAGGAGCTGCGGCGCGAGGTGTTCGCGCAAACGAACGACGTGGTGGATATCGACGACTCGAACACGGCGGATGTCACCGAATACCGCATCCACGTAAACCGCGAGAAGGCGGCGCTCGCCGGCATCCTGCCGGCGCAGGTGGCCGAGACGTTACAGGCGTTCCTCGACGGCTACGACGTCGGCACCGTGCACATCGAACGCGAGAAGGAGCCGGTGGCAATTAGGTTTCAGATTCCGCAGGCCGACCGGATTCAGCCGGGTGATCTGCGCAAAATCTTTTTCGTGAATCCGCAGGGCGCGCGCGTCGCGCTGACCGACATCGCCGACATCCGCAGAATCACCGCCGGCAAACCGATCCTGCACAAGGATCAGCGGCCGGTGGTGTACGTCACCGGTGAGTTGGCGCAGACCTCGCAGGTGTACGCCGTGCTCGGCATGTGGAATCACCTGCGCAACCACCCGCTACCCTCGGGCGTAAAGCTTACACAATATTTCATGGCCGACCCGGACACGCGCGGCATCAGCCTGCGTTGGGACGGCGAGATGCGTCTCACGCTCGACGTGTTCCGCGACCTCGGCAGCGCCTTCGGCGTCGCGATCGTGCTGATTTATCTGGTCCTGGTCGGCTACTACCGCTCGTTCGCGATCCCGCTCATCGTCATGGGCGCGATCCCGCTCACCATTATCGGCGTGCTCCCGGGCCACGCGCTGCTCGGCCAGTACTTCACCGCAACCTCCATGATCGGCGTGATTGCGCTCGCCGGCATCGTGGTGCGCAATTCGCTGCTCTTGATCGACTTCATCCTCGAATACGAACGCGCCGGCCACCCGCTCAAAGACGCGGTCGCCGCCGCCGGACGCACGCGCATGCGCCCGATCCTGCTGACCGCGCTCGCCATCATTCTCGGCACCTTCATCATGGTGTTCGATCCGGTGTTCGGCGGGCTGGCGGTGTCGCTCATCTTCGGCACGTTCGCCTCGACCGTGCTCACGCTGTTCGTGATTCCGCTAGTTTACTTCTCCTACCAGAGGCGCCGTACCGCGACCGGCTAGGCCACAGCATGGATACGCTAACCCACGCCCTTTCCGGTGCGCTGCTGGTACGCGCGACCGAGGCCGGGGATGCGTCGGCGCGCGCCTTGCCGCGGGCGACGCGCATGTGGGTCGGATTTTGGGCGGCGGCGTTTCCCGACAGCGATTTTGTGCTGCGCTTTATCGATCCCTTGATGTATCTCACGACGCATCGCGGGGTGACGCATTCGGTGGTGCTGTTGCCGGTGTGGGCGCTGGCGCTCGGCGTGACATTTTTCTATCTCACGCGGCGACGCTACTCGTGGCGCGCGTTGACCGTGGTCGCCGGGCTCGGAATCGGTGCGCACATCGTCGGCGACGTCATCACCGCGTTCGGCACGATGATGTTCGCGCCGCTGTCGCAGACGCGCGTCGCGTGGCCGACGACCTTTATCATCGATCCTTACTTCAGCGTCATCATCATCGCCGGCCTCATCGCCTCGGCGCGCTGGCCGTCGACCCGCAAACCGGCCGTCATCGGGCTCGCGCTGTTGGCGGGTTACGTCGGCTTTCAAGGCTTGCTGCACCAGCGCGCCCTCGATATCGGTCGCGCCCATGCCGCACGTACGGCGCCGGGTGCGCGAGTACACGCGTTACCGCAGCCGTTCACACCGTTTCATTGGCTGGTCGTGGTCGAGCAACCGGAGCGATATGACATGGCGTATGTCAGCCTCTGGCGCACCGAGCGCGCAAGCGCGCCGCCGGCCGATGCCAGCTGGCTGCGGCAACACCTGGCGGTTTACGACCCGCCCGCGCAGGCGCGCTGGCGCGAAGTGCCGCGCTATGGTGATGCGCGTTACGCGCCGCTGGCGCAAACACTTTGGGAATCGGATGTGCTGGCGGCCTACCGCCACTTCGCGCTGCTGCCCGCCCTCTATGCCGCTGAGGTCACGGACGCGCGCCAGTGTCTTTGGTTCGAGGATTTGCGATTCGCACTGGTCGGACGCGAGATGCCGTTTCGCTACGGCGCGTGCCGTGAGGGCGAGCGCTGGCAGGTCCATCGCTACGGTGAGGGCCCGGCGCCGGCGCGCGACCGAGGCTAGTCAGTACATATCGATCGGGTCGACATCGATCGACCAGCGCACACGCTTCGCCTCTTTGCTTTCCCAGATGCGCGCCAACCAGGCGTCGAGAAAGGCGTGCAGCGGCTTGCGTGCACTCGCCTGCACCAGCAGCTGCGCGCGATAGCGCCCGGCGCGTCGCTCCATCGGCGCCGCGACCGGCTCCATCAGCTCGACCGTCGCCGGCGCGGCGCCGGCAAACGCGCGCGCGCGGCGCAAAAACGCGAGCGGCGCGCCGGGCTTGGGCGATTCCGCACGCAGTAGCGCGAGGTGCCGAAACGGCGGGTAGCCGGCGGCGCGGCGCTCGGCAAGCGCGTAGTCCGCGAAACCGACGTAGTCGTGGGCGCGCAGCGCGGTGAAGATCGGATGCTCGGGATGATACGTTTGGATCAAGACCCGCCCGGGCCGGGCCGCGCGTCCGGCGCGGCCGGCGACTTGCACGATCTGCTGAAACAGCCGCTCCGGCCCGCGAAAGTCGGCGCTGTATAGACCCTGATCGGCATTCAGCACGCCGACCAGCGTGACGTTCGGAAAATCGTGCCCCTTCGACAACATCTGGGTACCGACCAAAATGTCGGCGTCGCCGGCATGCACGCTCGCAAGCTGTGCCGCCAGCGCGCCCTTGCGCCGCGTCGTGTCGCGGTCGATGCGCAGCACGCGCGCGCCGGCGAAATGGCGCGCGAGCGCCGCCTCCACGCGCTCGGTGCCTTCGCCCTGGGCATGCAGCCGCGTGCCCTGGCAGGCGGGGCATGTGGCCGGCACCTCGGCCTCCGCGCCGCAGTGATGGCAGATAAGCCGCGCCGTCGCGCGGTGATACGTCAGCCGCGCGTCGCAGCGGCGGCAGGGCGCGATGAAGCCGCAGTCCACGCACATCCACACCGGCGCAAAACCACGCCGATTCAGAAACAGAAGACTCTGTTCCCCGCGCGCCAGACACTCGGCGATCGCCGTGCGCAGCGGATGCGACATGCCGTCCTCGACCGCGAGGCGACGCAGGTCGAGCAGCTCGACCGGCGGCAGCGCCGCAGACGACGCCGCGCGCTCGTGCAGCTCCAACAGCCGGTACTGGCCGCTGCGGGCTTGATTGAGGCTCTCGAGCGACGGCGTGGCCGAGCCAAGGACGATCGGCACACCGGCGCGGCTGGCGCGCATGACGGCGATGTCGCGCGCCGAATAGCGAAAACCGTCCTGCTGTTTGTACGAGGCATCGTGCTCCTCATCCACCACGATGAGACCGAGATGAGGGATCGGGGTAAACACCGCCGAGCGCGTGCCGAGCACGATCGGCGTCTTACCGGCCCGCGCCCTGAGCCAGGCCGTCGCGCGCTCGCTTTCGCCTAAGCCCGAATGCAGCACCGCGAGCGGCACGCCGAGCCGAGACTGAAAGCGTTCGATAAGCTGGGGCGTGAGACCGATCTCCGGCACCAACACCAGCGCACTGCCGCCCTTGGCGAGCACGTGCTCGATTGCCTGCAGATACACCTCGGTTTTGCCGCTGCCCGTCACGCCGCGCAGCAGAAACGGCTGGAAACCCTCCGCCGCCTGCAATGCCGCGACCGCGTCCGCCTGGTCGGGATTGAGCGCATGTCGCCCCACACCTGACCCTTGGAATTGCTCGGCGTATTCGCGCATGTGAGCGCCTACTAATCCCTTGTCTGTCAGCGCACGCATGGCGGCCATACCCCGCTCGCTGACGGCGAGTACCTGAGCGCGGTCCAGTTCGTGCCCGGCCGCTGCGTGCAATGCGGCCAGCAGTCGACGCTGAAGGGGTGCGCGCAGCGCATCCGGCGGCGTCGCCAGGCCGAGCGCCGTCAGCCGCCACACGGTATACACGGGGAGCGTGGCCGGGCCGCCTTGGCGCAGTCGCACGGGCAGGGCCGTGCTCAGCACCTCGCCGACCGGGTGGTGGTAGTACTGCGCCGCCCAGAGCAGGAGATCCATCACCTCTTCCGGTAGCAACGGCGCCTCGTCCAGCAGGCGCAGCACGCCGCGTAGGCGATCCTGCGGCAGGCTGCTTTGGCGGACGACGTCTATCGCGACGCCGACCACCTCCCGCCGCCGCCCGAAGGGGACGACGACCCTCGACCCGCGCGCGGGCCGCGCCATCGACTCGGGCAGGAGGTAATCGAACAGCCGGGGAACGGGGCTCGGGATAGCGACTTGGCAGACACGCATCGGCGCCGATTCTACATGGCGCCTCCCGCCGGCCGTCGGTCACTTCCGCGTTCGTGGAACGGCGGCTCCACGTTCAGAGTTTCGATAACTAGCGCTGCTAACACCTTGTCGGTAAAGACGATCGCGGTTACTAACAAATTCTGTGGATAACCTTGTTGATGACTGTGGCTCGCTGTTTCCGCGCTTCGAGAAGCAGCCGTATTTTGTTAGTTTGATTAAAAAATGGTCTTCGCAGAAAAGATTATCCAGTCAATCACTTACCGACGAAACGCCGAACCAGGCTGAATACCGGGAAACTACCAGGGAGATGCGCTGCCGCATTGTGGCAGGTGTGTATAAATCGTGGCGGCGGGGCGATCCGTCTCTCAAATCGGACAGCTTGTCAATGGGTTTGGGATATACCGCTCGTCGTATGGCGACCGCGGCCTAACCGACGTGCACCTGGTGCGCTGTCCCGCTCGCCCACGAGGATTTCTGAAGCCACTCCGTCAACTCATCCAAGAGCAACGGACGGCTGATGTAGTGACCCTGGGCGACATCGCAACCGCGGCTGCGCAGGTGATTCAGCAGGCCTTCGTCGTCCACACCTTCGGCCACCACCTGCAGGCCGAGGTTGTGCGCCAGATCGATGCCGGTGTTGACGATGGCGCGATCGTTGTCGTCCTTCATCATGCCCATGATGAAGCTCTTGTCGATCTTCACCGCTTGCACCGGCAGCTTTTTGAGATAGGCGAGCGACGAGTAGCCGGTGCCGAAATCATCGATCGACAGCATAAGACCCATGGCGGACAGCCGATGTAGCAGGTCGAGCGACGCCGCCGCATCCACCATGACGCCGCTCTCTGTGATCTCGAGCTCGAGCCAGCTCGGCGGTGCGTTGTGCACGGCCAGCTGTTCGGCAAAGTCGTCGGCCAAGTGTGGGTCCTGCAAGTCGCGCGCCGACAGGTTCACCGAAATCGGTACGCTGAGATTGCGGTTGTAAAGCTCGCGCGCCGCGCCGAGCGCCTCTTCCATCACCCAGCCGGTCAGGTTGCGAATGAGTCCGGTTTGCTCGAGCAGCGGAATGAAGGTGTCCGGCAACACCAAACTGCCGTTCGGGTGTCGCCAACGAACCAGAGCCTCAACGCCGACGACCCGATTCGTCGTAAGACTGATCTTCGGCTGGTAATACAGCACGAACTGCTCTTGTTCCACCGCCTGGCGCAGCTCGCCCATGAGCGCGAGCCGGCGCGGATGGTGCTGGTCCATGCGCGTGTCGTAGAACGCGTGGCCGCAACCGGCGGTCTTGGCCGCGTACATCGCGACATCCGCGCGCTGCACGAGCACGTTGGCGTCGATGCCATGATCCGGATACAGCGCGATGCCGATGCTCGTGCCGATATCGAGGCTGTGTTCCTCGACCACGAATGGCGTACGCAGCGCCTGCAGCAACATGCGCGCCGCCATATCGGCATGCTTGGCACTGACCGTCGGCAGCAGCACCGCGAATTCGTCGCCGCCCATGCGCGCAACCGTGTCCGACTCGCGCAGCTTGGTGCGCAGCCGCTGCGCCACCTGCTGCAGCAGCATATCGCCGATATGGTGACCGAGCGTGTCGTTGATGTCCTTGAACCGATCGAGGTCCATGATGAACAGCGAAAACGGTTTGTTGTCGCGCCGTGCGGCGGCGATGGTCTGTTGCAAGCGGTCCTGAAACAGCGTGCGATTCGGCAGCTGTGTCAGCGGGTCGGTAAACGCCATCTGTTCCAGATTTTCGTAGAGCTTTTCGAGCTTGGTCGTCATCTCGTTAAAGCCCTTCGCCAGCTCCACTACCTCGGCGTTGCCGCTGACGCTGACGCGTTCGCCCAGCTGACTCTCGTCCTGCCAGATGCCGCGCAGTTGCTGCGTCAGCACGCGCAGCGGGTTGATCGCCGTCTTCTCGAGCAACATCAGCGCCACCACCACCGACAGGATCGTGAGCCCGGCGGCAGCGGTAAGCACCCAATAATTGGTTTCGGCGAGTTTGCCGTAGAACGCCTGCTCGTCCTTGGCGATTGCAGCGACGAGGTAGGTCTTGCTCGCGGTATATGCATTGAGCGGGTATTCGGCGATGAGCGAATGCGCCAAGGCGGAGGCCGCTGGCCAGTTTGGCGATTGATACAGCACCGAGCCATCGCTGAACGATAGTCGCAGCGCCGTGCCGATGCCGGTCTCCATCATCGCCAAATGTTTGAGCAGGTCCACCTCGAGCTGCAGATAGCCGCCCTCTTCCCCGAGCGGCAGGATCGCGGCGTAGTAAACGTGACGGTCCACCACGCAGTTGCCGGAAAACGGTTTGGCGCGCTCGGCGCCCTTGCGCCGCTGCGCGACCAGCCGCAGGTGCTCGCATAGCACCGGCGACGCCGCCGGCGGCAGGCCTTCGGCCGTCGCGGAGGCAAGCGGGTTCAGGTCGCCGTCGAGCACATGCAGGCGAGTGGCATACATCTCGTATGCGGCGAGCGTCGGATGCTTGAACAGCGTCACCAGCTCGGTCGCGATGCGCTTTATGTCCTTGCGCCGGAAACTCGCGTGCCAACCGGGCTGTGCTGCCAACGCCAGCGCCACCCCGCGCGCCTCGGCGTCCAGGTGCAGCCGGATGTCACCGAGACGGATGCGGATTTGCTCGACTAGTGCGTTGCGTTCGTTGTCGATCGCATGCTGGCGATAGACCGCGCCGCTGACCACGGCCAACGCGACGGCAATAATCCCCATTGTCACGATGGTGACGATGAGGCTCGCGCGCATGGATAGGCGATTAAACATTCGACCAAAAATGGGCCCCGTCCCCGGTTTTTTCGGTCGTATGACCGTTCGTTCGTAACTTGCAATTCCGGTGCCAAAGCAAGGATTTCCGCCGCTTCGGAAGGCTGTTACGGCGACCGCCCCGGCCGTCACCCGGACTTTGTCGCCGGTCGGATCGTGGCTAGAGTACCCACCTCCACCGCCTTCACACGCATGTCTGATACCGCCGCCATTGCCCGATCCATCGCCAGCGCCCTCGGACGGCCGTTTAGCGTGGCGTCATCCGAACCGGCCGGGGGCGGTTGTATCAACGAGGCGCTGGTGGTGCATGGCAATGGCGAGCGGTATTTCGTTAAACACAATCGCCGCGATCGCGCCGCCATGTTCGACGCCGAAGCCGACGGCTTACGCGAGCTGAGCGCCGCAGACGCTATCCGCGTCCCACAGCCGATTTGCAGTGGTGTAAACGGCTGCGCGTTTCTGGTGCTCGAATACCTTGAGCTTGGCGCCGAGCACGGCACGAGCCAGGAACGTCTGGGGCATCAGCTGGCGGCGCTGCACCGGCGCACCCAAGCCAAGTTCGGCTGGCGGCGCGACAACACCATCGGCTCCACCCCGCAAGCGAATACCGAGCACGCAGACTGGATCGAATTCTGGCGCTCGCGGCGCCTGTTGCCGCAACTGGCGTTGGCGGCCGAACACGGACACGCCCGCGCGCTTGCGCGCGGCGCGCTGCTCGCGGAGCGACTACAGGCGCTGTACACGGACTATCGCCCGGCGCCGTCGCTGTTGCACGGCGATCTGTGGTCGGGGAACTACGGCGTGCTCGCCAATGGCGAGCCGGTGATATTTGACCCCGCGGTGTACTACGGCGATCGCGAGGCGGATTTGGCGATGACGGAACTCTTCGGCGGTTTTGGCGCGCGCTTTTACGCCGCTTACAACGAGGCCTGGCCGCTTGATCCTGGTTATAAAGTGCGCAAGGACCTCTATAACCTCTATCACGTATTGAACCACTTGAATCTCTTCGGCGGTGGTTACCTGGCGCAGGCGACGCGTCTCATCGATCGGCTGTTGAGCGAGACGGGCTGACGTTATGCAACCGACCACGGATGGTATGAGTCGTTTATCCGCGGCATTACCGCGCGCCCTGCTCGCATTGATGTTGTTTTTAGTTTTGGCCGGCGTGCTGCCATTGCTCGGCGCAATATCTGCGGGCACGCCCATCACGCCGCTGCTGGCGTTCCCGCCGACCACTGTTGCAACCGATGTGCCGGATTTTGCGGCTCCCGTCGCGTTCGCGCTCGCCATTGCCATTGCGGCCGTGCTCGCGCCGTTCGTATACCGGTGGTGGCGCGCGGGTCGTGCGCCCACCACACCGGTGCGCGCGTTTCCGCTCTGGGGCTGGGTGGGCGTGGCATTGGTCGCGGCGAGTTGGTTCGTCGCCTGGACACGGCTGCCGGCGCTGGCCGATGTGCAGCGCTACAGCTTCACGCCGCTTTGGATCGGCTACATCGTGGCGCTGAACGCGCTCAGCTATCGTCGCAGTGGCCGCTGTCTGTTGTGCGACCGGCCCGCCTATTTCGCATTACTCTTCCCCCTCAGCGCCGTGTTCTGGTGGTACTTCGAATACTTGAACCGCTTTGTGCGCAACTGGTACTACGAGGGCGTCGACGGCATGTCGGCGGCGCAATATGTGCTCGAAGCGAGCGTGCCGTTCGCGACGGTGTTGCCGGCTGTGCTCAGCACCGCCGAGTGGCTCGGTACGTTTACGCGCGGGCAACGCGCGTTCGGCGACTGGCATCGTCTGTCGTGGGTTGGCGGACGGATTGCGAGCCGATTGGCGTTTATTCTCGGCGCCGCCGGCCTGGTCGCGATCGGACGCTGGCCCGAGCTTACTTACCCGCTCGTGTGGGTCGCGCCATTTCTACTGCTCTACGCTCTACAAGCGTTGCCCGGGCATCGCCCGCTCGCCGCGGCGTTGGCGCACGGTGATTGGCGTCCGATCGTGCTGCCGGCGTTAGCCGCATTGATCTGCGGGTTTTTTTGGGAGCTTTGGAACTACGGCAGCCTCGCACGCTGGGTGTACACCGTACCTTACCTGACCGGCGTTCGCGTTTTCGAGATGCCGCTATTGGGATACGCCGGCTATTTGCCGTTCGGCCTCGCCTGCGCGGCCGTGGCCGATCTGTTTCACACGGTTGCGACGTCGCGGCGAACGGGGTTAGATTGCGCGGCGCCTTCTTGGCGCTCGCCGGCAGTTCCCGCACACGCGGCCGAGAAGCGTTCACCCAGAGATCGAGGTGCCATATGACTAAAATGGAATGGATTGGTTTGGTCGGCCTGGCGCTCGCGCCGACGTTGGCCAACGCCGCGGATCCCGACAAACCCATGACCCAGCGCTACGGCGCGATCCTCGCGAATAACTGCTTCGCGTGTCACGGCCCGGCCGGCCGCAGTCCGGGCGAAATTCCGAGTATCGACCGGTTGAGCTCGGCCGACATTGCGACGGCGGTCAAACAATTTCGCTCCGGCGAGCGCGCCTCCACAGTGATGGGCCGACACGCGAAGGGCTACAGCGACGCCGACATCGACGCGATCGCGAGCTACATCGCCGGCCTCAATAACAAAGCGGGTGCCAAATGAGTACCCGCAGAGAATTTTTGAAATGGACAGGCGCCGCGGGCGCGGCGTTGACCCTCGGCGGTTTTGCCGGCGCGGCGCGCGCGGCCAAAGGCTCGCACGTGGTCATCATCGGCGGCGGTTTCGGCGGCGCCACCTGCGCCAAGTACATTCGCGCCATCGACCCGAATGTGAAGGTCACACTGATCGAGGCCGGCAAACAATACCTGACCTGTCCGTTCAGTAATCTCGTGCTCGGCGGCCTGCGCACGATGGATTCTATTACGCAAAACTTCGATGCCTTGAAAACTCGGCACGGCGTCAACGTCGTGCAAACGACGGCAACCAAGATCGATCCGGGCGCGAAGACGGTCACGCTCAAAACCGGCAAGACGTTGAAGTACGACCGCCTGGTCGTCTCGCCCGGGATCAGCTTTAAGTGGGATGCGATCCGCGGCTACAACATGCGCGCCGCGGAGGTGATGCCGCACGCGTGGAAGGCGGGCCCGCAAACGACGTTGCTCAAAAAGAAACTCGAGGCGATGAAAAACGGCGGCGTGGTCGTGATCGCGTCACCGCCGAACCCGTTTCGTTGTCCGCCGGGACCGTACGAGCGCGCGAGCATGATCGCGCATTACTTGAAACAACATAAACCCAGATCGAAGATTCTGATCCTCGACGCCAAGGATAAATTTTCCAAACAGGGTCTGTTTCAAGCGGGCTGGGACAAGTTGTATCCCGGCATGATCGAGTGGGTGGGTGGGCCCAAGGGCGGGACGGTAAAAGCGGTCGACACGAAGAAGATGATCGTCGAAGCCGAGCTCGACAAACACAAGGCCGACGTCGCCAACATCATCCCGCCGCAGGCCGCCGGCGACATCGCCCTCGCCACCGGCCTCGCCGACGACAAAGGGTTCTGCCCGGTCGATCCCAAAACCTTTGAGTCGAAGATTCATCCCGGCATCCACGTAATCGGCGACGCGGCCAGCGCCGGCGCGCTGCCCAAATCGGGCTTTGCCGCGAACAGCGAAGGCAAGATGGCGGCGGAGGCGATCGTGGCGGCGCTGCGCGGCGAGGCGACGCCGGATGTCTCGTTCGTCAACACCTGCTACAGCCTGATCGGACCCGAGTACGGCATCTCGGTCGCGGGCGTGTATCGGCTATCCGAGAAAGGCATCGCCGAAGTGGAGGGTTCGGGCGGCGTCAGCCCCAAAGACGCCTCCGATGACTTCCGCGCCGCCGAAGCCCGCTACGCCCTCGGCTGGTACAAAAGCATCACGGCAGATACGTGGGGGTGAGCTGGGGCAGTCGCGAAGACACTTAACGTGTCTTCGCGCCAGCGAACGCCCGGCCACCGATGGCCGGGCTGGGGTTCAACCAAGACACCGCCGTTGCGCCATGGATGGCAGGCAAGGGTCGACCGCAATTCGCGCCGCCGAACGAGAGACAGGGATGTCGAACTGGGGGCGCGACAGGGACGTTAAGCGGTAGGTCAGTAAACGAAGCCATTCCTTGAACCTACCCCACCCCCAACGCCGTAATGGTTCGCGCACCCCCAGCCCCCTTGGCCGCCGCCAGCGCCTGTTGCGCGCGCTCAAGCAGCGCCATCGGCTGTTCGCCCGGCGTGTATAACGTCAACGCGCTGGAAAAGTTGGGCAACGGTATCGCCCGCCCCGCCGCCGTCAGCACCGACTCGCTCGCCGCCTGCCGCGCCTTGTCGAGCGCGCGCATCGCGCCGTCCTTTTGCGTGTTGGGAAACAAAACTGCGAAAGTCTCGGCGCCATAGCGCGCGACCAGATCGTACGCGCGAAACCGGGAGAAGATATCACGCGCGTAGCACCGCAACATCGCATCGCCGGTGTTGCGGCCGTGACGCTCGTGAATGCCGGCGAGATCGTCGATCTCGATCAGCGCCACCGCCAAGGCGAAGCCGTAGCGCTTGACGCGCCCGATCTCGGCGTTGAGCGCGCGCACGAACACCTCGCGACCGGGCAAACCGGTCAGCGCATCGACCATACCGTGCTGCTGCGCCGTCGCCAGTTCGCGCGTCAGCTGCGCCCGCTCCGCCTGCACGGCTTTCAGATATTCCGCCGCGGTATTGAGTTGCTGTTGCAGGTCATGACGACTGCGGATCAGATCGTCGAGACCGCGCATGAACAGCGCCTTTACTTCTTCGAACGCACTGAGGTTGCCGCTACTCACATCGAGCGCCTGCGTTAGGGCGCGCATGCCGTCGTCGCCCGCGAGGCTGGCGGTAAGGGTCTCCGCCAGGTTCTCACGCAACGTCTGGGTGGCATCGGCCGCTGCGGGCGCCTCCGGCTCCGCGGCACGGGCGGTAGGCGGTGTCGATTCGGTCGGCATAACGGGGGCGGGCGCGGTGTCGACCGCTGCGCTCGGCGGCAGGTACGACGCGAGCCGCTGTTGGATCATCCGCGCTTTGATTCGCACCGCAGCGTTGTTGTCCGGATCGGCGATGTAGCGCGTCAGCAGACCGTGTGCGAAGCGCAAAAACGCCTGTTCGATGCGCGCCTCGCCGTCGCCATATTTTTTCAAGCCGCGATCGATGAGCTTGTACAACAGCTCGCCGTCCGGCGTGCGCCGCAATCCCTCGAACTGTGTGCGCAACGCGCGCAGCAGCGCCTCGTCGACCAGTGTCTGTGTCATGGAATACCGAAGTAGCCGGGTGTACCGCTAAATCTAGCAGGTCCTTCCGTCGGCGCCGCCGGCCGCGGATATCGGCAAATCAGGGGGTTGGGGTCGGCGAGGCGTCGGTTTGGCCGTCGTGAGTCGGCATACTGACTTCGGATTCGACGCGGTTGCGGCCCAGACGCTTGGCGCGGTAGAGAGCACGATCGGCGCGATCGATCAGGGTCGACGCCTGATCGCCGGAGACATAGAGCGTCAGCCCGGCGGAGAAGCTCGGCACCGGCAACGACCGGCCGTCGAGCGTACATGCGACCTGATGCGCCCGCTGCTTGACCTTGTTCAACGCCGCCATGGCGCCGTCGAGCGCGGTATTGGGTAGGAGCACGGCAAATTCCTCGCCGCCGTAGCGCGCGACCAGGTCATGGTGTCGCAGGATGGACAGCACTTCGTTGGCGTAACAGCGCAGCACCTCATCGCCGGCGGCATGGCCGTGCGCGTCGTTGACGAGCTTGAACTCGTCGAGGTCGAGCAACGCCAGCGCCAGCGGTAGTCCGTAACGCTGCGCGCGGCCAATTTCGTCTTGCAGCCGCCGGGTGAAGGCGCGCCGATTGGGCAAGCCCGTGAACTCGTCGGTCAAACTCAGCAGCCGCACCTTGTTCAACTCCTCGCGCAGGCGATCGCTGTCGGTGCGGATGAGCTGTAGGTAATCGCTGGTGCGGCGCAGTTTGACATCGAGCGACCGCTGGCCGGCGATCAACTCCTCGATGCCACCGACCAGAATTTGCCGCAAGGTTTCGGTCTCCTGCATCCCCTCGGCTTGCTTCAATGCCGACAGCTCGATCTGCAACAGCGCGCCGAACTCGCGATTCTGCGCAATGGCCTCGCTCACGTTCTGGGCGAACGCCTCTTGCAACTTGGCGATCTCGTCGCGCTTGCGATCCAGATGCAGCCGATAGGCCGCGTTCACGCGCCGCTCAACTTGCGGCGGCGGCGCGATGCCGTTGACATCGCCGCCGGCGGGCGCCGCGGCCGGCGGCGTGCTTTGCGTCGGCGGGGGCACTACGGGGGGCGGCGCGGGCTCAGGGCTCGACGGCGCGGTGGCCGCGCGCGCCGCTCGCGCGGCGGGCGACTGCAACCACGCTCGCCATGCGGTGTTGGGGCTCGTTTCCACCGGCGCGGCGGGGGCCGGCGGCGTTAACGTCAGCGCCGGTGCTGGCGCGGCGATCGCCAGCGTGCGCCGTAGTTCGGTTAGCTTGTCGCTGATCTCGCGCACATGCTCAAACGTGGGATTGCGCGCGTACGCATCGAGCACGAGCCGCAGCAGCATGCCGTAGGTACGATCGACGTTGCGCAACGCGGCGTCCTGGTCCTCGACGATCAGGCGAACCTGTTCGTAGATGACCGCACCGACTGGGCTATCGCGTAAATCGGCCAGCGCTGCGAGCAGGCCGTGTTCGGCCTCGGGCTGGTCGGATTCTGTATTACCGGTCAAAGCGCCCCCACCCCACACGTACGGCGTTTGCCGCACGCGGTGAACCGGTCCCTCTCCGTCCCCGCTCGTGACCCATCCCAATTCGGCGGGGTTTTCGGTCCTTTGTGTGCGGAGATGTTACAGGGGGGGCTTGAAAACACAACCGCCGCCGCCTAACGGTTGACACCGGCTGCGTCGCATCAACCGCTTATCGGCGACATTGAAGGTAACGGGCGATGCGAACTACGGTGGACTCCGACGCCGGCGCGACTGATACGCCGAGACGCCTTTTATCACTTGTTCAAACGGGAGCGCCGCCAATCCACCGAACTGCGCTTGCGCGGCAGCGATCAGCGCGTGGATATTCGTGACGCGGTTATCGGGCGCGTCGCCGTGGACCACGCGCTGTAGTCCCTGCAATCCACCGATCATTACCTTGAGTTCTTTGCCGAACGGCAACTGTTCGGTGGCGGTCACTTTGAGCGCGAAGCGCGAGCGTTCGCGCAACAGCTCGAGCAGCGTTACACAATTGACTTGCACTAACCCGCCACGACAACGGACACCCAAGTGCTCACCGAGGGCCGAGCGGCCGGCGTGCTCGCAATCGCACTGGCCGCTGATAATGGCTTTTTCAAACGGGCAATGGCTCATGGTACGTCCGCCGCCTCCACCCGTCGGCATCAACCCGCGCTGTGGTACGGGCGACTCAGGTCGTGCACCGCCTCGACGAGGCCGATGACCCGCTCCGGATCGACATGTTGCGCGATGCCGTGACCCAAATTGAACACGAGACCGGGGCCAGGGCCGTAGCTGGCGAGCACGCTCGCGACCTCTTCGCGGATGCGCGTGGGCGAAGCGTAGAGCACCGCCGGCTCCATGTTGCCTTGCAGCGCCACGCGCGCGCCGACGCGGGCGCGGGCATCGCCGAGGTCGGTGGTCCAATCGAGGCCGAGCGCGTCGGCGCCGCTCGCGGCCATTGCCTCGAGCCATTGGCCGCCGTTTTTGGTGAATAAAATGATCGGCACGTCTTTGAATACCGCACGCACGCCGCGCACGATCTGCGACATGTAGTGCAACGAGGCGGCGCGGTAGTCGCGCGGCGTGAGCACGCCACCCCAGGTATCGAACACCATCAGCGCCTGCGCGCCGGCGGCGACCTGGGCCGCGAGGTAGCGGGTCACGGCGTCGGCCAGCAACGCGAGCAGCTTGTGCAGCACCGCGGGGGCGTCGTACAGCATGCGCTTGATGTGGGCGAAATCGCGGCTCGAACCGCCCTCGACCATGTAGGTCGCGAGCGTCCACGGGCTGCCGGCGAAACCAATCAGTGGCGCACGTCCCGCCAACTCGTGTCGCGTCAGCCGCAGCGCGTCCATCACGTAGCGCAGTTCCGTTTCGGGATCGGGCACGCCCAGCGTGTCGACGTCGGCGGCGGTGCGAATCGAGCGCTTGAAGCGCGGGCCTTCGCCGTCGGTGAAATAAAGCCCAAGGCCCATGGCGTCGGGGATGGTGAGAATGTCGGAGAAGATGATCGCGGCGTCGAGCGGAAAACGCGCCAGCGGTTGCAGCGTCACCTCGCACGCCAGCTCCGGCGTCATGCATAGCGTGCGAAAATCGCCGGCGCGCTCGCGCGTCGCGCGGTACTCCGGCAGATAGCGCCCGGCCTGGCGCATGATCCAAATCGGCGTGACATCCACCGGCTGGCGCTTGAGCGCGCGCAGCAGCCGGTCGTTTTTCAATTGCGGCGTGGTCACGCGAGGCCGAGGTAGGCAAGGATGCCGCTGGCCGCCTCACGGCCCTCGAACACGGCGGTAACGACGAGATCGCTGCCACGCACCATGTCGCCGCCGGCGAACACCTTGGGATGGCCGGTTTGAAACCGCGTCTCGCCGGCCTTCGTTACGCGCACGCGGCCGCGATCGTCGAGCGCGATTTTATTTTCCGCAAACCACGGCGCCGGACTCGGGCGGAAGCCAAAGGCGATGAGCACGCGATCGGCGAGGATCACTTGCTCGCTACCGGGAACGACTTGCGGCGTGCGCCGGCCGCGCGCATCCGGCGCGCCGAGCTCGGTGGTGACGACCTTCACGCCCTCGACCTTGCCGCGGCCGACGATCTCGATCGGCTGGCGGTTCCACAGGAACTGCACGCCTTCTTCTTTCGCGTTCATCACCTCGCGCCGACTGCCTGGCATGTTCGCCTCGTCGCGCCGATAGGCGCAGGTCACGCTCGCCGC
>JBKHXU010000023.1:0-11219 GCA_046565865.1 Gammaproteobacteria bacterium | reverse complement strand
ACACTGTGCGCGCCTCGCTGGTGCCGGTCTGCGGATTCACGCGCACGTCGGTGAAGTTGAGCTTGCCGCTTTTGTCGTACATGCCACCGTCGGCGCGTTTCACGTCAACACGAAACTCGCCGTTCTTCGGCAGCACCAAGCGCTTGTCGTCCACCTCTTGCCGAATCGTCAACCGATCGCGATCCGGAATGCCGAAAATGACGTACATCGGATCGGTCTGCGTCACCGTGGTGAGAAGAATATCCGGCCCGGACACGAGCGACCCGGCTGAGCGTAACGCGCGCCCGGCGACGCCGGTGATCGGCGACTCGACGCGCGTGTACGCGAGATTGAGCTTGGCCTCGGCCAAACGCGCGTTCGCCGCCTTCGCCTCGGCCGCCGCAATCTGCTCAACCGATATCGCGTCGTCGTACTCCTTGCGGCTGATGGCGTTGGCCTCGAACACCGGCTTGATGCGCTTCAAATCGCGTTGCGCCTGCGCCAGCTTTGCCTCCGCCGTGGCGACGTCGGCCTCGGCGCGATTGGCCGCCGCCTGGTACGGCGCCGGGTCGATGGTGAACAGCGACTGCCCCTGTACTACGCGCGCGCCTTCTTTGAAGTTTTCCTGCAGCAGGATGCCGGTCGCGCGCGCCCGCACTTCGACCTCGCGGAAGCCCGCCGTCTGGCCGACATATTCGTACGTGACTTCGACGTCCTCGGTCTTGATCGGCACCACTGTCACTTCCGGTGCCGGCGGTGGACCGGGTTGAGCCGCCGGCTCGCAGCCCACTAGCGATACCGCACTGAGGGCGGCGATGAAGACACGCAGTCGAGTTGTCGTTGTCATGTGCACGTTTTACTACTGACCGATCGGTCAATCAAGTTCCGTGCTCAGGCGGCGAACGAGAACACCGAAGTTGATGGGATCGGCGGAACCGAGATAGTTGGCACACCCGTGGGCGCTCTTTACAGTTACGCCCGTGGCCGCCCTCGCCTTGCTCATCCTCGTCTGTGTCGTCACCTACACCATCGAGATCGTATTCGGCCTCGCCGGCACCATTTTGATGCTCGCGATCTTGAGTCTTGTTTATGACAGCAAGACGCTGGTGATCTACTCCATCCTGCCGCAAATCCTGGTCGCCACCATCGGCCTCGCGCGTTCGCCGCGCACGGTCGAGTTGCGGATGCTGGCCGGCATGCTCGCGTTCGCGGTGATCGGATCGATCGCGGGGTTGTATCTCTTCTACGTGGCCCCGCTCAAAGTTTTCGAGATCGCGTTGGCGCTCGCGATCACCGTGTTCGGGTTGTATCTGATCGCGATGCCCGATCATGTTCGGCTCGGCCCCGTAACGGCGCGCACGCTCGATACCTTGGCCGGTGTGTCGCAGGCGCTTTTCGGGATCAGCGGGCCGATCGCGATGACGCGCCTGCTCGGCACCGTGCGCGGCAAGACCGAAATCCGCAACTACGCGCTCGCGTTTTTTCTGGCGCTCAATCTGTTTCGCGCCGGCGGCTACGTGGTTCAGGGCACGATCACACCCGATATCGCCTGGATGATGCTGGTGTCGGGACCGGTACTCGCGGTGACGTTGTGGTACAGCAATCACCTGCATTTTCGCGTGAACGAGCGGCTATTTCGCCAGGTGGTGACATGGATGATCCTGCTCGGCGGCGTATCCCTGCTCGTTCGTGCCGTATGAAGTTATAATCCACCCAATCTTATGAACCGCATCAGCGACCCAACTCCCCCTCTCCCTCCGGGAGAGGGATGGGGTGAGGGCTTCAAACTCCCATGACCGAATTCATTCCCGTCGCCCACACCCACGAGCTTCCACCCGGTAAGATGAAGCGTGTCATCGTCGGTAAGGAACGCATTCTGCTGGTGAACGTGGCCGGCGAATATTTCGCGACGCAAGATACGTGCAGCCACGAGGACGCCTCGCTCGCCACCGGTTCGCTGCACGGCGACTTGGTCAAGTGTCCGTTGCACGGCAGCCGCTTCAACGTCCGCACCGGCCAAGTGCTGGACGAACCGGCGGAGGAAAACTTGAAAACCTATCCGGTCAAAATTGATGGCGAACGCATCTGCGTGCGCCTGTAGTCGAGGAATCGTAATGGAACAAGCCACGTCCGAACCCGTTAAGCCATCCCCCGAGCTGATGCGCTCGATTATTCAGCGCGTCGCCACCGGCCCTGAGTTGAGCAAAGACATCTCGCGCGACGAGGCGCGAGTCGGCATGCAGATGGTGTTGGAGGGCAAGGCCGACCCGGTACAAGCCGCTATCTTTCTCATTGCGCTGCGTATGAAGCGCGAGACCGACGACGAGACCATCGGCGTGCTCGAGGCGATTCGCGCGGCGACCGCGACCGTCACCGCGCCGGTCGATGAGGTCTTCGACGTTGCCGATCCGTACGACGGTTACAACCGCACGCTGCCGGTCGCGCCGTTCCTGCCCGCCGTGCTCGCCGCCTGCGGCGTGCCTGCGGTATCGCACGGGCTCGATCGCGTGGGACCGAAGTTCGGCATCACGCATCGACACGTGCTGCAAGCCGCGGGGCTGCCGGTCGATCTGTCGCCCGCCGATGCCGCGGCACGGCTCGGCGATCCGCGCATCGGCTGGTCGTATGTGGATCAGAAGGCTTTCTGTCCGGCGCTGCACAATCTGGTCGGCTTCCGCAAACAGATCGTGAAGCGCCCGGTGATCACCACCGTCGAGACCGAGGTCGGTCCGATCCGCGGGCGGCGGCGCACGCACCTCATGACCGGCTACGTGCACAAACCGTATCCGCGCATCTACGGTGTCGTCGCACGCGCCGCCGGCTTCGACTCGGCGCTCATCGTGCGCGGCGTCGAAGGCGGCGTGATCCCGTCATTGCGCCAGACGGCGCGCTTCTACTATTACCGCGGCGACGAAGAGTTGCAGTACGTGGAGTTCGGCCCGACCGATCTCGGCATCGAACCGCAGCAGCGCCCGACGCCGTTGCCCGATTCCGTGGTGCATGAAGACACGGCGAGCGACGGCCTAGGCCTGGTGCGCGATCACGCCGCGGCGGCGCAACTCGCGGCGCAGACCGGCATGGAAGTGCTGGACGGGAAGCCCGGACCCGCGCGCGACAGCCTCGTCGCCGCAGGCGCCGTGTGTCTGTGGCACTTGCAGCGTCACGCCACGCTGGCCGCGGCGGCCGAGGCCGTACGCCAAGTACTCGACAACGGCCAGGCGCGGGCGCGGCTCATCTCGTAACCCATGCTGCTGCGCCTGCCCGCGGTCCTCACCCCCGACCAACTGCGCGGCACACAGGAGTTGCTGGCACGCGGCCGCTTCGTCGACGGCAAGTTGTCCGCGGGTTCGGCGGCCAAACGCGTTAAGCACAATCAAGAGCTGGCCGCCGATGCGGCCGAGATCGAACAGCTCAACGCGCTGGTGATGAATAGCCTCGTGCGCCATTCCACGTACCGCAGCGGCGCGTTGGCGCTGCGCGTTGCGGCGCCCTACTACGCGCGCTACACGCCGGGGATGCAGTACGGCGATCACGTCGACGACCCGGTCATGGGCGCCGCCGACGGCACGCCGTATCGCTCCGACATCGCGATCACGATTTTTCTGAATCCACCCGAGGCGTACGACGGCGGCGAATTGGTGGTACGCACCGCGTTCGGCGAACAACACGTAAAGTTCGCCGCCGGCGATGGCGTGCTGTATCCGGCGTCGAGTCTGCATCACGTCAATCCGGTCACGCGCGGCGAGCGCCTGGTGGCGGTGACCTGGGTGCAGAGCCTGATACGCGACCCGGCCAAGCGCGAGTTGCTGTACGAATTGAACCTCGCACGCGAGCAGTTGTTGGCGCGCGCGCCCGAGGCCGAGGAAACCAAGCGCGTCAACACTGCGTACGTCAATCTGGTGCGCATGTGGGGCGAGATATAGCAGTCAGGTGTCATTGCGAGCGAAGCGAAGCAATCTCCAAACGCCGATGAGATTGCTTCGTCGCTTCGCTCCTCGCAATGACGGGCATCGGATAAGGAGCCGCAATGAAACCGAAGATCGAGAAATCGGAACAGGAATGGCGCCAGCAGCTCACGCCTGAGCAATACCGCATCACCCGCGAGAAAGGCACCGAGCGCGCCTTCACCGGCGAGTATCACGACTGCAAGGAGTCCGGCATGTACCGCTGCGTCGGCTGTGGCGCGGCGTTGTTCGATTCAAGCACAAAGTTCGATTCCGGAACCGGCTGGCCAAGCTTCTACGCGCCGGCTGATCCGGCCAACGTCGGGGAAGAGGAAGATCGCAGTCTCTTCATGCGCCGCACCGAGGTCGTGTGCACCAACTGCGGCGCGCATCTCGGACATGTGTTCCCCGACGGTCCGAAACCGACCGGCCTGCGCTACTGCATCAACTCCGCGGCGTTGAAGCTCGAGCGCAAAAAGTAGCTTGCAGAACTTATTTCACATCGCATTCCCGGTGCACGACCTCGCCGCCGCGCGCGCGTTCTACGGCGGGGTGCTCGGCTGCAACGAGGGCCGCTCCAGCGAGCGCTGGATCGATTTCGATTTGTACGGTCATCAAATCGTGGCGCACCTCGCGCCCGACGCGAAGCGCGCGGTGAATCACAATCCCGTCGATGGCCACGACGTGCCGATCCCCCACTTCGGCGTGATCCTGACCCTTGCCCAGTGGGAAGCGTTGGCCGCGCGCGTGCGTAGCGCCGGTATTAAATTCGTCATCGAGCCCTACATTCGATTCAAGGGCGAGCCGGGTGAACAGGCGACGATGTTCTTCCTCGATCCCAGCGGCAACGCGCTTGAGTTCAAGGCGTTCGCCGATTTCAAACAGGTGTTCGCCAAATGAGCTCATCGCAAGGAAGCGCACTCACCCTCGCCGACGTCCAGGCCGCGCGCCGTCGCATTGCCGACGGCGTCGCGGTCACGCCATGCGCGGCGTCGATACCGCTCTCGGAAATCTGCGGCTGCCACATCTACTGCAAGGCCGACTACCTACAACGCACCGGCAGTTTCAAGGAACGCGGCGCGCGCAACGCGCTGCTGCTGCTCAATGATGAGCAGCGCCGGCGCGGCGTGATCGCGGCCTCGGCCGGCAACCACGCCCTCGGCCTCGCGTACCACGGCCAACTGCTCGGGATTCCGGTCAACGTGGTCATGCCGACCTACGCGCCGCTGATCAAAGTCGCCACTTGTCGCCGTCTCGGCGCCAACGTCATCGTTCACGGCACGAGCTTCGTCGAGGCGCGCGCGCATGCGGACGAACTGGTAAAGCAGCGCGGCTACACCTATATCCACGGCTTCGACGATCCGGCGGTGATCGCCGGCCAAGGCACGATGGGGCTCGAGATCCTGGAACAGGTGCCAAACGTGGATGCGATCGTCGCGCCTATCGGCGGTGGCGGACTGATCGCGGGCTTGGGCCTCGCGGTGAAGTCGCTGCGACCGAACGTAAAACTGATTGGGGTCGAAGCCGAACACGCACCGAGCTATACCGCCGCGCTCGCGGCGGGCAAACCCGTGATGTCCGACACCAAGCCGACGCTCGCCGACGGCCTCGCCGTCGGGCGCGTCGGCGATAACGCCTTTGCGATCGCGCGTCGCTATGTGGATCGCGTCGTGGCCGTGGATGAAGAGGCGCTGGCGCTCGCGGTGTTTCGCCTGATCGAGCTCGAGAAAAGCGTGATCGAGGGCGCCGCCGCCTCGCCGCTCGCCGCATTTCTGCGCGACGGCTTGAAAGAGCTGCGCGGACAGCACGTGGTGCTCACCCTGTGTGGCGGCAATATCGACTTGAATATTCTCGATCGCATCATCGAGGTCGGCCTCGTCGCCGACGGACGTTTGTGTCGCTTCGGTGCCGTCATCAGCGATCGGCCCGGCGGTCTTGCGCGACTCGCCGCGCTGATCGCCTCGACCGGCGCGAGCATTAAAGACATCGCCCACGACCGCACGTTTTCGGGACCGGACGTCGCCACCGTGCGCACCATCTGTGTCGCCGAAACCAGTGATCGTGCTCACATCGAAAAGCTGTACCGCACGTTGCGCGACGGCGGTATCGATGTGATACCGGATACGCCGCGCGCCTGACGCGGCGCTTCACAACACCCCACCGGCCGATATAATGCGCGGCGCCGCGCCGTCAGACGCGCTCGAAACATGTGAAAGGGGTCCACGCATGCGCTTTATCGAGAAAGGTCTCGAGGTTCTGATCTTTAACAGCCGCTGGCTGCTCGCCCCGTTCTATCTCGGTCTCGTGGTGTCGATGTTCATCCTGCTGGTCAAGTTCACGCAGGAGTTCATTCACGTCTCGACGCACATGCTCGACGGCACCGAGAGCGAGGTGATCCTCGCGATCCTGACGTTGGTCGACATGTCGCTGGTGGCGAATCTGCTGCTCATCATCATCTTCAGCGGCTACGAAAACTTCGTGTCCAAGATCGACACCGCGGGACACGAGGATCGCCCGGAGTGGATGGGCAAGGTCGATTTCTCCGGGCTCAAGGTGAAGCTGATCGCGTCGATCGTGGCGATCTCGGCGATCGAGCTGCTCAAGGCGTTCGTGAACATTTCCATCGCCGCGAGCGATATCACCGAACCCGCCGACTGGAGCGTGTCCGACACGAAGCTCGCGTGGAAGGTCGGGATCCACGTGATCCTGGTGATCTCGGGATTGCTGTTCGCGCTGATGGACCGCATTGCGGAGCAGGCGGCGCACACCAAGACCACGCGCCACCGGGGCGAGTGACGACTAACGCGGCGGTGTGGCGGGCTCCGGCTCGGCCTGCGGCGGATTGGCTATGCGGGCGCGCACGCGTTCCTCTTGCTGACGCTCCTTGTAGGCCTGGAGCATCTTGTCCCGACTGGTGAAGCCAAGGCCATCCAACAGACCGCCATGGCAATGGTATGAGCCGTGGGCGACGTTGGGATGGCAACCGAAGGAGTCGAGCGCACCTTCATGCGCCGGCGCCGACACGGTAATGAGGCCGAGTACGACACCCGACGCGACGCGTAACATCACGCGCCGGTGGCCACGGGTCGCTTGGGGTCGGTGATCCATTCGCTCCAGCTTCCTACATAAAGCCGGGACCCTGCAAGCCCCGCGTGCTCCATCGCCAGCAGATTATGACAAGCGGTCACACCGGAACCGCACATGTGCATCACCGTGGCCGGCGCGCGATCGCCCAGAAGCGCGCGATATTGCTCGCGTAATTCCGCCGCGGGCAAAAAGCAGCCGTTCGGCTGTAGGTTGTCCTCGAACGGCAGATTAACGGCGCCCGGGATATGACCCGCGACGGAATCGAACGGCTCGACCTCGCCGCGAAAACGCTCTTCCGCGCGCGCATCGACGAGCAGCGCCTGGCCGGTGCCGACAGCCTGCAGCACTGCGTCGGCATCGACCGCTGGCAGCGAGCCGGGGCGCGCGTTAAACGTTGTCGCCGTTACGGTCGGGACCTCCGCCGTCTGCGGCCGGCGCTCGCGCAACCAAACGCGCCAATCGCCATCGAGCACCGCGGCCGCCTCGTGCCCCAACCAACGGAGCAACCACCACAAGCGGGCGGCCATCGCGCCACTGCTATCGTCGTACGCAACGACCTGCTTGGATTGATCAATGCCCCACGCGCCGAGCAGACGCGCCAAGCGCGCGGGATCGGGCAAGGGATGGCGTCCGGTCCGCGCCGTTACCGGCGCCGACAGATCATCGTTGAGGTGGGCATAGCGCGCGCCGGGAATGTGCGCCGCCGCGTACGCGCGCCGGCCGGCGTCCGGATCGCGCAGAACGAAGCGGCAATCGACGACGACCCATTGCGGGTCACCGAGATGCGCCGCCAGGGTGGCGGTATCGACAAGCGTCGTATGGGCCATGCCCGGCGGCAAAATCGCGGCTAGTACCCGCCCTTGCGCCGCGACTCCGGGAGCCCCGCGATACGGCCGCCCTGCTTGCTCGGATCTTTCGGGAACAAATCGTAAACGTCTTTCTGGATGACGTTCTTGCCCCACTTGTCCGACATCGCTTTTACGATGTGGCGCGTGTTCGGCTGACTGCCGGCGTTATCGAAGAACTCGTTGCGCAGATAGTTGATGATGTCCCAGTGCTTGTCGGTCAAGGTGATGCCTTCCATCTCGGCCATGTGCTTCGCCAAGTCTTCGCTCCAATCGTCTTGGTTTTTCAGGAAGCCGTTGGCATCGGTTTCGATGGTCTTGCCGTTGTACTCAAAACTCATAAATCCCCCGTGTTTTGCTGAAAAATTTTTGTTCACTCGCGCGGGGCGAGTTCCTTGATGTCTTTATGCGGGATGAACAACCCGCAACCCAAATGCCGCATCGGGCCGAGCCCGCGCTGCTGCAACGTGAGCGCTTCAGCCGGCGTCAGCTCGGTCAACATCAGACTGCGCGTGCGCAGCGGACCGTCCGGCGTCGCAATGCTGTGCTCGATACCGCACAACATCTTCTTCGGTTTCACGCCGAGGCCATTCAATTGCGTCAAGGCCTCGGCCAAAAACGCATTTTCGTCGAGCACGCGTTCGATCGCCACATAGCGCGAAAAGATCGTCGTCAGTGGGCTTAAGCGACGCACGCTCGCGGCGTCGACACGCAGCGCGTTGCCGGCGACGTCGAGCGTGTGACCCGACAACCGCTCGGCGTCGGCGATGCGCGCCTTCGGCACCCGTATCACCAGCTTGGTTCGGCGCGAGGGATACAGCAGATCGTCGGGGCGACCGGGCCGCATCCAGCCGTTGCCGGAATCGGCGACGTGGATCGGATGAATGCCGGCACCGGGTTCGTGCGCAAGCCAGGGGAGAATCTTCGCCACCGCCGACCACAGGGCGTACGCGTGCTCGACTGGTAGCGCGCGGCACGCGATGCCGAACACGACATCGACGACGTCATCCGGTACCGCGTCAACGCCCTCCTCCGCGCGCTCCTGCCAGTACATATCAGTTCACGGGCAGCTTTTGCTGCAACGCGTCGCGATCGATCCACCAGTCTTCTTGCACCAGCACATCGACGACGTTGCGCAGCCGCGGCAAGAACAACGCGGGATCGTTCAGCTCAAGCTTCTTGAACCATTGCTCAAATGCCGCCTGATCGAGCACGTTACTGTGGCGGCGCGCAACGGTCGCCAACAGCTGATTGGTGTAGAACAACAGATTCTCGCGCTCGCGCCCTTCGGGCGCGCGCAGATCGACGATGTAATGCGCCGCCGCGGCGGCCACGGCCGCGCCTTGCGACTCCGGCGGTGTCTCGTCGATCACATGCTGCAGCATGGCGACGGTCAGTTCCGGATCGACCGGGAACGTTACCGACAACCAGATGCCGTGGCCGAGCGCGACCAGCGATTGCGATTGGTCGGAAGCGAACATGACGTCGCACGCCTGCACCGCCTCTTCCCATTTCTCGGCCGCCGCGTAGATATCGAACGCCTCGCGCGCCGCGTCCCACGCATCCAGCATTTTTTCCAGCCGCACCAGCACGCGCCCGAGTTGCAGCAGCAACTCCGCACGCTCGGTGCGCGAATGGCCGGCCGGCAGCTCGATGAGCTGTTGGCGCAAATCCTCGGCCTGTTGTTCGAGCAGCCGCGTTGCCGCCTGCGTGTCTTCGGCGCCGTCGGCGTCCATGATCGAAGGATCGGTCTGCAGGTATTTCATGCGCGCGTCACTTGGTCACGGAATGGATGCCGACGAATGCGCCTTCCAACCGATCTTCCCAATTGGGTGGCGTATCCGGGTACGGCGGTTTGACGTCAATCTTAAAAAAAATCTCGCCGCCCTGTGCGCGCTGCGCGACCACGCCGAGCAATTGCTCGAAGGTTTCGATGTCGTGGTGTTGCAGCAGAATTTCGCTGAGATAGAGCATGTTGAATACCGGTGGTGCGCGTTAGGTACCGGCCACGCGATTATAATATCGGGCACGGTACATCAGTCTACCTTCGTTGGCCGCCGGCGCGTCGTTAAAGCCGGTGCGATTGTGCAAAACATTGTTGCACACCAGTCCCTCGCCCGCCTGCAACCGATATCGAAACACATACGGCTTGTCGCTTTCCAGCAGCTCGGCGAGACAAGCGACTGCGGCGCGGGTGGTGGCATCGTCGCGCCACACGATGCTGCGCGTGCGCGCGGTGTAACGCATGTGCAACGCGCCGGTCGCGGCATCGATCGCGAATACGGGGCCGGTTTGGGCGCCGCGGTTTTGTGCCGCGTCTTCGGTGTTGGGCGGGATCGTCATCGCTTGCGGATGCATCAGCGCGTCAATGAATTCGGGGTTCGTGTCCCGCAGCACCAGATATGCCATCTCATGATCGAGCAGCGCATTCTCCCCGCCTTCGGCCGCGGGTCGCACGCAGTGCAACACGAATGCACGGATGCGGCGTTCGGGTGGGTTGTAGTAACCGTCGGTGTGCCACAGCAGCCGGCGGTTGGAGTACGGGATATAGCCGCGCTCGGACTTTCCCGGCATCACCTGCAATGCCGAGATGCTGTCCTCATCGGCCAGCGGGTTGTGATCGAGGTCGGTAAGGCCCAGGCACAGCCCAAGCTCGCGGGCGATTGCCTTGTCCGCGACACCGGCCAGCGGCGACGCGTAAAAGGCCATATTGGCCACGGCGCAGCAAGCCGTTATCCGAGACTGCTCCGAGGCGGTCAGCCGCCGCGGGTCCCGCACCGAGATCCGCAGCGCCTCCGCGGTGCGAGGAAACCGCTCAAGCTTTCGCGCTCGCCAATCGCGGTAGGCCTTGAGGCTACCCGGTAAGAACGGGCTTGTGTCCGCGGGCGCAGATAGATCTGGACTTAAAGACTGACGCGACATGGCGCTACTTTAAGCGAACGGACGACGGCGAACCTTTCCCTAGTTGGGAGACGCAATCGCGCGATAACGTTAAGTCACTTTGAATAAATATATATAAGTCTCTGATATATATACATAACATATAAAACAAAGAATGCGCCCGCGCGCTAGGGTCTATATCCCTTTTGGGTAGGTATTCCCCCGACAGTGCCCCTCCCCAATGAAAGATTTAGTAGGGGCATAGAGCCGCATACACTGTTTCGCGACCGGGGTGTAAACCCGAGCGGGGGTTAGTGGTGAAACGACTGGAAGGCACGCGGCAGTCTAGCAAAACCCGATGCGATGCGCAGGCGGCGCCATTGCATTTCGCCTTTCCCACCCACGCCCCATTCCGCCCGTCCCGTTTTCCCATTCACGCCTAGCCACGCACCGATCAACGCGTCCGTATAGATAGGAGGTAGTC
>JBKHXU010000022.1:0-3935 GCA_046565865.1 Gammaproteobacteria bacterium | reverse complement strand
GCGCAATACCGCATGCTGCTGTTCGGCCTGGCCATGGTGCTTATTATGGTGTGGCGCCCGCGCGGGTTGCTCGGACACCGCGAACCGACGCTGCGGCTGCAGCGGCCCGACGCATGAGCGCGCCGCTGCTCAGCGTCGAGCACTTGCGCATGCGCTTCGGCGGTCTCGTTGCCGTCGACGACGTCTCGTTCGTGGCCCGCCGCGGCGCGATCACCGCCTTGATCGGCCCCAACGGCGCCGGCAAGACCACGGTGTTCAACTGCCTCACCGGGTTTTACCGCCCGAGCGCCGGCCGGTTGACGCTGCATACGCCGCAGGGCGAGCGCGCGCTCGAACGGCTCGAGGACTTTCGCATCGCGCGCGCCGGCATCGCGCGCACGTTCCAGAACATCCGCCTGTTTCCGGCGATGTCGGTGCTGGAGAACTTGATCGTGGCGCAACACAACGCCTTGATGCGCGCCTCCGGCTACACCGTGCTCGGTCTGCTCGGCGCGCGGCGCTATCGCGTCGCCGAACGCGCGGCGCTAGAGCGCGCGGTCGAATGGCTGCGTCGCATCGGGCTGTTGGCGCGCGCCGACGATGCGGCCGGCAGCCTGCCGTACGGCGATCAGCGCCGGCTCGAGATCGCGCGCGCGATGTGCACCGCGCCGCTGCTGCTGTGTCTCGACGAGCCCGCCGCCGGTCTCAACCCGCACGAGTCGCATGCGCTTGCGGCACTGCTGCGCGAGATCCGCGATGTCGATGGTGTGGCGCTGCTCCTGATCGAGCACGACATGCGCGTGGTGATGGAGATTTCGGATCACGTGATCGTGCTCGACTACGGCAAGAAAATCGCCGAGGGCACGCCGGCCGCGATCCGCCACGATCCGGCCGTCATCCGCGCCTACCTCGGCGAGCCGGAGGACGAGGCGCTACCCGCCATGGTGGCGCACGACTTGGGTAAGCCCGCGCCATGACCGCGTTGCTGTCATTGCGCGGCGTGCACGCACACTACGGACACATCGAGGCGTTGAAGGGCATCGATCTCGACGTGCACGCGGGCGAGATCGTGACGCTGATCGGTGCCAACGGCGCCGGCAAGTCCACGCTGCTCATGACGATCTGCGGCCGCCCGCGCGCGAGCGCCGGCACCATTGTCTTCGACGGTGAAGCGCTCAACGCGCTGCCGACGCACGCCATCATCCGCCGTGGCATGGCCCAAGTGCCCGAGGGCCGGCGCGTATTCGCGCGCATGACGGTGTACGAAAACCTGCAAATGGGCGCGACCGTGGCCGATACGCACCACTTCGCCGCCGATCTCGAACGCGTGTACGCGCTGTTACCGGTGCTGGCGCGACGCCGCGCGCAGCGCGCCGGCACACTCTCCGGCGGTGAGCAGCAGATGCTCGCCATCGCGCGCGCGTTGATGGCGCGTCCGCGGCTGCTGCTACTCGACGAGCCGTCGCTCGGTCTGGCACCGCTCCTTATAAAGCAGATCTTTCGCGTGCTGGCCGAGATCAACGCCCAGGGCACCACACTGCTGCTGGTCGAGCAGGACGCGCATCACGCGCTGCAGCTGGCGCACCGCGGCTACGTGCTCGCCGCCGGCCGTATCGTCTTGACCGGCACCGGCCCGGAACTGCTCGCCAATCCCGCGGTGCGCGCCGCCTATCTGGAGGGCGGGCAGGAACATGTGTCGGCCTAGCCGCCTTCCTTGTTTACGGCGATTCCGTGAAGTAGGATTTCCTTACTTCCTTGACAAGCCCGACTGCAATGCTGGCGAAGAAGACCGTAAAGAACCAAATCACGCTCCCCAAGAAGATCGCCGACCTTTTCCCCAACGTGGAGTATTTCGAGGTGCGCGCGGAGGACGACCGCATCGTGCTGGAGCCGCTGAAGAACGATCGGGCGGGACAGGTGCGGGAAAAACTGGCTCGACTCAAAATTTCCGAAGCGGACGTGGCTAAAGCGGTGGCATGGGCGCGTAAAAGCGCCCGATGAGGGTCGTCTGCGATACCAACGTCGTGGTTTCCGCCATTTTGTTCCAGCGCGGCAAACTGAGCACACTGCGCGACGCCTGGACGCGAGGTCGTATCACCCCGTTGGTGAACAAACCGTGCATGGAGGAGTTGCTGCGCGTATTAACGTATCCCAAGTTTCGGCTGTCGGCGCGGGAGATCGAGAGTCTGCTCAGCAGTTACTTGCCGTATACCGAAACCATAGCAACCGACGCGGTAAAGACCATCCGGCTCGCTCGCTGCCGCGATGCCGACGACCAAAAGTTTTTGGTGCTCGCATACCGCGGCAAGGCGCAGGCGCTGGTCACCGGTGACAAAGCGCTGTTGGCGCTGAAGCATGAGGTGTCGTTCGATATCCTGCCTCCGGCCGACCTGTTACAACGCATGCGTTGAGGCGAGTTGCATTTTTTTATTTTCATACCCTGGAGAATCGACAATGAGAAAGTGGTTTGCTGCTTTGTTGGCATTGGCGACATCCGTGGGTTCCGCTGTTCAGGCCGACATCCGCATCGCCGCTGCTGGGCCGATGACGGGGCAATACGCCGCGTTCGGCGAGCAGATCCGCCGCGGCGCCGAGATGGCGGTGGCCGACATCAATGCCAAGGGCGGCGTGCTCGGCCAAAAATTAATATTGGAAATCGGCGACGACGCGTGCGACCCGAAGCAAGCCGTGGCGGTCGCCAATCGGCTGGCGAACAAGAAGGTCGTGTTCGTCGACGGTCACTACTGCTCGGGTTCGTCGATCCCGGCATCGGACGTGTACAACGAGGAGGGAATGCTGCAAATCACGCCGGCCTCGACCAATCCGCAGTTGACGGAGCGGAATCTGAAAAACGTTTTCCGGCTTTGCGGCCGCGACGATCAGCAGGGGCTCGTGGCCGGCGCGTACATCGCCAAGCACTATAAGAGCGTCAACGTCGCGATCCTGCACGACAAGACCGCCTACGGCAAAGGCCTGGCCGACGAAGCGAAAAAGACGCTCAACCGGCTCGGCAAAAAGGAGGCGCTGTACGAGGCGTACACCGCCGGCGAGCGCGACTACTCAGCGCTGGTCAGCAAGCTCAAGAGTGCCAACATCGGGCTCATCTACGTCGGCGGCTATCACACCGAGGCCGGGCTCATCATTCGCCAGGCGCGCAGCCAAGGGCTGAAGGCGACGCTGATGGCGGGTGACGCGCTTGTGACCGACGAATACTGGGCCATTACCGGCGCGGCGGGCGCGGGCACCTTGATGACATTCAGCCCCGATCCGGCGCGCGACCCGAAGGCCAAACCGATCGTCGATAAATTTCTGAGACAGGGTTACAAGCCCGCGGGCTACACGCTCTACTCCTACGCCGCGGTGCAGACCTGGGCCCAGGCGGCGCAACGCGCCGGCAGCCCGAAGGCGGACGCGGTGTCGAAGGTATTAAAGGCGGAGAAGTTCGACACCGTGCTGGGACCGGTGAGCTTCGACGCCAAGGGTGATGTGAGGGCGCCGGGCTACGTGGTGTACGTATGGAAGAACGGCAAGTACGACTACGCGCCGAACTAAATGCGCGTGATATCGGTCAACGTCGGGCGGCCGCGCACCGTCTCGCACCAGGGACGGTCGGTGCGTACGGCCATATACAAAGAACCGGTCGCCGGCAGCGTGCGCATCGGCCGGCTCAATCTTGACGGCGACGGCCAAGCCGACCTGCGCGTGCACGGCGGCCCGGATAAGGCGGTGTACGCGTATCCCAGCGAACACTACGCGCACTGGTCGCGCGAGCTAGTGCGCGATTTTCCGTGGGGGCAGTTCGGCGAGAATCTGACGGTCGCGGGCCTGATCGAGGACGAGGTGTGCATCGGCGATGTGTTCCGCGTCGGCACTGCGCGTCTGGAGGTCACGCAACCGCGCACGCCGTGCTTCAAGCTCGCGATGAAGATGCAGGTTGACGACTTCGTCGATCGCTT
>JBKHXU010000021.1:0-11293 GCA_046565865.1 Gammaproteobacteria bacterium | reverse complement strand
GGTCAGCGTCTCGCCGCTGTCGAGCTGCAGTGCCGGGACATAGCCTTTGGGATTGATCTTCAAATAGTCTTCGCCTTTCTCCGTCCGCTTCGCCTTGAGATCGACCCGAACGAGCTCGAATAGTGTCGCGGTTTCGCGCAACAAGATATGCACGGCGAGCGAACACGCACCCGGGGAGTAATAGAGTTTCATATGCGTTTCCTTCCTTTGATCTGCCTCACGTTTGCTATCGTACCGTTTGGTCGCGGGAATGTGACGCGGGACAGAATGTCGGTTTAGTCGGCGGCGTATTTTTAAGTCGCATAGTCTACGCGTTATCTCCAACTTCAATACCACCCAAAAAACGTATCCCATTCCATCCGGACACCGTAGTCTTGCGCGATGGCGAAGATATCGGCTGCGCGGCTCGAATGATCATCTGACATACATCGTTGGGCACGTGATTTACGAAATCGATGGTATCGGTGTTGTGCTTAATGATTCTTCAACCGTGTGGGTTTTGATATCGTAGTCCGTCAACGCCGCCAACAACGGGTCTAACGATAGCAGTCCGACGCACGGTATCGCCCCGCGTTGTGACAATTCATTGCGCGCGAGCTTCTTAATCAGCACCACCGATGGCGTACACGGCACCTGTGGGCCATCGCCGTTTCGTGCAATCAAGTACCAAGTGCGCCGTACGGTACGCTGTTGTCTATCTGTTCCAATGGCGCTGACATGCATGCCACCGACATCGCTGCCGCGCCGCTCGAACCACTCGCTGGTGCGCAGTAGTGGCGCCGCATAGCGTGACCAATTTGCGACGATGCGCCAGCGTGCCAACCACGACAGCGCCCACGTGCCGAGATGCAGCAGGCTCAGCTCCAGCCCGGCGCGAAACACCACGTCGCGCACGCCCGCATAGCGCTGCGGGAACAACTCGAGATCCGGGACACTGCAGTAGCTGAGCCAGCGCTTTCCCATCGGCGCCGGGTAGGGGTGACGCACCAAGCCTTGCCAACCGTGTACCTCGACCCACTGGCCACCGCGCCATTGGCGAAATGGTTTACCGCAATAGCTTAAGATCGCGCGCACGGTGGCGAGCCCTCGGGGTGTCTGGTTGCCGGGGTTGATGCCATAGTCGATCGACTGCAACGTGAGGTCCGCGGCGATATCGTCGATGACGGCGGCCGCCAGCGCCGGCACAGTGCTTGCGCCGGTCACGGCTAGCACGTGATGCTTTCGGGCGAGCGCGTCGAGCGCGGCGAATCCACATACATAGTCACGTGCATCGGCCAGGTCGACGTAATGCACGCCGGCGCGGATGCACGCCTCGGCGACCCGGTAGTCCCGTTGTTGAAACGGACCGCATGTATTGATTACCGCTGCGGTATTTAACGCACGCAATGTCTCGGGGAACGCGGCATCGTCGATATCGCAGTGAACCGCGTTCACTTCCGCACCCGCATCGCAGCGCAGCTCCCGCGCCAGCACCTCGCCGCGCATAACATCGCGCCCGCCGATCAGAACGTGAAGGCTCGTGTCCTTGGTCAGTTCGCGGCTGATGCGCGTGCCGAACGTGCCGTAACCGCCTAAGACCAGAACGCGGTAGCGCATTGTGTCGCCTCAACTCGGCTTGCCAATGGCGAGCCACATGATGACGACGATGGTCGCGGGCAGCAGTAGCACCGCCGCTGGCGTAAAGCGGTTGTGATACACGCGCAAGATATGGATTTCCGCGGCCGCATACGGCTGGCTCGGATGCCGCCCGCGCAGAATCGCCGGCAGCCGCACATGGCTGAACCAGACGTCGATGACTTCGAGCGGCAGCACAATGAGAGTGACCAGCAGCAGCTTGTAGCGAAACCACTCGGACGCGTATGCCTGCGTCAAACCGGCGAGCATCATGCCGCACGCGAGCAGCACCGCGAGCGCCGCGTGCTCCAGCCACATGAGGCGCAAGAACGCGCGATACAAAAAGTGGCTCACCATGCCCGGGTCATCGAAGCGAAACAAGGCGCGGCGCAGCATCCACCACGCGCCGATGCCGGGCCCGAGCCACAGGATCAGCGCGCCCAGATGGATCAGCTTGATCACGCTGAAGAGGGTCGCGTCGCTCATGCGCGTTGCCACCGATAGCGGTCGGGGACGGGGAAAATGAACGCGGTCACGATGGCCATCCAGATAAGGTTCAGCGTCATCGAAGCGCCCGTCAGCACCATGGCTGCGTGCATCTCGCCGTTGATGACCGCGACCGAGAGGCCGAGCCCGAGGATCCACGCGGGCAGGCCGGCCCAGGCCACGAGCCGCGGAAACCGCCGATTGCGAAACAACGCGAGATTCAGCATCAAGCCACCGAGGCAATACGCGCCGTTCGCAGCGAAACCGGTGAGTAGGGTCGCAATCAATTCGAAGTCGTAGAACCTTTCGGCTGCGGCGGAGTCGGTCAGCCGTGGCAGTACGGCCGCATAGATCAACTCTGCGGTAATGTCGGGTACGACGCCGATAGCGACCAGTGTCACGCCAAAAAATCGTAGGGAGGATCGCGGCGCGTAATGACGCAGCCAAGAGCAGAACAGCAGCAAGCCAACGGCGGACGCCATCCATGGCAGCCACGCGAGCGGCCATGCAATCGGGTGTGCCGACACTAACGCCATGCGCTCCGCTAGTGTATTGCCCGTCGGTAGACCGTGCCGCAAGAACAGCGCCATCACGAGACAAGCGACGGTAATGATCGCTATCACCACCGCGCCGCCGACGACGCGGTTGGTTCCGTCGCTGTCTCGCTGATAGTGTTTGGGCATTGGCTTACGCCTCACACCGTCGCCGCCGGTGCCGCCGCCTCGCGCTGCTGCTCGATCGCGCGCCGCCGCATCTTGGCGATCACGAACATGTTGAAGAAATGCATGGCGCCGAGCACGAGCAACACCCACCCGATCTTGCGGCTCAACAACTCGATGGCCGCGGCCACATCGCTCGGCCGCGCATATTCGCGTAGCGCGAGCGAGACGTAGCCGATATTGATGAGGTAGAACCCGACGACCAGCAAATGGTTCACCGAATCCGCCAGCGGCGCATTGCCGCCGAAGCTGTCCACCAGGAATATGCGTCCGTTCTTATGCAGCGTGCGCGCGACCCAGACGGTCATGGCGATGCTGACGACGACATAAACCGCGTAGGTGATTTCGATCATGGCTCGCCCCTTCTCGGTTGGTTATCGGAAGTTTCTGTACGGACAGAAGCTCGCAGGCAAAAAAATTCCTGGCGTCGTTCATGCGCCGCGCGTCTCGCTATGTTGCGAGCGGGTATGTCGGCCTCAAAAGCGGTCATTGTGCGGTAGTCCCAGATTGTTGATCTTGGTTTTTCCAAGCACCTTGAGCAGCACGTTGCGGCAGGCGCGCAAGACGGGGTAGAGGAGCCGTGCACGCGCCGCCGAGCCGAACAGCGTGCGGCTCAGCCGGTGGAATGCGCCGCGTACTGGGGCACGGCGTGCCAGCTCATGGATCGCGTCCGCGCCGTAATAGAGGTGCCCATTCGTCGCCAACACCATGCCCTGATCGATATCGAGTCCGGCGCGAGTGATGCGGTCACGAACTTCCGACGCCTCGCGTGCGTCGATACGACGGAGCATGCCATGCGCGGCATCGATCTCGGCGTGGCGGCAGTAGAACTCGCAGGCTGGACATTGCCGGTCGTAAACGAGTAACACTTCCGTTTCGTGCGTGGCGCCCATCGCTATTTCTCCGCCGTCTCCTTGCCGAGAAACTTGGTTACCTTCGCGCCGAGGCGCATGAGCTTCAACAACGTTGGCCGCGGCACGTTGCGCATTTGTTCGTACCAGCCGGTGAACGTCTCCATGAATTCGAGCGCGTTCGCCATCCGCTCTTTTATCTCCTTCGGCGTCTGCCGGTCGGTGTCGGCATCCAATACCGCTTGACGCAGCATGGTGAGCGTTGGGTCGATCTCTCGCCGCTTGCGCTGCTCCATGATTACCAACGCCATTTCCCACATATCTTTTAACGACTCGAAATGATCGCGCCGGTCGCCCATGACATGGACGATCTTGATCAGCCCCCAGCTTTGCAGCTCTTTGATGCTGGTGCTGACGTTCGAGCGAGCTACCCCCAGCGCATCGGCGATAGTCTCCGCCGGCAGCGGTTCGGGCGACAGGAAGAGTAGGGCGTGTATCTGCGCCACGGTGCGATTAACTCCCCACCGGGTACCCATCTCGCCCCAGTGGAGGATGTACTTCTGCATGACGGGCGTTATTTTCATGGTGGTATCTGTTATTTCTGTCAATACAGAAATTAGTGGAGGTCGCGCCGGCTGTCAAGCCGTGCGATTCCATCAGTTAGCAGAGTGCTGATACAGTCCGAACACTGTCATTGCGAGGAGCCGGAGGCGCCGAAGCAATCTCCCAACGCCTTTCACGCACTGATACGAAGATGCCTCTGGCGCGCAAGCCATAGGATTATGAAGAACAAAGTTACATACAGAAATGAACCGATGGGAAAATTGCGAGTGGTGGAGGACTTCCTTCCCCGACTGGTTGTCAGATCATGATGACCGAAGCATTAGTGTATTTCTTGGAAAAAGCGAGAATCCGTGATCGTGTCAAATTATCCGAGAAGCAATGAAATCGGACCAATGAAATCGGGACAGATCTGATAGGTACTCAGCTTGGGTGAGACTCTAGACAACATCTTCGCCGCTTATGTAAACCAGGGGACGCTGGAAGAAGCGGCGGCTTGGATGGCGGATTTGACGCGGAGCCATCCGGAACTAGTAGAAGAATTCATATCTGCTTTACAAAACGGTATGGCGGCGGCTTCCAAGGGTGACCGCTCCGTGATCAAGGCGGTCAACGCTAGCGGTTATCAAGTCTCGACTGCTGAAAAAGCGGGGGAGTACTGTTCCCAGCTGCTTAGTCTTTATACGAAGCAGCTGCGCAAGCCGTCCTAGTACGTCACGCCCGGTCTCGGTCCCGGTATGTGCCTCTCGGGTTTGTTGCTGCCGTTTATAAGCCGACGTCTTTTGGGAAGTTGGCTGTAAAATGCGCGGCTCATGCAATCCGTCGCAATTTGATGACGCTCCTGTCCCTCACCAATGTCTCGTTGGCCTACGGCCATCACCCGTTGCTCGCGCACGCCGACTTCTCCATCGAGAAGGGCGAGCGGGTGTGCTTGGTCGGACGCAATGGGGCGGGGAAGTCGACGTTGATGCGGGTGGTGAGCGGGGTGGCGGTGCCGGACGATGGGGAGGTTTGGCGGCGGGATACGTTGCGGATTGCGCATCTGGAACAGGATGTGCCGCCGGACTCCGATGACACGGTGTACGAGGCGGTGGCGAAGGGGTTGGGGCAGTTGGGGGCGCTGCTGACCGAGTATCACAACGCGGCGCTGGCGGCGGCGAGCGATGCGGCGGCGCTTGCGCGGTTGACGGCGGCGCAGGCGCGGATCGAGGCGGAGCACGGCTGGAACTTGAGTCAAAAGGTGGAGACGGTGTTGAGCCGTCTCAACTTGCCGGCCGACAAACGTATTAAGAACTGCTCGGGTGGGATACGGCGGCAGGTGATGCTGGCGCGGGCCTTGGTGAGCGAGCCGGATTTGCTGCTGCTGGACGAGCCGACCAATCACCTCGACATCGCGGCGATTCAGTGGCTCGAAGAGTATTTGCTGTCCTACAACGGCGCGCTCATTTTCATCACGCATGATCGTACGTTCCTGCGCCACCTCGCGACCCGCATTGTCGAGCTCGACCGTGGGCGATTGACCTCGTTTCCCGGCGACTTCGATCGCTATCTTCAAAAGAAAGAAGAACTGCTAGAGATCGAGGCGCGCGCGGCGGCGAAATTCGACAAGAAGCTGGCCGAAGAAGAGGCGTGGATACGCCAAGGGGTGAAGGCGCGGCGCACGCGCAACGAAGGGCGGGTACGCGCGCTCGAAGCGCTGCGCCGCGCGCGTGCCGAGCGTATCGACGTCGGCGGGCGCGTGAGCTTCGACGTCGACGTCGGTTCTACGTCCGGCAAGCTCGTGGTCGACGTGCGCAACGTGAGCTTCAAGTACGGCGAGCGCCATATCGTGCGCGATTTCTCAACGCATATTCTGCGCGGCGATCGCATCGGTATCGTCGGGCCGAACGGGTCCGGCAAGAGCACGCTGCTCAAACTGATTCTTGGCGAGCTGGCGCCAACGTCGGGTCAAGTTGTTGTCGGTACGCGGCTGTCGATTGGCTACTTCGATCAGCATCGGCGTACGCTCGATCCCGAAAAGACCGTGCGCGAAAATCTAAGCGAGGGTCGCGACTACATCGACGTGCGCGGCCGCTCGCGCCATGTGATTGGCTACCTCAAGGATTTTTTGTTCCCGCCGGCGCGCATCGATTCGCCGGTGAAGTCGCTTTCGGGCGGTGAGCGCAATCGATTGTTGCTGGCGAAGCTGTTCACGTTGCCGGCCAACATGCTGGTGCTGGACGAGCCGACCAACGACCTCGACGTCGACACGCTCGAGCTGCTCGAAGAGTTGCTATCCGAATACGAAGGCACGCTGCTGCTCGTGAGCCACGACCGCACGTTTCTCGATAACGTGGTGACGAGCACGCTGGTGTTCGAGGGTGACGGGCGCGTGGCCGAGTATGTCGGCGGCTACGAGGACTGGCTGCGTCAGCGCGGCGCGGCGCGCGCGGCGCGGGCCGAGGTGCCGGCCGAAAAGCCGGGGACGGTGCGCGCTGTCCCGGCAGAAAATCCGAAGAAAAAGCTTTCGTATAAGGAGCAGCAGGAACTCAACGCGCTGCCGGGGCGCATCGAGACGCTGGAAAATGAAGTTCAGGCGCTGGAGCAGCAGACCACCGGGCCCGACTTTTACCGCCAGGACAAGGCGAGCATTACCGCGGCCATGGACCGTCTGGCGCAGTTGCGCGCCGACTTGGAGCAGGCGTACGCGCGCTGGGAACAACTCGATACCCGCGCCTAAGCGGGAAAAGTCCGCAACGATTGTGGATGCGAGCCTCGCAGCGGATCAGTAAACTAGCAGCAAGCAATTGACTAAGGAGGGTTGCATGCCGAACTTCACGCACCAGACCGAAAACACCCGCACCGGCGCGCCGGGTATGGAGTTCCCGAGTGCACCGCAGGACTGGACGCCCGCGCACGCGCGCGACCAGGCCGCGCGCGAGCAGCTTCAACTGACCACCGATCATTGGGTCGTCATCAGCGCGCTGCAAGCGTATTACGCCAAGACCGAAGAGATCGACCGCAACATGCGCGAGATGCACGACATGCTGGAGGAGCGGTTTCACCCGCAAGGAGGCATGAAGTATTTGTACGGCCTCTTTCCGGGCGGGCCGATCGCGCAGGGCTGCCGCCTCGCCGGGCTGAAAGCGCCGGCGATCGCCGTCGATAAAGGTTTCGGCAGCGTCGCCTGACAACACACAAAAAAAGGCCCCGATTTACCGGGGCCTGTTAATTTGTTGCTAGAGGAGTAAAAGGAGAGCCGAGCTCTCGACGCCTATTCGACACGGTTCGCGCTCTCCTTTCTCTCCTAACGATTCCCTAAGGCATTCTCCCCGGCGATGTTGTATCTTTCGTTGAGCATAGCGCGATAACTGATTGCTTCGTCGCGTTTTGCCGATTCTTGTGCTACATGGTGCAACGCGGCGAATCCGCGGTGCAAGCAGGGTCAACACCGGTCCTTCCACTACCCATACAAGGAGGTTCGATGCACATCCGTCAACTCGCCGTCGTTCTGTTGCTGTGGATCGCCCCCGTTGTCGCGGATGATGAGGCGCCGTTCAGATCCCTTTACGTTTTCGGCGACAGTCTTTCCGATACCGGCAACCTCGCCGCGATTCGCGGCGACTTTCCCGCGCCGTACTTCCAGAATCGCGTCAGCAACGGGTTGCTTGCGATCGATACACTGGCGGAGCGCTTGGGACTGTCGGCGCGCGCGTCGTTGCATCTCCTTGGGCGCCAGGAGGGTGGCAACTACGCGGTCGCCGGTGCGCGGGCGCGCGGAAACGATCTCATCGATTTGTCGAGCCAGGTTGCAATGTTCCTGGCGCAGCAGGGTAACGAGACGCCGGAGGATGCGCTGTACGTCGTCTTCATCGGCGGCAACGACGTGCGTGACGCGCGCGACGAAACGAACGCCGAGCGCGCGAACGCCATTGTCGACGACGCGGTGTCCGAAATCGCGAACAACATTCAGCTGCTGCGGCGCGCAGGCGCGCGTTCGCTGCTGGTGATGAACAGCCCCGATATCGGTTCGTTGCCGGAGAACGCGCTGCTGACGGCGGCGAGCGGCGATCGGTTCGTGGCCCAGCGCGCGACGCGCTTATCCGAGCGATTCCGCGTGCAGCTGCGTCGCGCGCTACAACGGTTGCGGCGGGAGCATGACGAGGTGTGGTTGCAAGAGGTCGACATCTACACGGCCAGCCGCCTCATCGCGCGCCAAGCCGCGCAGTTTGGTATCAGCAACACCACGGACGCCTGCTTTAGTTCGCAGACCAAGACGTTTCACCCGGACTGCGCGGACGGGGCGGGTTTCGATCGATTCTATTTCTTCGACGAAATCCATCCGACCGCGAAGGTCCATCGACTGATCGGCGAAGGGATTTACGAAGGTCTTACACGGGCCGGCCGCGGTCGCGCGACGGCCCGCGACTGACTGGCGCCTAGAGCTTGATCTTGCCGCCGCCCGGCAATGCGCCCGGCGGCAATCCGCCCGAGCCGAGGGCTCCGGCGCCGGCTTGCGGGATGACGATGGACGATGCCTGTTGCCGCCGCAGTTCCTGCAGCTCTTGCACCGTGCGCTCGACCGCGAGCTTGGCGGCGTCGCCGAATTTCGCCACCGCGTCGCCGAGCGACTGCGCGGCGATTTCAAAATTGATCGGCAGCGGGCCGGCGGCGGTCATGATCTGTGCCTCGCCGATGTAAAGCACCTTGCGCGCCGGATCGGTGGCGCCGTCGCTCTTCAGCGGTATCAGTTGGCGAATGGTGCCGACTTTGCGGTCGGTGATGATTTCTTCGCGGTAAAGCGCCTGTGCGTCCATCTTGACGTCGGGCATGCGCTGCTCGGGTTTGGTGGTCATGGTGCGGCTCCGTAAGCGTGGTATAGCGGCAAGCCTATCAAGAAACGCCGAAATCGTTTAGCCCGGCGCTCTGCGCTTCAAATTTGCGATTCTCGCGCGCCGCCTGCGGCAGTAAAATGCCGGGTCCAGCCGATGTTCGATAACCGAACCAACCCATTGAGGCGCGCGCCATGAGCGATACGGATCAGATCTTCAACGACAGTTTTGAGCACGTGGTCGCGCTCGGCAATCGCATGGCGGAAAGCCGCGACGACGAGTTGTGGGACGTGGCGGACGGGCTGCTCGCCGGCGCCATTCAATTCTGGCTGTACTCGCGTCAACCCTGCGGCGATCCGCGTTGCGCCGATTGCGCGCCGATCGCGACCGCCGCCGGCCGGCTGCAAACCTTGCTCGAGGAGGTAAAACAGCACGCCGAAGAGAGCGAGTATTTTCACCAGCCGACCGACGTCAACATCGGGCGCGCCTAAGTGGCGCGCGCCAAGACCGCGCGCAAGCGTGCGCGTGCTAACTTGTCGCCGCGCAAGGAGCGTCGCGGGCTCGATGCCGGCGCGATCGTATTGGCGGCCGACGCCGCCGAGATCGGGCCGCTGGCGGCGGAGGTGCAGCGCGCGGGCGGCGCCGTCATCGGTGCCTATCGCGATCCGCTCGGCGCCAACCCGGTGGTGCTGGCGACGCTGCCGCTCGACGCGGTCGCGCCCACGCCGTTTCAGCGCGACCTGTCGCCGACGCACACCAAGCGCCTCGCCGCCAAGATCGAGGAGGCCGGCGCGTTTCTCGATCCGCTGATCGTGGTGCGCGGCGATGACGGCCGACTGTGGACCCCGAACGGCCGGCACCGGCTTGCGGCCGCAAAAGTGTTGGGGTTAAAGCAGATCACGGCGCTGGTATCGCCGGACGACCGGCTCGCCTATCGCATTCTCGCGCTCAACACCGAGAAGGCGCACAATCTTAAGGACCGCAGCCTCGAGGTAATCCGCATGGCGCGCAGCCTGGCGAAGCAAAAGACGACGGCGAAAGAGGCGAGCTACAGCGCCGAGTTCGAGGCGCCGGAGCTGATCACACTCGGCATCGTCTACGAAAACAATCCGCGTTTCGGCGGCGGTGCGTACAGCCCGGTGTTGAAGAAGGTCGATCGCTTTCTCGACCGTACCCTCGGCGCGGCGCTGCGTCTGCGCCAGGGTTACGCGGCGCGGCTGGAGGCGATCGACGCGCGCGTGAAGCAAATCATCGACGGCCTGCAGCAGCGCGGCTTCAAGTCGCCGTATCTGCGCAGCTACGTCGTCGCGCGCATCAATCCGGTACGGTTCCATAAGATGAAAAAGGGCGACACGACGCCGCCGATGCCGCTTGGTGAAGTGCTGACGCGCATGGCAGCGTCGGCCAAGCGATTCGATCTCGACTCGGTGCGATCCGGCGATCTGGCGCTGGTCGCGGCCGTGGCGAACGCGGAGGAGTAGCAGTGAAGTTCGGCCAGTTACCCGTCGGCACGCGCTTTGACTACGAAGGCGTGCAGTACGTGAAGACCGGGCCGTTGGTCGCGGCGCCGGAAGACGGCGGGGCGCAGCGCTTTCTCGGACGCTATGCCGATGTGCGCGTGCTCGTCTCCACACCGTCGGCGTCGCGCGCCAACACGGGCAGCGATTGGCCGAGTGCGTTCGACGCGCTCTACGCCGAGTGCGTCGCCGCTATCGACGCGCTCGGCGCGAGCGACCCGACCGCGGCGACGCGCGCGAAACAGCATTTGGAGGCGGCGCGCCAGCGCTTGTTGAGCGGCGTCGCGGGTAAGCCGTGAGCACCGGTCTCGTCTGCTGGCGCTGCGGCGAGTCGCTCAAGATGCTGCCGTTGCCGTTGTCGCGGCTGGCGGAATGTCCCAGTTGCCGCGCCGAGCTGCACGCGTGTCGCTTGTGTACGCACTACGAGGCGCACACGCAGCGCAAGTGCCGCGAGATTCGTGCCGAGGAAATCGTGAACAAGGAGCAGGCGAACTTCTGCGACTGGTTCAAGCCGCGTCCCGGCGCGTTCGATGCGCGGGCGCAGGCGAAATCGACCGCGGCGAAATCAAATCTCGATGCGATCTTCGGCGCCGGTGCGGCGGCCGAAGCGCCGGCCGATCCGGCGCGCGCGAAGTTAGATGAGCTGTTCGGAAACAAGGACAAGGGCTGATCATGGACTGTCGCAGCGGCTGCGGTGCCTGTTGTATCGCGCCGTCGATATCGTCCGCCATTCC
>JBKHXU010000020.1:0-18634 GCA_046565865.1 Gammaproteobacteria bacterium | reverse complement strand
GGGCGAGTGGCGCAGATACGGGTACAGCTTCGCCAATATCGCCGGGCGCATGCGCGATTCGGGTGCCACGGCCCAGAACCGGCGTATCTTTGCCTCTTTGAACAAATCATACCCACCGAAGACCTCGTCCGCGCCCTCGCCGGTCAATACCACCTTGAATCCAGTCGCGTGCACAGCGCGCGATAACAACATCAACGGCGCCGGCGCGGTACGAACCATCGGGGTCTCCGCATGCCACACGGCCTGCGGAAACGCCGCGGCAATGTCGGCGCGGGTGCAGCGCACGGTGCTGTGCGTCGTGCCGAGATGATCGACGAGCTCCTGCTGGTAGCCGCTCTCGTCGTATTCGTCGTCGGCGAAGCTGACGGAGAAACTCCGCAGCGGGGCGTCGGAATAGTGCTTGATCAATGCAGTGATCACGGATGAATCGAGGCCACCGCTCAAATAGGCACCGACCGGTACGTCGGCGCGCAGTTGCAAACGCACGGCATCGATCAGCAGTGCGCGCAGCTCTTCCGCATACTCGACCTCGTCACGCAGCGGCCGCACTGGATGCGACGGAAACTCCCAGTCCCAATAGCACTTGACCCGCACCCGACCGTGTTCGACTACCGCGATGTGCCCGGGCCCCAGGGCCTCGATGCCAGCGAAAGGCGTGGCCGGCGGCAACACCGACCAGTACGTGAAAATTTGACCGAGCGCTTGCGGATCAAACCGGCGCGGCACCTCCGGCACCGAGAACAGCGCCTTCACTTCCGACGCGAAATAGAGTCGATCGCGCACGCGCGTGTAGTACAGCGGCCGTATGCCGACGCGGTCGCGCGCCAACACCAGGCGCTTGCGGCGCGCGTCCCACAGGGCGATCGCGAATTGTCCGTTTAGGACGCCGACGAAATCCTCGCCGTACTCTTCGTAGGCGTGGACGATGACCTCGGTGTCGGAGTGCGTGTAAAACGCGTGACCGCGGGCCTCGAGGTCGCGCCGCAGCTCGAGGTAATTAAAGATCTCGCCGTTGAACACGACCCAGACGCTGCGATCCTCGTTGTGGATCGGTTGCGCGCCGCCGGCGATATCGATGATGCTCAGGCGGGCGTGCGCCAGTCCGACGTCGTCATCCTCGTAGTAGCCAAACCCGTCCGGGCCACGATGACGCAATGCATGCGCCATCGGCGTCAGCAACTGCCGCGTTGGCGGCGGTCCGGGAAACAGATTGAGCGCTCCCGCGATTCCGCACATCGCGCGCTAGTCCTTGACGCTGGTCTTCTTCGCGGGCGCGGAGGCTCCGGTCGCGGTCTGTCGGGTCAGAACGTTGCGCAGCAACTCCTCGATGCTGGCCATGCGACCGGCCAGCGCGTTCAACGCCGGGACCAGTGCATCGAGCCGCGACATTTGATCGCTGACGTTGAACAGTGCCCGCGTATGATTCTTTAGTATGTCCTGATACTCCCCGTTCGGCGGGCGCGAACGTTGTTGCTGCTGGCGCTGGTTGACGCGCTTCGCATACGGCAACCACTGCAGCTCCTCGACGGCGCTGCTGATGACCGCCGCCGTCACCTTCTCCGCGCGGTCGGCATAGGCGCATACCAACGCCGTATCGCACAGCGTGTTGATCAGGCGCGGCAACCCGCCGGTGTATTTCTGGATGAGCGGGAACGTGTCGGGCGCAAACAATCCGTCCCGCTCCATGCCGGCAACACGCAACCGATGCATGACGTAGGCGCGCGTCTCGTCTTCGGACAGCGACTTGATGTGGTAGCGCAAGCGCACCCGCTGCAACAACTGCTCTAGCTCCGGCGACTCCAACAACTCGTTCAACGGCGGCTGGCCGACCAGGATGACGTGCAGCACCTTTTCCTTCTGCGTCTCCAAGCCGGACAGCATACGAATCTCTTCCAGCACCTTGGCGCTCAGGTTGTGGGCGTCGTCCACCACCAGCACCAACTGCTTGTCGCTGTGGAACTGTTCGACCAGAAACGTATTGAGCATGTCGATCAGCTCGACCTTTTTCGCGCTGAACGGATTCAGGCCGAACTCGACCAGCACCGCCTGCAAAAACTCGGTCTCGTCGAGCTGGGTTTGGAATATCTTGGCGACGGCGACGTTCTCGTCCAGCTCCGCCAGCAATTTTTGGATGAGCGTGGTCTTACCCGATCCGATCTCGCCGGTGATGACGACGAAACCGTCGCGGTTCCAGACCGTATAGTCCATGTAAGCCTTGGCGCGGGTGTGCGCCTCGCTCATATACAGAAACTCCGTATCCGGCGTCAGCCGGAACGGAAAATCGCGCAGCTTGAAGAATTCCAGATACATCGTCTATTGGTTGAACGGCGCGTACAGCGGTCCGGTCGTGTACTGGATCGTGAACAGCGCGCGCTTGTCGACGTACTCGCTCAACGGATCGGTGCTGGACCGCGCGATGCGCCGACCCTCGATCATCATGCCCAGATTTCGCCGCGCCTGATACGTGTAGCGCAGCGCCACCGACGTGTCTTCGTCGTCACGGTTTGTATCGACGAAGTCGGAGCGCAGATACTGTCCCAGAAGCGACACTGCCCCGACCGCGGAGTAATTGTACGTCGCGCTCAAGTTCAATCCTGCCTCGCGCCGATCCTGTGCAAGGGTCTGAAAATCGAGTTCCCTGCCCGTGGCGCGCATGTTCCATGCAAAACGCCCGTCCTGGCGGCTGTAAAACAAATCGGCGCGCCGACTATAGTATAGGTCGCCGGTAATAACATTGGTGGCGGCCGCAGGCGGTGCGGTGCCGCCCACCGGCGTTCCGGGACTCGTAACCAAACCGAGCAGGTCCGCGCCCGTATCCTGGAACTCCCGCGCAAAAATCAGTCCGAAGTTCGACACTGCACTCAATGTGCGCCGCCACTCGAGGCGCTGCAGCGAACCGTCCGCCTCGCTGCCACCGTCGCGCTCGAACTTCGACTTGCCAAGGTCGACCAGCAGCTGCGACTGGGGAAATCGTCTGAGCATTTGCAAGAACACGTTGTTTTGACGGTAGTCCGGGGCGACGCTATCGTCCTCGTAGTCGACGTACGTCTGCTGCGCGTTCAACGCCCACTGCGTGACCGCGGAAGACTGATATTCCCACCCCACGAGTCCACTGTAGCGATTGTTATCAAGACCGGTGTCCCCCACATAGACGTTCCCGTAGCGCGCATTGACCACCAGCGCATTCACCGGATTGATCTCGAACCGGATGTCAGGCCCCGTGCTGAAGACATTGGAGCCTGCGCGATTGGTTGGAGTGGCCGCCGCCGTTGTGTCCAATGTGATCTCGCGGTACGAATCTTCGACCGTCCAGGTGAAACGTTGCGGCGAAATGGTCCAAAGCAGCGAGGAGTTAAGAAAGTACAGCGTCTCGTCCCCGAAAGTGTTGCTGCTGTAGTTTCGGTATTGCGCTTGGCCCGTGACAAACGCGGCCAAATCTTGCGTGTTCTCGGTATAGGTAAACCCGGCAATGACGCTGTTGATCCATTCATCCTCGGCATTCGACTGCGTACGCCGCACATTGCTCGTGTACTCCCCGGCATGGCCGATGCCGTAGTCCGTTTGCGCAGCGCTCGCAACGCCAGCGGCCGCCAGTGCGGCCATAACGATCGTGGCGCCTCGCGCCGCAAATCGGGACGCTATTCGTAGTTGCATGGATGAATCGCTCCGGGCGGTGCGAGGTAACGCCACGCCCTCAGTTCTTTTTCTTCTTCGGAAAATCGGGAAGCCGAGGCTCGTTGTTGAACACCATACCGATGAGCTTGTTGCGATCCATTGCCTTGACGCACAGATCCAACTGCGATCGGGTGACCGTTCCGTAGGGCACGACCAGGATAAAGTAATCGCAAAGATCCGCCAGAATCTGGGTATCGGCCGAGTCCGTCATCGGCGGTGAGTCGACGATGATAAAACGCTCGGGATAACGGCACCTTACCGTCTCCAGTAACCGCTTCATCTTTTCCGACGTAAAGTACTCACCGGGCGCCTCGCGCCGACCGCCGGCGGTAATGACGCGCAGCCGCTCAATGCCGACCGGGTGGATAATGTCGGCCGCGTCCATATCCGGATTCTCCAGATAGTCGGCAAGTCCCGGCGGATTCTCCTCGCGCACCAACCGCTGCAGCTGCGGATTGCGCAGGTTGCAATCGATCACCAGCGCGGTCTTGCCTTCGTCAAACGCGAACGCCGCGCCGAGATTGACGGAAACGAACGTCGTACCGCTCTGAGCGGTAACACCAGTGACCATCACGATGGCGTTGTTACCCATCGTCTTTTGCAGGATCTTCGTTCGGATCTCGCGAAACGCCTTGACCGTCGGATTCTCTCCCATCTCGGGCGAGATGACGCGCGCCGCCTCCAGCTCCGACCGGGTTCGCGGCGCCGTCTCGCGCATCGCCACGATCGCGCCGCTCGCACGCGCCCGTGCCTCAAGCTCCGCGCCGGCCGCCGCGGTGGGCAGCGGCGCGCGCGTAGCGATCTCGGTCGATTTCTTAGGCGATGCGGGAACGACGGAAAGCGTCCGTTCCGACCGCGCCCGCGTAAGCGCCTTTTCGATTTTGCTCATGCTAGATCACCAACGCGAAACGCAATGCCATGACGGCGGCGATGATCGCCAGCGTCCCGAACAGCCAGGTGGACAGCCAGCGCGTGTCGCGACGGATCGCGACGGCCTCTGTGGGGGTCCACAGCTGAGGAACACTGGCGAGGATCGGTAGCTGATAGGCCTCGGCCACCTGCGTCGGAATCCGGATGCGGGGGTCGACCTGCAGCTTCCCGTACAGCAGCCCAAATGGAACCAACACACCCAGCATCAGACCGCCAGCGACGAAATGCCAGAGTCTCGGTCCGGTCGGTTGCAGCGGGAACACCGCCGGCTCCTGTATCTTGAACGTGAGGCCTTGATTCTCTCGGTCGAGATTCATCGACACCCGTGCGTTTTCACGGCGACGCAACAAGTCTTGATAGATCTCGCGGTTGACTTGGTAGTCACGCGTCAGCTCCGCCAGTGTCGAGGCGCCGCCTTGCATGCGCCGGCCGCGGTCCAGCTCGTACTGCAAGCGTTCGCGTGCCTGTTGAATACGCGCGGTCAGCGTGTCGATCTGGACTTGAGTCTGCGACAGCTCGCGGCGCAGCTGCTGATACATGGGATTGTTAACGATGTTCTCGTCGACCACCGGCTGACCGCTCGCCTTCGCCTGCTCTCGCCGTTGGCGTTCCGCCGTGATCGCCTGGTTGAGGTCGTCGATTTGATGGCGAATGCGAACGATATCCGGATAGGTGTCGTGGTAACTCAGACGCAGCGTCTCCAGCTGGGATTGCAGGTCCGCGATGCGCGAACGGTACTGGCTCTCACGCGACATGGCAGAGGCGACCTCGGCCTCGCCGGTCAGTTGCTTCTCGAGCGATGTCTTGCGGATTTCGGCCTCGCGTAGCTCGCGACCCGCGTCCTCAATGCGCGCTTGCAGCGTGTTCAATCGTGCACTGACGTCCGCCTCGAGGCCGGGCTGAGCGTCGAGGTTCGCCGATCGAAACTCGCTCAACGCCGCCTCGGCCTTGGTCAGCTTCTCATGGTACTCGGTCACCTGCTTGTCGATAAACTCGAACGCCGCCTCGCTTTCGGCAGTTTTCGTACGAACCGCCTCTGCGATGAACAGCTCGGCGTACCGCTTCGCGGTCGTATAAGCGCGCTGCGGATCCTTGTCCTTGTATTCGATCCGAAGCAAGTTCTGACCCACGTTGGTTACAGAGGTACGCTGTACCAAACTCTCTATGATCTTCTCTTGTTCCTCAGGCGACGGGTTCTGATCGAGCCAACCGGCGTCCTGCAAGATCTGGTTCATGATCTTGCGACCAAAAATAACTTCGCGCGCCATCCGCGAACGGTCCGTGGTATCGGTCGCCACCGCCGCGCCTTGCATGAGCGGCTGTATAATGTTGCGCTGGTCCACCAATATGGTGGTTGGCACGGAATAGCCCTTCGGCCACGACAATCCCAGGACCAACGCGCTCAACGTGAGCACCACGAACAACGCCACGATGGCCTTGCGATGGTAAAACGCCTCGGTGATGAACAGGCGGATGAGGTTTTCGGACATTGGGACCATCGTAGCCACCTAGAAGATCCGCTCGGGCACGGTGATAACGTCACCCGGCACCAGCTGTACGTTGGTTTCCAGCCGCCCTTTGTTCAAGATATCCCCGAGCTCGACATTCAGCACTTCGGTGCGGTTGTTGATTTTGCGGTATAGCTTCGTCCGATTCGGCGCCGCGAAATCGTTGACGCCGCCGGCATCCAGCACCGCGTCGAGCACGGTCATTCCCTGACGAAAAGGCATCGATCGGGCCTGGCGCACGGCCCCCGTAACCCGAACGCGCGACAGATAGTCGTGGCTTCTCAACGCCGACAAAATCACGGCGACGTTCGGGTCGCGAATATATTGCGACAGTTTCTGGCGGATTGTTTCAGCAACCTCGGTCGAGGTCTTGCCGCCCGCCTGAACGTCGCCGATGAGCGGCACGGAGATCATCCCGTCCGGACGCACCGGTACCGACACCGATAGATCGGGGTTTCGCCATACGTTCACCTGCACCACGTCGTCCACACCGATTCGATACTCGCCTTCGGTATAGGAGGTGAACCCTTCAGCGGATTTCTTGAACTCCTCGAGCTGGTTCGAGGCGCAACCGGAGGTGATCAACACCCCGGCGAAACCGACGAGCGATACCAAATACCTAAAGATCGATTTCACAAATGTGCCGATCCGAAACTCGGACTGCAGGCGTGACCGCCTGGTTCGGAACAAGCACCCCCTTGATAGTGCGTATATTATTAGTGAACTATACCGCCCCCAACGATCCGAGGGAAACGCATCGTTGTCGGCTCCCGGATGGCGGCTGGCATTAGTTCCGACCGAACAAGTATTTAAGGGGATGTTGGCACGCATCGCTTTGTTAACCTCGGGCACGCAAGAGACGGCTGCGTAAGCAGCCACAACACTCGATGACACAAGATTTTCTGCACTGTTACCGCACACTGGGTGTCGCTCCGGGAGCGAAATGGTCCGAGATCCGCGCCGCGTACCGTACGCGTATGCGCGAGTGGCATCCGGACCGATTTGCCGCCGACGACACCCACCACGAGTTTGCCGAAGAACGCGCGAAGGCGATCAACGAGGCTTATCGTCGACTGTCCGATTTTTACCGAACACACGGCGCGCCCCCTCTTGCCCACGAGCACGCTTATGCGGCGCCGCCTCACGCTAAAGCGCGCCCGCCGCAGGACGGCGGATATACCGGCGCGACGCTCTGGCCCCGCCGCCAACCCATGTTCCGCGCCAGGCGTCGCCAAGCCGCGCGCGCGGCAGTCTTGGTGCTTGCGCTCGGTGGCGTTTATATGATCTTCGATCCGATCGGGTACATCGCGCAGGATACGGCGACACCGGAGGCGCCGCCGGTCACGCCGCCCGATCGTCGGCCGATCGCCGACGACCCACTTCCCTACTTCACTGTTGGCTCGACACTCGGCGAGGTTTACGCGGCGCAAGGCGTTCCATCGCGAACCGAAGGCGATATCTGGCACTATGGTGCTTCGAAAATATACTTCTCCAAAGGCCGTGTCGTTCGCTGGGAAGAAACCAAGGACTCTCCGCTTCGGGCTCAGCTCGAAGCACACGTCCAGCCGACGCCCGCACCGGATTACTTCACGCGCGGCTCGACCAAGGCGCATGTTCGGCGCGTCCAAGGGAATCCGGTGCGCGAAATGGACCGCGTGTGGGATTACGGCGTTTCGCACGTCTACTTTGAGTCCGATCGTGTCGTCGGCTGGAACGAGTCCCCGCTCAATCCGCTGAAGGCCAAATGAACCGGGGAGTCGCATTTTTACCGCGCCCCCTTCCCGAACAAAACCGCCTGGGCCGTCTGGAATAGAATAACAACGTCCAAGAAGAGGCTATGGTTTTTCGCGTAGTACAAGTCGTATTGAAGTTTCTTCATGGCGTCTTCGGTCGAGGCGCCGTATGGATATCGGATTTGCGCCCAGCCGGTTATGCCGGGCTTTACGGTATGTCGATTCAGGTAGTGCGGAATCTTCTTCGCCAGCTCGCGCACGAAGTACGGCCGTTCGGGTCTTGGTCCGACAAAACTCATATCGCCGCGCAGCACATTGAATATCTGCGGCAGCTCGTCGATGCGCAACAAGCGGATCACCCGGCCGATGCGCGTCACCCGATCGTCGCCGTGCTTCGCCCACTGCGGCACACCACCGCGCTCGGCGTCTTGACGCATGCTGCGGAACTTAAGGATCCTGAAAAGGTGACCGCACTCACCGACGCGTTCCTGCTTGTAAAAAATGGGTCCTCCGCTTTCCAGCAGTATCAGGACTGCGGTAAGAATCATCACCGGCAACGTCAGCAGCAACAATATCGAACTGGCGACGACGTCGAATAAGCGCTTGACGACGTTCTTGTACGAGCCGCGCTGAAAGCCGTCGGAGAACACCATCCAGCTGGGGTTCAGACAGTCGAGCTGTACGTGCCCTGTTTCGCGTTCAAAAAACGTCGACAGGTCCGTGATCGCAACGCCTTCCAGCTTGCACTCCAACAGATCGGGCATCGACAAATTTCCATTGCGCCGGTCACGCACACCCACGACGACCTCGTCGACGCAGTACTTATGCACCACCGCCAACAGCGGCTGACGATCGGGCAGGATGAGACCCGCATCGACATGGTGCTGCCCACTTCCGTGCGGCAGATAACCGACCAATCGAAACTTGTGGCCGTTTGGATTCTCGCGTATCAGCCGTCCGACTTCGGCGGCACGCGATCCCGTTCCCAGTACCAGCACGCGCCGCTGAAGCGCCTCCTGATCCACCAGACGATAGAACACCAATCGGGTCGCTGCGGTGCCGACAAACCCGAGAGCAAAAGCCAGCGCAAACGCGCCGCGACCCAAGAACAACCCAGGGGCGATGTAGAAGATGAGCGTCATCGCGACCCAGCCCAAAAGGAAGCTTGCCATGAAGCGGGCGTAGTATGACCAGTTTCCCTTGGGCGTCTCGCGAATGTACAAGCCCAAAGCGGTCATGGCGCTGAGCATGACGGCGGCGAAAATTAACGCGCGCGGATAAATCGGTGCCACGGTTTGAAGATCACTGTCGGAGAACCGCAATTCGACGCCAAGATACATGGCACCAAAGAAAACGACGCCTTCCAGCAGTGCCAACAATAGAAGCTGTACCGGAACGTAGTGCCGGAAAATGCGGACCATCGACAGCCGGACTGTGCGCCCTCCCGAACGGGCACTGACCTTTGAGTCGGACTGCAAGGACTCCCGGAAACCTATGGACGAGTCAGACATTACGTTCCTTTGTTATGTATTTTTCGCGACGACAGACAGCAAGAAATGTGCCGATGTCGGCACTTCCGCCGCACGTCGCCGCTTTCCGCGTCAACGTGCGCAAAATCCGATCAAGCTTCCTGCCGACGACGGGAGAGAGGTGTTCGCTGGATGCGTGGAGCTGGTGCTCTCTTCTATATAACTGCTGACCGCAACCCGTGGGACGTAGTTTCGCAGGTTTGCGGAGTTCAACGCTATAGCCCTTTGGTTCTATCGGAACCGTGTGCCCCGGCTTACGTGTAAAATCGTTCTAAACCGGCTGCCAACCGCCTACCAACGACCTCGCGGCCGAGGATTTTAAGCGTCGTATCGATCGGCGGCGAAACCGTCCGGCCCGTCAGCAAAATGCGCAGCGGTTGCGCCAACTTGCCGAAATCCATCCCATGGGCGCCGGCCTCCTGCTCGATCGCGTCGTGGATGGTGCCGACCGTCCAGTCGGTCAGCCCGGCGAGGCGCTGGTGCAGCGCTACCAGCGCCGGGTAACGCGCACGGTCGAGGTGTTTCGCGGCGGCCTTTTCGTCGTAGGTATCGGGATCGCGAAAGAAAACCAGGCTCATTTCCGCCATCTCTTTGACGGTCCGGGTGCGCTCACGCTGTGCCAGGACCAGTTCACGCAGTGAAACAGGCGACGGATCGGTGATACCGAGCTGAAGCAGATGATGCGCCATGATATCGCCAACCCGGGCTGGATCCGCCGTCTTTAAATAGTGCTGGTTCAGCCAGAGTAGTTTTTGGGGGTCGAAGGACGCGGCCGCGCGGTGCACATCCTTGATGTCAAAGAGCCGCACCATCTCCTCGCGCGAGAATACCTCTTGGTCCCCGTGCGACCAGCCGAGGCGCAACAAGTAATTCAACAACGCCTCCGGCAGATAGCCGTCGTCGCGGTACTGCAACACACTGACGGCGCCGTGCCGTTTCGACAAGCGGCTCCCGTCCGGGCCGAGGATCATCGGGACATGCGCGTAGGCCGGCGGCGTGGCCCCGAGGGCGCGCAGCAAGTTCATCTGCCGCGGGGTATTGTTGAGGTGATCGTCGCCGCGTATGACATGGGTGATGCGCATCTCCATGTCGTCGACCACGACCGTGAAGTTGTAGGTCGGCGTGCCGTCAGCGCGCGCAATGATGAGGTCGTCGAGCTCGCTATTTTGAATGACCACGCGCCCGCGGATAAGATCGTCCACCACCACCTGCCCGTCGTCCGGGTTCCGGAAACGCACCACCGGCTGCACCCCGCTCGGGGGCGAATTCACGCCCCCACGGCAGTGACGGTCGTAGCGCGGCTTTTCCTTGCGCGCCATCTGTTCCGCGCGCAGCGCCTCGAGTCGTTCCTTGGAACAGTAACAGCGATATGCCGTACCCTCGTCCAACATGCGCGCGATGACTTCTTTGTAGCGCGGGAAGCGCTGTGTCTGATAGAACGGTCCCTCGTCATAGTCGAGTTCGAGCCACTTCATTCCTTCGAGAATCGCATTCACCGATTCCGGCGTCGATCGTTCGAGATCGGTATCTTCGATGCGCAATATGAACGTACCCTTGTGCTTGCGCGCATACAGCCAGGAGTACAGCGCGGTGCGCGCGCCGCCGACGTGCAGGTAGCCGGTGGGGCTCGGGGCGAATCGGGTACGTACGGTCATAAGACTGGGTGCTGCTCGATGATGGGCGCGTATGGTAAAGAAAATAGACGACCAAACCCAGCAAGCGCCGCAAATTGACCCGCCCTTCCCGCGCGGCGTAAACTTCGGGGCCTCCCGGGCGATTAGCTCAGCGGTAGAGCACTGCCTTCACACGGCAGGGGTCGCAGGTTCGAACCCTGCATCGCCCACCATCTCACGCCTCCCACTCCTCCAACGGCGACGACGGCTGGCGCCGGTCGGCGAGCAAACGCTTGGCATCGCGTTCGCTGGCGGCAAATGCCATGCGCACTTGATCGGCGCCGTCCGCCGGTTGCGCCATGCGCAAGGTACGGCATGTCTCTTTCGCGTCTTTATATTTGTCGAAGACGTGAAGCAGCGTCAGCGTCTTGTCGGCGGCGATGCGAAACACAAAGTAAGGCATAAGTTCTCCAACGACCGGTCGCGGCCGCACTATTCTCCCACATGTAACAGCTGCCCGCGTACCCGGGCGCTGCGAAAGTAGGCAAGGAACGCGCCGGCCCCAATGATCAGATACGCGGCGTTTAGCGCGACCGCATTAACAAACAAATCGCCGCGGAACGTTTGGCTAAACAACGCCGCGCGCATACCTTCGAACACATGCGTCGAAGGCAAAAAGAACGCGATCGACTGCAGCCAGCCCGGCAGAATATCGATAGGGTAGTACACCCCGGTGATGGGTTGCACGGCGAATACCAGAAACCACGCCAGCCCTTCGGCGCCGAGGCCATAGCGCAGCACCATACCTGATACCAGCAAGCCAATCGCCCAACCCATGACGATGAGATTGACGAAAAATGCCAGCAACGCCAGTCCCATATCGAAGATCGAATAGTGAAACAGTGGAATCGCTATCAACGCCGCGCCACCGACGCCGATCAACGTCCGAATCAAACTCATAGTTAGCAACGACGCCACCATTTCGAGCGGCCGCAATGGGCTAACGAACAAGTGGCCCAGGTTGCGCGACCACATCTCCTCCATGAACACCAGCGATACCCCAAGCTGACCGCGAAACAACACGTCCCACAGCAACACCGCCGACAACAACACGCCCGAGTCCTGCGCCACCCAGGAGCTGTGTCCGACCATGAAGACCGTGATGAATCCCCACAGGATCATCTGTACCGTCGGCCAGTACATCAGCTCCAGCACCCGCGGCCACGAGCCGCGCAGCAAATAGACATGGCGCAACACCAATGCCAACACGCGTTTCAGGGAGCGCCACACGTCAGTCGACCGTCTTGGCGATGTCCGCCGCCGGCGCGCGCGAGCGCGCGATATCGATGAAAACTTCCTCCATGTTCTGCCGCCCATAGCGCGCGAGCAACGCCTCCGGCGGGCCACGATCGACCAGGCGCCCGGCGCGCAACATCAACACGTCGTCGCACATGCGCTCGACCTCGGTCATGTTGTGCGATGCCAGCACCACACTCGCATGCGTGCGCGCTTGGTACTGCATGAGATAGCGGCGCATGTAATCGGCGGTGTCGGGATCGAGCGAGGCGGTCGGCTCGTCGAGCAACAATAGCTCCGGTTCGTTGAGCAGCGCCTTGGCCAACGTCACCCGCGTTTTCTGCCCGGCGGACAACACGCCGTACGGCCGCTTGAGGAGCGGCCCGAGTTCCAGTTCCTCGCTCAGCCGCCGCAGCACGCGGGCGAACGCGCGCACGTCGTACAGCAGCGCGTACACCCGCAGATTCTCGCGCACCGTCAGCCGACGCGGCAGATCGACATAGGGCGAGGAGAAGTTCATGCGCGGCAATACGCGGTGACGTTGCCGCAGCATGTCGACGCCAAGCACCGTGATGGCGCCGCGCGTGGGCAACAACAGCCCGAGCAGCATCGCCAGCGTCGTGGTCTTGCCGGCGCCGTTCCCGCCGAGCAATGCGGTGGTCGAACCGCGGCGAATATCCACACTGAGATCGTCAACCGCCAGCACTTGATCGAAACGCTTGCTGACGCGGTTCATCTCGACGGCGCTCTCCATCGGCGCAGATTAGCGCAGGCACCCGGCAGTGTCAGCCGCTGCTCGGCCGGGTATGTTAAATTACGCACATCGGAAAACGCTCACGGAGCCCCATGAACCCTCGGATCCTTGTCGGTCTCGCCCTTCTCGCTGCCACTATTGCGCCCGTGTGGTCGGCCGAAACCACGATCACGTGGCACGGCCACGCGGCGTTTGAGATCGTGACACCCAAGGGGAAGGTGCTGATGATCGATCCGTGGCTGAAGAACCCGATCAATCCGCAGGCGAAGAACGGCAAAGACCCGGACACGGCGGTCGCGAAGCTCGACTATATCCTGCTCACGCACGGCCACTTCGACCACGTCGGCGACGCGGTCGCGCTCGCAAAGCGCACCAAGGCACGGCTAGTGGCGAACGTCGAGCTTGGCACCAATCTCGCGAAGCTGCACGGCTACCCGAAAGAACAGATGGGCTTCGATACGCTGATGAACATCGGCGGCGAGATCACGATCGCGGATAACGAGGTGACCGTGACCATGGTGCCGGCGGTGCACTCGAGCGGCCTCAACGATCCCTACGCGGGCGAGAAAGATCCCGACGTCGTGTACGGCGGCAACCCCGCTGGTTTCGTATTGCGCATCAAAGACGGCCCGACGCTTTATCACAGCGGCGACACCGCCTTCTATAAAGACATGTCGCTGATCGGCGAACTCTATGCACCGGACGTAGCGCTGATCAATATCGGCGGCCACTTCGGCATGGAGCCGACGATGGCGGCGCGCGCCGCGAAGACGGTGCGCACGCGTCTCGCCATTCCCCATCACTACGGCACGTTTCCGGTGCTGACGCCCGATCCGACTCGCTTCGTCGAGGAGCTGTCGCGCAAAGGCGTGAACGCGCGCATCATGCAGCCGGGATCGAGCATTACGTTCAAGGGCAATCGGCTGGCAAAAAACTGACCCGAAGCGGTCATCCCGCGCGTGCGCGAGACCGACGCTACGCGGTCAACTTTTTCCATACGCAGCGGCCGCCGGATTTTTTGTCGATCTCATCCAGCCACGCCTGATGCGCGCTGACCTCGTCGGTGCTGGCAGCAACGACCAGCAGCGCCGGGCGATCGGCGTTTAGACGGCGAATCTCAGCGCTTACCATGCCGGCGGCCGCGGCCACGCGCGGTTCCTCGAACAAGCCCGCTTGCCCACCCGTCATCGCCAGATAGACGTCGGCCAGTATCTCGGCGTCCAGCAGCGCACCGTGCAATGTGCGCGTCGAGTTATCCACGTGATAGCGTCGACACAGCGAATCGAGGTCGTTCTTTTGCCCCGGGTGCATGCTGCGCGCCAGCGCGAGCGAATCGATCACTTTGCAGCGCCCATCCACCTTGATCGGACCCGACCCGTTCGCCAGCCGCTGGAACTCGTGATTCAAAAAGCCTATGTCGAAGGGCGCGTTGTGGATGATAAGTTCCGCGCCGTCGACGAACGCCAGAAAATCCTGGGCGATGTCGGCGAACCGCGGTTTGTCGGCCAGCGCTTCGTTGGTGATGCCGTGCACCTCGATGGCGGCGGCGTCGATGGTGCGTTCGGGGTTGATGTACTGATGATAGGTGTTACCGGTCAGGCGCCGGTTGATCACTTCGACACAGCCGATTTCGATGATGCGGTGTCCCTCGGCCGGATCGAGGCCAGTCGTTTCCGTGTCCAGCACCACTTGGCGCATCGCTGTCTCCCCCGCTCGGTCTTAGTGTTGGTCATCGTGCGACGCTACGTCGTCACGACGGTAAAAAAAACGGCGTCAGTCTACCATCTCATCGATCGCGCGGTTGGCCAAACGATCGGCGCGCTCGTTCTCCGGATGGCCGCTGTGTCCGCGAATCCAATCCCATTGAATGCGGTGCGGCAACGTCGCGCGCTCCAGTCGTTCCCACAGATCCTGATTCTTCACTGGCTTCTTGTCGGCGGTTTTCCAACCGCGGCGTTTCCATTGCGGCAGCCACTCGGTGATGCCGCGACGCAGATATTCGGAATCGGTGGTCAGCACTACATCGCACGGACGCTTCAGCGCTTCAAGCGCCTGAATCGCCGCGAGCAGCTCCATGCGATTGTTAGTCGTGTCGCGCTCAGCGCCATACAGTTCGCGCTCGTGGTCGCCGTAACGCAGAATCGCGCCCCAGCCACCGTTGCCGGGATTGCCGCGACACGCGCCGTCGGTGTAAATAACGACCTTATCCATAACGTCGCGCGCGGCGACTACCCAACGCGCGCAACGCCGGCTCCGCGGCCGCCGGACCGACCGCCTTTTGCGTCTTCCAGTTGACCGGCAGCAGCGTCACTCCCGGCACGCGCTTCTTCGCCACCAACAGATACACCGCCGCCATCATCGGCCACCAGCGATCGCCCGCTTGCTCCAAAAAATACAAGCGATCGCGCACGCTCTCGCGCTGGACCGGCGGCCGGTAGTACAGCATGCCGCCGTGGGTACAATCGAAATCGAGCAGCTCGAGCCAGTCGCGCAGGCGCGCGAGCCGGAAGAACTGCCCGCACCACGGCGCCGGCCGCGGGCGGCGCGCGAGCAGCCGACGCAAGCCCCACAGACTCATGGCGTTGAAACCGAGAATGACGACGTGGCCCTCGGGCACGAGCACGCGGCTTACCTCGCGCAGCACCTGGTGCGGATCATTGCTGAAGTCCAGCGTGTGCGGCAGCACCGCGACGTCGATGCTGCGCGCGTCGAATGGGATGGTGTCGGGCTCGGCGATGACACGGCTGGTGCGCGCGCCGGTGAGCGCCACTTCGACGCGACTGTCGGTCATGCGTTTGTGCGGCGCGCCGTTGATGTCGAGCAACAGCCGCGTGGGCGCTGCCGAGGCGTCGAGCAGATCGATGCGCCCGATGCAACCAAGCTGCAACGCTACGGTGCCGTAGAGCTGCGGCAACACCTGGCGCAGATGATGCACCTCCAGCGCCTGCACCGAACGCCCGAGCGGCGTATCGAACCAGCCGCACAACTGCGCCCGTAGGTTGAGCGCGGGCACCGGTTGCACGTTGACGGGGCGACGCGGGGCTTTCAAACTTCCCGGCATGGCGGTCGTTTTACACGTCTCGGCGTTCGAGGACAACTACATCTGGCTCGTGCGCGGACGCGCGGACCGAGTGGCGATCGTCGACCCCGGCGATGCCGACCCGGTGCTCGCATTCCTCGCGCGTGAGCGGCTGACGCCGGCCGCTATTCTCTGCACCCACCACCACGGTGACCACGTCGGCGGAGTGCTCGATCTGCGCGCGCAGTACGATGTCCCGGTCTACGGTCCGCGGCACGAACGCATCGAGGGTCTCACCCACCCGATCGGCGAAGGCGATCGCGTGCGGTTGCCGGCGCTCGATCTCGATTTCGCTGTGCTCGACATCCCGGGCCATACCGCCGGCCACATCGCCTATATCGGTGACGGTCTGCTCTTCTGCGGGGATACCCTGTTCTCCGCCGGTTGCGGCCGCCTCTTCGAGGGTACCGCGGCGCAAATGCACGCCTCGCTCGCCAAGCTCGCGGCGTTGCCGGGCGCCACCAAGGTCTACTGCGGCCACGAATACACCCGCGCCAATCTCGACTTCGCACTCGCCGTCGAACCGGAGAACGCCGCCGCCCTCGGCTATCTGCGCGAGGTGGAGGCGCTGCGCGCCCGCAACGCGATCACGCTGCCGTCGACGATCGCCCGCGAACGGGAGGTCAATCCGTTCCTCCGTTCCAATACGCCGTCGGTGCGGCTCGCCGCCGAACGGCAGGCCGGGCGCGCGTTGCCGACCGATACTGACGTTTTCGCCGCCATCCGCCGATGGAAGGACACCTTTAAGAGATAACCTTCGTTGACGGTTCGTCCGCTTCTGCCTACTATTAATCGACATGAAGCAGACAAGAAGTAAGAATAAAGTCTTAGGCTTAGCATACGGTTTTGCGGTATCACTCACCGTCACTGCTTGCTCCACGACGCCCTCGCCATTGAGCACTACTGAGGTGAAACCGCCCCCAGTAAGCCCGGTGGCGCGTTCGCATCCAAAGGCGCCGACCGCCGCGGCCGCACCGCATGGTAAGCACCCCGATAGCACCACACCGTTGGGAACTGACGTCGGATTCGACTCCGGCACACCAGCCGATGAGTTGGCGACGGGCACCGCTGAAGCCGAAGTGGAAGCAGGAGACTACACCGATCTTTGGGCGCGTATTCGCGCCGGCTTCGCGTTACCCAAACTCGACAGCCCCTTGATTGCGCGGCACGAGCGCTGGTTCGTCGAGAACGCCGAGTTCCGCGAGGCAATGTTCGAGCGCGCCAAGCTTTATCTCTATTACATCGTGGAGGAAGTTGAAAAGCGCGGCATGCCGATGGAGATCGCGCTGCTGCCGGCAATCGAGAGCGCCTACAAACCGTATGCCTACTCGCGCGCCCGCGCCTCGGGCCTTTGGCAGTTTATCCCGTCTACGGGCAAGCTGTACGGACTGAAATCCAACTGGTGGTACGACGGCCGGCGCGACGTGGTCGCCGCGACGCGCGCCGCCCTCGACTACTTGCAGAAGCTGCACGGCGACTTCGACGGCGACTGGCACCTCGCCATCGCCGCCTACAACGCCGGTGAGGGCCGCGTCATGCGCGCCATTCAGTACAACCGGCGCAAGGGCCTGCCCACCAGCTTCGAGCACCTGCGGGCGCTCAAGCCGGAGACCAAGCACTACGTTCCCAAGCTGTTCGCGATGGTGAACTTGGTGGCCGACCCTGAGCGCTTCGGCATCAACCTGGCGCAGATTCCGAACGAACCGTACTTCACCACGGTCCGCACCGACGCCCAGATCGACCTTGGCGTCGTGGCGCGCCTTACCGGCATGGAGCCGGACCAGCTGCACCACATCAACGCCGGTTATATGCGCTGGGCTACCCATCCGGATGGCCCACACGAGCTGCTCGTGCCGGTCGACAAGAAAGACGCATTGCTCGCGGGGCTAAGCAATCTAGACGATAAGGACCGCGTCCAGTGGCGCCATCACGAAGTGCGCAAAGGCGAAACACTGCATGGCATCGCCCGCCGCTACGGCGTCACGGTTGGAGCGATCAAAGCCGCTAACAAGATCACCACCTTAAAGGTCGGCCAAAGCTTGCTGTTGCCGATTTCGGCGCATGCACCCATTACGGTCGCCGATGCTCCGCATGCGACGCCGGTACGCGGCGTGCCACGCAACGGACAACTCGTGATCCATCGCGTCCGCGCCGGGGAAACCTTGTGGAGTCTCGCCAAGCGCTACAACGTGCTGGTACACCAGATCGCGGAATGGAATCGGATGCATCCAAACGACGTATTGCGCCTGGGCAAGAAGATCAAGATCTGGATTCGCGGCGGCAACTCCGCCCGGCTCGGCGAAGTCGCCGTACCGACCGCCTAGTACCCGCCCGAGCGCCCCGCCTGGGCGGCGCCCTCGATCTTCGGCACCGCCGCCAGCAGGCTCTGCGTGTAGGCATGCTCCGGCCGTTCCAGCACCCGCTCGGTCGGCCCACGCTCGACGATCTTGCCGCGATACATCACCGCCACCTCGTGCGCCAGGTATTCGACCACGGACAAGTTGTGCGTGATAAAGA
>JBKHXU010000019.1:0-2498 GCA_046565865.1 Gammaproteobacteria bacterium | reverse complement strand
GACGTACTCGAGTTTGCGCAGCGCCGGCCAGTCGCGATAGCGCTTGCGCCAGTCCGACCCCGGCTTGAGCCAGACGGCGAACGTCTCCGCCCAGTCCTCGTGCGGATGACTTTGGGCGTACCAGTTGTCCAAGTGCATCACGTAGCTCTTGCTGTACGGCTTCGGCAGATAAGTATCGGGATACTTCACGCTCGACTGACCGAATACCTTTTGCCAATCGCGGCGGCGATGCACTTGATACGCGTTGAGCAATGCGTGGCCGGCCTCGTGCCGCAGCAACTTCATACAGTGTTGCTGCAACCCGCCTTCGACTTCGAGCATGAATTCGCGTTCCAGCCGTTGCAGCCGCGGATGCGCGAGGAAAAACGGGATGGCGATGCCGGGTACGCCGTCGGGGCAGAACCATTCGTCCGACAACCAGCAGTGCGGGCGGAAGTATTTGAAGCCCCGGTCTTCGAGCTCGCGGTGCAGCGCGCGCACGCGCTCGGCCAGTTCGGTGCGCTCGATGCGCAGCCGCAGATCGCGGATGCGCAGGTCGAGCAACTTCTCAGTGGGCCAATGAATCCAGGATCGGCGTGGGGCGGGGGAGGGGCGACGCCGCCGAATACGGCGGGAATGGGTGCGGCGGCGCTTTTTACGCGACTGCTTCTTCTTTTTCTTCCGTCGGCTCATCGTCGCCTATGGGGTCGCCTCGGACGCATTATAGCCATGTCCGCACGCTTCAATATACCGCGTGCACGCGGTATCCGGCGCGCTCCAGCAGCGGCAGCAGCCCCAGCGGGCCCGCCAAATGGCCAGCGCCGACGGCGATAAAGGCGTTGCCCTCGGCGAGCCGCGCGTGCATGCGCTCGACCATTTTGACGTTGCGATCGCTCAGCAGCCGGCGCATGACGGTGTCGTATACGCGGCTGTCGGCGGGGCGATAGGTGTCCGCGAGCTTGCCGATGCCGGCCAAATCGCGCGCGAGGTAGCGCTCGGTGAGCGCTTCGATCTGGCCGCGAATCGCTTTGCGGTTGTCGAGCGTCTCTTTGAGCAGCGCGACTTGATCGGCAACGGTCAGTTCATCGAACACCGCGAGTTGCTCATCCATGGTTTCGAGACCGTAAATCGGTTTCCTTTGTTCCATTGCCTGCGCTTGCAGCGCCATGTCGAGGAACACCCCGCCGCGAGGACGGGGCATGGAGAGCAGCATGACGATGACCCACGGTTTTTGACGCTCGACCCCGATATCCGGCAGACCTTCATCCGCCAAGGCCGTGCGCGCGCGTCGATACAGCTCATCGCCCGCGACACCGGAGAGCGTGCGCCCGTCCTGGTAGAACATGCGTTGCGCCATTAACGCCAGCGCGTTGGCATCCGGCACAACTTCCATAGTGAAAGTTTTTGCGCGATCGAACGCCTGGCGCACCGGCGGCGCGAGGTTCAACACGCGCGGATCGTCGCTGTGCAGGGTGCCGAAGAGATAACTCGGGGCGATGCCCTCGCGCTCGATGCGCCATAGCAGCCCGCGTTGATATTTTTCCGCGCTGCTCGCCGCGGTTCTGTTGTTCGTATCGGCGTCGAGCGGTAACGCGACGAAGCTCGCGAGTAGCCATAGCAGGCCGGCGAGCAGTCGCGTGGAGATGGGCAAGGGCTTCATACAATCATTATAGAAAAGCTTCGGTCGCGCGCGATGCCATCGCGTGCCGGCTTCACGCTAGAATGCCGGCATGCCGTCCGATCGCATGGTTCTCGGTGTGTGTTTGATGCTGGCGAGTGCTGCCCTGCAGGCCGAAGCGCCGCCACGCTGGGAGCTTGGCCTCGGCGTTGGTGGCGTGAGCCTGCCTGACTACCGCGGTTCCGACGTGCGCTCGAGTTATGTGTTCCCAGTGCCGTATGTGAGCTATCGCAGCGAAAGATTCAACGTGGATCGCGAAGGCATGCGCGGTCGATTGTTTCGTTCCGAGCGCGTGCGGCTCGATATCAGCGCCGCCGTCGCGCCACCGGCGAAAAGCGACAGCGGCGCGCGCGCCGGAATGGCCGAGCTCGATCCGGCGATCGAGGTCGGACCGTCTATCATTGTCGATCTCGCGCGGGGCGACGGTCGCTGGTCGCTGCACTTTCCGCTGCGCGCCGTGATCGCCACCGACCTGCGCCATACCGAGTCGCTCGGCTGGGTGTTCTCGCCGTATCTCAAGTACGCCGTCGGTGAGAACGGCACGTGGGAGTACGACATATCGGTAGGTCCGATGTATGCGGCCGAGGCGTACCACGATTATTACTATCAGGTCGACCCGGCATATGTGACGCCAACACGCGCGGCATACGATGCACCGGGAGGTTACAGCGGTTCGCGCGTGACGTTTACCCTGGGCAAGCGCTATCACGAATATTGGATCGGTGTGTTCGCGCGCTACGACAATCTCTCCGGCGCCGCGTTTCGGCCGAGCCCGTTGGTGGAAACTGACTCGTCGCTGATTGTCGGCGGCAGCATCGTCTGGATCTTCGCGCGTTCGGCG
>JBKHXU010000018.1:0-10754 GCA_046565865.1 Gammaproteobacteria bacterium | reverse complement strand
CCGACCATTCCGTTTTGGTTCGGTGAGGCGCCGGCGCGAACCGACGAGCTGTCGCACGCGGTGTCGGCGCTACGCGCGGCGGTCGACGCCAAGCTCACGCACATCGATACCGATTCCCTCCATCACGCGGTGGAATGGGCCATGGCGACCTACCGCCTGCCGTTGGCGGCGGCCGAACAGCTGATCGAGTACCTGGCGGCGGCGAAGGGTGTGCTCGGCGTCATACCGACGCAACGGACCGTGGTGCTCGAACGCTTCTTCGACGAATCGGGCGGCATGCAGCTCGTGATCCATGCGCCGTTCGGCTCGCGCATCAACCGCGCCTGGGGCTTGAGCCTGCGCAAGCGCTTCTGCCGTCAATTCAACTTCGAGCTGCAAGCGGCGGCGACCGAGGACAGCATCGTGTTGTCGCTCGGCGAGACGCACAGCTTCGCGTTGGACGAGGTCGCGCGCTACCTGCACAGCAACAGCGTGCGTGATGTGCTGGTGCAGGCGCTGCTCGATGCGCCGCTCTTCACCACGCGCTGGCGCTGGAACGCCACCATCGCCCTCGCCATCAAACGCGCGCGCGGCGGCGCCAAACGCCCGGCGGCGTTCCGACGCATGGACGCCGAGGACTTGATCGCGGTGGTGTTTCCGGATCAGATCGCCTGCGCCGAGAACCTACGCGGCGAGCGCGAAGTGCCGAGCCACCCGCTCGTGGACCAAACCATCGCCGATTGCCTGCACGAGGCGATGGACGTCGACGGCTTGATCCGCGTGCTGCGCGCGCTCGAACGCGGCGACATCAAGGTGCTTGCGCGCGACCTGCCGCATCCGTCGCCGCTAGCGCAGGAAATTCTCAACGCCAAACCGTACGCGTTCCTGGACGACGCACCGCTCGAAGAGCGGCGCACGCAAGCGGTGAGCAGCCGGCGCTGGCTCGACCCGACCAGCGCCGCCGACCTCGGCCGCCTCGATCCGCAAGCGATCGCGCAAGTCGCGGCCGAGGCCTGGCCGACGGCAGAGAATGCCGATGAACTGCACGACGCGCTGCTGTCGCTCGCGTTCGTGACGGAAGCCGAGGGCGATGCCAATCGTTGGCGACCGTTCCTCGATCGTTTGCTGCGCGACGGCCGCGCGACGCGCGTCATCGCCGCCGAGCCGCTGTGGGTCGCGGCCGAAAATCTGCCGATGTTCCGTGCGCTGTTGCCGGACGCCGTGGTCGAGCCCCCCGTCACCGTGCCCGATGAGTTCGCCGCGCGCGCATGGAATGCGGACACGGCGCTGGTCGAAATCGCCCGCGCGCGCCTGCAGGGGTTGGGGCCCGTCACCGGCGCACGCCTGGCACAGCCGCTCGGCGTTACCGCGACAGCGATGGACATGGCGCTCGCCGCGCTCGAACAGGAAGGCTTTGTGCTGCGCGGGAAATTTAACGCCAACGCCGCCGACTCCGAATGGTGCGAGCGCCGGTTGCTGGCGCGCATCCACCGCTACACGATCAAGACGTTGCGCGCCGAGATCGAGCCGGTCACGGCGCTCGATTTCATGCGCTTCCTGTTCGCCTGGCACGGGCTCACGACCGAGCCGCGCCCGGAAGGTCCGCAGGCGCTCGCGACCGTGATCGATCAGCTCGAAGGCTACGAGGCGGCGGCCGCGGCGTGGGAGTCCGACCTGCTGCCGGTGCGGCTGCACGATTACGATCCCGCGTGGCTCGACAGTTTGTGTTTGAGCGGGCGCGCGTTTTGGGCTCGGCTCACGCCGCCCAAGTCGAATGGCGAACCGGCGCGCGGCGGCGGCCCGGTGCGGGCAACGCCGATCGCGTTTTTGCTGCGCGCGCATCGCGCGACGTGGCAGGCGTTGCGTCCGCTCGACACGGCACCGCCGCTGTCGGCGCACGCCGGCGCGATCGCGGCGTACTTGCGCACCCATGGCGCATCGTTTTTCGACGAGATGGCGGCCGGCGCCGGCCTCTTGCGCTCGCAGGCGGAGGCGGCGCTGGGCGAACTGGTCGCCGCGGGCCTCGTGCACGCCGACAGTTTCACCGGCCTGCGCGCGCTGCTGCTGCCGGCCGATCGGCGCCGTGCGCATAACTATCGCCGCCGCCGCGCGCCGGTGTTCGGGTTGGAAGATGCCGGTCGCTGGACGTTGCTGCCGGTTTCCGCCAAGGAGATAACCTCGCCCGCGCCGACGCGGGAGAGACAGACGAGTCATGCCGCGAAGGCCACGCACACGGAAGAAACCACCGAGGCGATTGCGCGCCTGTTGCTGGCGCGCTATGGCGTCGTGTTTCGCCGCCTGCTCGAGCGCGAGCCGGCGCTATTGCCGCCGTGGTATCAGTTGCTGCGCGCGTATCGCCGGCTCGAAGCGCGCGGCGAGATTCGCGGCGGGCGCTTCGTCGGCGGCGTCGCCGGCGAACAATATGCGCTACCGGACGCCGTGGGTCTGTTGCGCGAAACCCGGCGCCGCGCCAGAACCGGTACGCTGGTGGCGCTGAGCGCGGTCGATCCGCTGAACCTCGTCGGTATCATCACCCCCGGCGCGCGCGTGCCGGCGCTGGCGGGCAATCGCGTGCTCTATCGCGACGGCGAACCGATCGCGGTTCAGACTGCAGGTGAGGTGCGGTTCTTGACGACGCTGACGCCGTCGGACGAATGGGCGGCGCGCACCACGCTACAGCGCTCGCCGCTGCACGACACGCGCTCGCTGCGCGTGCGCGACGAGCGCGATGCGCCAGTGCAGTAGCGGCGCAACGCGTTAGTTGATATTCGCCAGCGGCTTGCGCGTATCTTCGGCCGCGGTCGAGGTCGGTGCGTCGGCCGGCGCGCCGATCACGCGCACATAACGGTCCGGCCGCACGTACTTGCGCACCACCGCCATCATCTGGTCCGGGGTATGGTGCGAAACGTCTTGCAGGTACGACTTCACCCACGCCAGATCGGCGCCCATGTATTCCAGATCGGACAGGATGTCGAGCCAGAACTCCGGCGTGCGCGAACCGCTGCGGAAATTATTCGCCGCCTGCTCGCGCGCGATGCTGAGTTCTTCCGGCGTCGGACCGTTGCGCACGAAATCGTCGACCACGGCCTCGACCACGCGCGCGGCCTCGTCGGCCTTGTTCGGATCGACCGCGAACGAAACTCGAAACCGGCTGTTGCCCTGATACAGCGTGTGCGGCGACGAACGCGCGCGCACCGAGTACGCCAGGCCGCGGCGCTCGCGCACCTCGGTCAATAGACGGTTGGTAATGATGCGCCCGGCGAGATCGAGCATGTGCCAGTCGTACACGTCCCGCCAGTCGGCGCCGCGCCAGCCAACATAAACCATCGCCTTCGGCGTCGACGTATCGACCTTGATCTCCGCTGAGTGCGGACCCGGTGCCGCCTTCAGCGCGCGCGCCGCCGCGTATGCGCCGGCCGCCGGCTCGCGCTTGCTCAACGTGCCGAGATACCGCGTCGCCAACTGCAACGCCTCGTCCGCCGGCAGATCGCCGACGATCGCGACTTCGATCGGTGCGCGCTTGAGCAACCCATCGAGCCATACCTGACCGCTTTCGCGCGTGAGGCGGCGCGCGTTGTCCGGCGTCAGCACGCGGAACCGCGGATCGTTGCTGGTGAGCAGCGCGTCGACGCGGTCGTTCAACTGCGCGTGCACGCTGCCCTCGCGGTTCGCTTGGCGCTCGAGCGCTTGGCGTTGCCACATGTCGAACATCGGCTGCTCGATGTGGGCGCGCGTGAGCAGCAAATGCGCCAGGCGGAATCCGTCTTCGAGATCGCGTCGCTGACCGGCGATATCGAGCTCGATCCCGCCAGCGGTATCACGACCGCTGACGCTCACGTGTTTCGGCGCAAGCCAGCGACGCAGTTCGCTGGAACTGAAGCGCTCGGTCGCCGGCACCTTGAACGGCAGCGCCGCGACCTCGGAGATACCGCGATTCGCCTCGGTCTCAAGGACACGTCCACCGGCCAGCGTGATGCGCACGCTCACATGATTCTTCTGGTAAGCGGTCGGATGCACGTGCACCCGCACGCCATTGCTGAGCGTCGCCGACACAACGTTCACATCCGCGTCGTCGGTACGGTTCGCGATGCTGCCGCCGTTCGGATCCTTATCAAGCAGACGCACCGGCGCCTTGCGCACGGCGAGCGGCGCGACCGGCGTTTTTTCGGCGTCGTGCAGCAACCTCAGCAACGCATCCGGCGGCGGCGGCGGGAGGTCGTCGCGCTTTGGCAGCGCCAACAACAGCTTGCGCTGGCCGGCACCATAGCGCGCGCGCACGGCGTCGGTCACATCCGCGGGGGTGACCGTCGCGAGCAGCCGCGCGGCCAGCTCGAACTCCTGGCGCGGATTCAGCGGCCGGCGTTCTTCTTCGATGGCGGTGTCCATCATGCCGAGCCAGCGCGTTGGCGAGAAATCCGCCTGCTCCATCGCGTCGCGCTCAAACTCGGCGCGCAGCACGTCGACGGCATGTCGGAACTCATCCTCGGTGAACCCGTGCTCGCGCGCACGTTTGAGCTCGATCGCCAGCGCGTGGACCATCGCCCGCCATTGGGTGGGATCACCCTTGGCGCGCGCCTCGACCAACGTCGTGCCGAACGAGGTGTCGCCGGTGACCGCGGCGGTTTGATACGGCGCATGACCTTCCAGCACTTGTTCGCGCAAGCGCGTATTCAACATGCGATTGCCGAGCAGTTGCACCAGCCAGCGACGATAGCCCGCTTGGCTGGCGAAGTTGCGCGGCGGCTCGAGATGCGCCAGATTGATTTCGGCGTTGACGAGGCCGTACTCGCTCAACACCTCGGCGGCGTCGACGGTATAAGGGCGTATCCCGGGACTCGCCGGCAGCGGCCGGGGCGCCGACACCTTCCAGGCGCCGAAATGCTTTTCGACCAGGCGCGCGAGCGCCGCCGGATCGACATCGCCGGCGACCATGAGCACGGTGTTGTCGGGGCGATACCATTTTTGGTAGTACGCGCGCAGTTGTTCGGTCGTCGCCTGGCGGATCACCTGTTCGTCGCCGAGCGGCAGACGTTGCGAGAAGCGCGAGCCTGGGACCAAGGCGTGCAGTTGCTTGTTGAAGGCACGATTGGCGGCGTTGTCGCGCGCGCGGCGCTCCGCCAGCACCACGTGGCGCTCGCGTTCGACTTCCGCCTTGTCCAACGTCAGGCGCGACGCGACGTCGGCGAAATACATGAGGCTCATGTCGAGCGTCGCCGGCGTATTCGGAATCGTGAGCTTATATATAGTATCGAGGAACCCGGTGGTCGCGTTCTGATGCGCACCGAACGTGAGCCCGACGGCCTCGAAGCGCTTGATCAGCGTGCCGGCCGGGAAGTTGGCGCTGCCGTTGAACGCCATGTGTTCCAGGAAATGCGCGAGCCCGCGCTCATGATCCTCCTCGTTGAGCGAACCGGTGGCGACGCGCAGCCACAGCGTGGCCTTGCCGGCCGGCGCCACGTCGGGGCGGATCCAGTAACGCATGCCGTTTGGAAGCGTGCCATAGGTGATCGCCGTGTCGTGCGGTAACGCCGACACGGACGGCTCGGCGGCACTGGCGAAAGAGGAGGCGCTAACGACCACGAGCAACAACGACGTACAGAGACGCAGCAATATCAGGTACCTTTCGGCTGTCCCCGCCACACCACGCGGCCGGGCATAGTTGCGTACTACGGTCGATTGGAACCGCTTCTGCGTATCCCATCGACGCACCCGATTGCTGTTCTTTGTTCCCTGTGACCTTCGGGTTTTCCCCGAAAGCGCGCGCTAGTCTATCCACTCGATTTGCCTGGGTCGATGCAAGCGACCCTCTGCCCCGACAGACTCGCGCTCACCTCCGATGAGGGGCGAGCCCATCTGCCCGCCTATATATAGGTATAGGCGAGCGCGGCGGCATTGCACGGAAATTAGCGCGCCGCTTGTCGCCGCGATTGCACGGCGTGATGCGGGCTGACTCCGCGCGTGACGGTGAACTGGAGTTAGAATCGCGCCATGCCCCAACGTCCGCCGGCCACGAAACGTTCCGAGATGACGCGCGCGGCACGCTCCCCGTGGCCGCCGGCGAAGCGGCGCGCCTTCTTCGAGCGACTGCGCCGCGCCAACCCGACCCCGACCACCGAGCTGCGCTATCGCACGCCGTTCGAGCTGTTGGTAGCCGTGGTGCTGTCGGCGCAATCGACCGACAAGGGCGTGAACCGCGCCACCGAGGTGTTGTTCCCCATCGCCAACACGCCCGAGGCGATGCTGCGCCTCGGGTTGCGCGGGCTCAAACGCTATGTGAAAACGATCGGGCTGTTCAACACCAAGGCGGCCAACATCATCAAAACCAGCCGCATTCTTATCGAGCAACACGGCGGCGAGGTGCCGCGCACGCGTGAGGCGCTGGAGGCGCTGCCCGGCGTCGGGCGCAAAACCGCCAATGTCATCCTCAATACCGCGTTCGGCGAATCGACGATTGCGGTCGACACCCACATCTTCCGTGTCGCCAACCGCACCGGGCTTGCGCCCGGCAAGAACGTGCGCCAGGTGGAGGACAAGCTGCTCGAGGTGGTGCCGCCGGCCTATCGCCGGCATGCGCACCATTGGCTGATTTTGCACGGGCGCTATACGTGCACCGCGCGCGCCCCTCGCTGTCCCGTGTGCCCGATCTATGATTTATGTGAGTATGTCGATAAAGTGACAGCCCCGCGGCGGGAGTCGGTATGAACGCGAAACGTGTGAGCACCGGATTGAGCTACGGCGGGCGCGCCGACCCGGCGCATGCCGCGCGCGCCGTTGCCCATGCACTCGAACGCGCCGAACTGACGCGCGCGAGCGCGGTGCTGCTGTTCCTCACACCCCACTACGCCACCAATCCCGACGCGGCACTGCGCGCCGCGGCGCGCAGTGCCGGATGCCTGCAAGTCATCGGCGCCACCGGTGCCGGCATCCTCACCGACCAGGAGTGGGTGCTGGATAGCCCGGGCGCGGCGGCGATGGTGTTCGCCGATCCCGTGCGCTTAAGCCCGGCGCCGAGCCAGGTCACCAACGACGAGAAGATGTTGTTGAGCCTGTGCACACCGTCGGGACTGAGCGCCGATTGGCTCGACGTGCCGGCGCGGCGCATCGGCGCCATTTCCGGCGATGTGTTTGGCCACGGACCGTTCAAGGTCTGGGCCCACGGCCGGGTCGTTGAGAGCGGCCGCGCCGAGGTGCTGATCGAAGGCGCGCGCGGCGTAATCACCGCGTCCCAAGGTGTGCGCGCGCTGACGTCGCCGATCGAAGTGGCGGAGGTACACGGCTACGACGTCAAACGCCTTGGCAACTATCCGGCGCTAAATGTGCTGGTCAAATCGCTGCCGCTGCCGGTGCGGGAGATGGAGCGCATCCCGCTGCACCTTATTATGGGCGGCGTCACCTTCGGCGACCCGATGACCGCGATCCGCGAGGGGCGCTATCGTTTGAATCACATCGTCGCCGCCAATCCGCGCGACCAGTCGATCACGTTGTCGCATCCTCTGAGCCGCGGCGAAAGGCTGTTTTGGGCCATGCGCGATGCGCTCACCGCCGAACGCGAGATGCGCGCCGTCATCGAACGCGCCTCGCTCGAGCTCAAAGCCGCGCCCGACTTCGCACTGCTATTCCCGTGCATGGGCCGCGGGCCGCACTTTTACGGCAATCGCGACCGCGACCTTGAACTGCTCACTACGCGCTTCCCCGATATGCCAGTGATCGGCATGTACGGCAACGGCGAGCTGGGCCCGCTCGACGGCGCCAATCACTTGTACCAATACTCAACCGTGCTCGGCCTGTTCCACGCCGGCGGCGCGTGATGTACGGCACCGACCGCGCGCGCCTGCGCGAGGTATTTTTCAACGCCTGGCGACGCCATCGCGCGGGTCAACCGTTGGAAGGTATCGAGCGGTTGGTAGTCGCCGTGGCGCAGCGCCACCCCGAGTACCAATCGTTACTCGACCGACCGGACGCCCAGATCGACCGCGACTACGACCCGGCGCTCGGCGAAACGAACCCGTTCCTGCACCTCAGCCTGCACATCGCCATCGAAGAACAACTGTCCATCGACCAACCACGCGGCGTGCGCGCCCTCTACGACCGCCTGCGCCTGCGCCTCGCCGACGAACACGCGGCGCAACACGTCATGATGGAATGTCTGGCGGAAATGCTGTGGCAGGCACAGCGCGACAACACCGCGCCGAGCGAAGCGCGGTATCTCGACTGTCTAAACCACGCCGCTGAGAGCGGGCGCTAACGCGCGGGCGCTTGCCGCAGCGCGATCCGATACCGAAGCTCGTCCAACGGCGTGCCGATCAGTTGCGTCTCGCTCCGCTCGGTTCCATCCGCAACAAATCCCAACCGCGAGTAAACTCGCGCGCCGCAACATTCTGCTTCAGCACCCAAAGGGTTAGGAATTGCATTGTGCGGTGTCGCCAAGCGTATGGTCAGCGACATACAACCATCTTTCATCCCTTGCGTCGTGCCTCGGCCGCCTCGAGTTGAGTCAGTAAACTCAGCCGGTCTCTCCTTGCGACCTCCTTCCAATCGCGGTTCGTGAGCGCCCCTTCGAGCGCCCACAACAGATTCAGGCTCGGTTTGCCGCCGGCACGTTTGACGGCGATGAAGGCGGCCACGGCGCCCATGGCCTTGAGCTGCGCGTCGGAGACGATGCCCGCGTTGGCAAGCATACCGCGTGAACGTGGACCGAGATTCCGCATTCAGGAACCGCCTAGATCTTCGAGCAGACAGGAAAAACATTACCACGGGTGTGGCCCGCCAGACGATGCACTCGCTCGGTCATACCGCCCTACTGCCAAAGGAAACAGCCACAAACGCAGTGACCATTGCGCGCTTGGGATGACATAATGGCGCCATGAACGCCCAAGCAAGAACCACCCGCGTCGCCGTAACAGTCTCCTTCGCCGAAACGCTATCACGACACGAGTTCCCGCGGCTCGCACGCGCGCCGCTCCAGGAGCTGCAAGTCAATGTCGGCAGGTTGTGCAACCAGGCATGCAACCACTGCCACGTGGATGCCGGGCCGAAGCGGACTGAGATCATGACGTGGGAAACCATGGAGCGCATCCTTGCCTGGGCCGAGCGCGCGCGCATCGCGAAAGTTGACATCACCGGCGGCGCGCCGGAGGTGAATCCAGATTTTCGGCGCTTTGTCGATCGCTGGCAGGCGCTTGGCGTCGCGGTCACGGCGCGCTGCAACCTCACGGTGCTGAGTGAGCCGGGCCAGGACGATCTGGCCGCGTGGTATGCCGCGCGCGGGGTGCGGCTGGTCGCATCGCTGCCCTGTTACACGCGCGAGAACGTCGATGCGCAGCGCGGCAAAGGTGTATTCGATAAGAGCATCGCTGCGCTGCGCGCGCTCAACACCGCCGGTTACGGCAGACGGCCGGAGCTCGTGCTCGATCTGGTGTACAACCCGGGCGGGGCGTTTCTGCCGGGCAATCAGGCGAAGCTGGAGGCCGATTACAAGAAGCGCCTTAAAGAAGATCACGGCATCGACTTCAACCGGCTGTTCACGATCGCCAACCTGCCGATCAATCGCTTCGCGCACGCGCTCGAGCGCGACGGGAAATACGACGAGTACATGCAGCTCCTCGTCGACAACTTCAACCCGGCGACGGTGCCCGGTCTTATGTGCCGCCACTTAGTCAGTGTCGATTGGCTCGGCCTGGTGTACGACTGCGACTTCAACCAGATGCTGGACCTGCCGCTCGGCGGCATGTTCCAGACGCCCCCTACCTCCTCCAACCCTGGAGTCGTCGGCGGGCGCCGGCGTTATCTGTGGGATCTCGATGCGGCGGCGCTAACCGATGCCCCGATTGCGACCGGGCCGCACTGCTTCGGTTGCACCGCGGGCGCGGGCAGTAGTTGTGGCGGGGCGTTGACGTAAACCTTGCCCTCACCCTTGCCCTCTCCCGGAGGAAGAGGGAAAACTATTATGACGGCAGGAAATCGATCGGGTAGGTCACCACCATGATGTTCACGTCCTTGGCGCCGAAATCGAATTGCTTGATGCGCGCCACCAGCTTGCGCTCCAGTTCCGGGGCGCGCAGATCGCTCGATACGATCTCGCACGCGGTAACCGCACCCGCGGGTGAGATGGTCAAGCGCAACACCACCTTCCCCTGCAAGCTCGGGTCTGCGCGCAACGCGCGATTGTAGATCGCGTAGATCGCGCTCTTGTTCTTGTCGAACACGAGCTTGATCTCCTCGAGTGACCGCGCCGCCAACCCGCCGCCGCCGCGACGGACAGCGCCGCCGCCACCGCCCCCGCCGCCGACCGGACTGTTCACCTGTGTCGTCGATCGACTGGCGAGACCGCCGCCGCCGAAGCCGTGGCTCAGGCGCGAGGTATTGACGCCACCGCTACCACTGGCAACGTTGCTGGTGACGAGCGAGCGCGCGCCCGCGCCAAGCGCCGGTCCGCTCGAACTGCCGACGCCCGGGCCCTTGCCGAACCCGAGCCCGGGTCCCGGCTTGGCGCCTTTGAGCTTTTCCGCGACCGGGCTGTCGCGCAGATCGGCAAGGTCGTCCTTGAGCGCGAGTAGCCCCGAGCGCGCCGCCTTGCGCCGCGCGACCTCGACATTTTTCTTCGGCTCGACCTTCTCGATCTTCTTTGGCTGCTTCACCTTGGCTTCCGGCTTGGCGGCGTCCGGCTTCACCGCCTCCGGCTCCGGCGCTTTCACGACCGGGGGCGGGGGTGGTGCCTGGCGTTCGAGCACGAGCTTGGCCAGGCGCGGCGGCACCTCGGCCTCCTGTCGGTCGAC
>JBKHXU010000017.1:0-33423 GCA_046565865.1 Gammaproteobacteria bacterium | reverse complement strand
GTATGAAAAAGAACGCGCTGGGCTCGGAGTAGATTTTGAAGATGCTATCGAGGCGGCGCTCGACGTTTTGGAGCAGGATGTTGCGCCCCTTACATCCCTGACCGGTACAGCCGGTGCTCGCGGTGCGAAACGTCTTGTGCTCAGACGCTTCCCCTATTCGGTCATTGTTCGCGAGAACGAAACTGAAATCGTTGTAGTCGCCTTTGCCCACCACTCGCGACGCCCTGGCTACTGGCGAGATCGGCTACGCAGCTAGCGTAGCGTTCTAGCACAACGTCAGGCCCAGCTCGAAACACTCTCCTACTTCAACTGCTCCGCCGCTTCGCTCTCGCCGTCGGCATCGCTGCGTGCGGGTCCTCGGGCCACGGGTGCTTCGGGTAGCGGCCTTTTAATTCTTTTCTGACTTCGGCGTAGGTGCGGTCCCAGAAGCCTTTTAGATCTTGCGTCACTTGGATCGGGCGGCGCGCAGGCGATAGCAGGTGCAGCATCACGGGGATGCGGCCGGCGGCGATGCGCGGGGTGTCGGCGAGGCCGAAGAGTTCTTGGAGTTTTACGGCGAGCACGGGCGATTGGCCGGGGATGTATTGCAGGCGCACGCTCGATCCGCTGGGCACGGTGAGATGGGTCGGGGCTTTTTCGTCTAGCGCTTTCTGCTGTTGCCAGCTCAGTATGCCGCGCAATGCGGCGAGTAGATCGACGTTCGCGAGATGATCGCGACGGCTGACTTTATCTAGGTACGGTGCGAGCCAGGTATCGAGCGTCGCGAGCAGCGCGTTGTCCGACAGGTCCGGCCACTCTTCTTCGGGGAACCAAACCTTCACGCACGCGACGCGCGCCTGAAGCTCGCGCGCGCCGTCGCTCCATGGCAGTACGTCGAGCCCCATGCGGCGGATGCCGGCGAGCATGGCGGCGATCTGGCGCGCGCTGTCGGGTTGGCTCAACGAGGGGGTGTTGAGCACGAGCTTGCCAAGGCGCTCTTCGCGGCGGGCGATGACGGTGCTTGTCGTATCGTCCCAGCGCACGACGTCTTCGGTGGTGAATTGGTCGCCGAGATAGCGTCGCAGCGTTTCGACATCGGTCGGCGCCGCCCATTGTATGGTGGCCTCGCCTTCCCCAAGATCCAGGCGCGCGGCGACGAGCATCGGCGGTCGCAGGCGCTTTTCCCATTCCGGCACGCGCGCGCCGCGGCCACCCGCCAACAAATAGCGCGCGCCGTTTGGTTCGCGTTGCATACCGATTCGGTCCGGGTACGCCAACGCCAGGAGCGCGCCGATTTCCGCTGGGGAGACTTCAGTCGCCGTGACATCGTTCGCTTTTATCAACCGGTGCCATTGCGATGCCGCTTGCTCCACGCGCGCGCAAGCGCCGGGGTCGGCGCGATAGGCCTGGGCGCCGCGCCGGCCGTCTTTGCGAAACGCATGCAAGGCCTCGAGGCGTTCGGTGAGGTCGAGCGAGCGTCGGCCTTCGCTCAATAATATGTCGCGCTCGGACAGGAGCGCCGCGAGGTCGCAGGCGATGCCGCCCAAGTCCAACGCTTCCGCGACGCGGATCATGTGTGCCAGACGCGGGTGCAGCGGCAGCGCGGCGATGGCGCGGCCCATCTCGGTAATTTTTCCTTGCGTGTCGAGCGCGCCTAGGTCCATCAGCAAGTCGCGCGCCTGCGCCAGCGCGGCGGCGGGCGGCGGGTCGATCCAATCCAGCCGCTCCGCGTCGGTCCCCCATACGGCGAGATCGAGCGCGAGCGGCGCGAGATCGGCGCTGCGGATTTCGGGACCCGGTTGCGGCACGAGGCCGCGCTGCGTGGTCTCGGTCCAGAGCCGGTAACACACACCGGGCGCCACACGTCCGGCGCGGCCGGTGCGCTGGTCCGCCGAGGCGCGCGACACGCGCACAGTAGTCAGGCCAGTAAGCCCGCTCTTGGGATCGAACTGCGGGACGCGCGCGTAGCCGCCGTCGACGACGATGCGCACACCTTCGATGGTAAGACTCGTCTCCGCGATCGGCGTGGCGAGGACGATCTTGCGCCCGCCGCCGGGGCGCAGCGCGCGCTGCTGTTGCTCCCACGGCAGATCGCCGTAGAGCGGCAAGATTTCGGCGCGGCCGCGAACGGCCGGCTCCAACGACTCCTGCACCTTACGGATTTCGAATGCGCCGGGGAGAAACGCGAGCACGTCGCCCTCGTGGGCATCGAACGCGTGGCGCACGGCAGCGCTTACTTGCTCGGCGAGTCGCGCATCGGATTCGCGCGGGGCGTAGTGAATCTCGACCGGATAACTTTTGCCGCTGCTGGTCACGAGCGGCGCCTTGAGCAGGCTCGAAACCGCCGCACCGTCGAGCGTCGCCGACATCACCAATATTTTGAGATCGGGGCGCAGCACCCGCTGGCTGTCGCGCGTCAGCGCCAGCGCGAGATCGGTCTGCAAGTGGCGCTCGTGAAATTCGTCGAAGATGACGAGGCCCACGCCTTCAAGGTCGGGGTCGGACTGCAACCGGCGCGTGAGGATACCTTCGGTCACAACTTCAATACGCGTGCGCTTCGACACGCGCGATTCGAAGCGGATGCGATAACCGACGGTCTCGCCGATCGCCTCGCCGCGCGTCTCCGCCATGCGCGCGGCCGCGGCGCGCGCGGCGAGACGGCGCGGTTCGAGCATGACAATGGCCTTACCCGCGAGCCACGGCTCGCCGAGCAGCGCCGGCGGCACGGCGGTGGTCTTACCGGCGCCCGGCGGCGCTTGCAGCACCACGGCGGCATTGGCCGCCAGCGCGGCGCGCAGCGCGTCGAGGCTGTCTTCGATGGGTAGTGACACGGATAGAGTTGGCGACGGTCGGTTCAGGTCTTACCATGCGCGACATCGGCGCGCAGTCGGCGCATTCTAACAAAACCTCGCTGGATTCCCGCTTGCGCGGGAATGGCGTATGGGTGGGCACGGCCGCTACATGGAACAGAGCAAATCCCTCGTACTACCCGACGGTCTCGCCCTCGCCTATCGCATTCGCTATGCCACACCGCCTGCCGGGCGGTTGATCGTTTTGCTGCACGGCATGGCGAGCAATCTCACGCGCTGGTCGGAGTTCGTCGAACACACCGAGCTGGCGCGCGACTGGGACATTCTGCGGCTCGACCTGCGCGGTCACGGCGGCTCGTTCACGCGCAGGGCCATTGGCATGCGTGTTTGGTGCGACGATCTCGCGCGTCTGCTGGCCGCCGAAGGCTACGCGCGCGCCGTCCTCGTCGGTCACAGCCTCGGGGCGCACGTGGCGCTCGAATTCGCGGCGTCGCATCCGCAGCGCGTTGCCGGGCTCGTGCTCATCGACCCCGCGCTACGCCCGACGTTGCGTGGGAAACTGCGGTGGTTGGCGCGGTTGCGATTCGTGCTCAAGCTCGGCGTGTGGTTGGTGCGCGGATTGAATGCGGTTGGAATCAGGCGCCGCACGATTCCGCTGCGCGATCTACGCGCGCTCGACGACGCCGTACGCCGCGAACTGTTGGACGCCGGAAACGCCGCGGCGTTCGTGCGCCGCTACTCCTCGATTCGCACCGATCTTAGATTCTTCGCCACCGCGCATTTTCTGCAAGAGGGATACGATATGCTGCGGCCGTTGCCGCCGTTGCAGGCGATCACGGCGCCGGTGCTGGTACTGTTGTCGAGCGGCGTGACGTACACCGATACGACTCGCACGCGGCAAGCACTGGGGCAACTCGCCCACGTCGAAATGAAAACGATCGATGCCTACCACTGGCCACTGACGGAGCGGCCGCGCGAGGTGCGCGACGCTATCGAGCAGTGGTGCCGTACTCAGCTCGACGCCTAAACGAGACCATGTCCGCCGGTTGGGGGCGCAATCGATACACTACGCTTCAGGCGACGGCCAATTTGCGCACCTGTGTTGGCGGTACGCCGGCGTCTTGCAGGGCCGTCGCGGTCGCGTCGAGGAACGCTGGCGGACCGGCCACGTAGATGTGCGAATCTTTAAGCTCCTCCTCCCGTTGCAACAGCGATGTCAGTTGCGGGCGTAATTTCTCCGGCGCGGTCACCAGCGGTTCGAAGTGAAAGTCATCCAACGCATCGGCCCACGCGCGGCAAAGATTGCGCAGATACAGCCCCTCTTCGCTGCCCGCGGTCCAGTAGAGCCGTACCGATTCCGCGGTTTCGGCGGCGAGCGCGTGTTCAATCAAACTCTTGATCGGTGCGAATCCGGTTTCCCAGGCAAGACAAACAATCGGTCCGGCGGCCTCGGTCGGCAATACGAAATCTCCGTGCGGGCCGTGCAAGGTTACGGCGTCGCCGTAGCGCATGGTGTTGAACAGATGCTCGGCGAACGGATCGGCGGGGTCGTGCCGGATATGAAATTGCAACGTGCCGCTTTCACACGGGCAACTTGCAATGGCGTATTCACCGGTCAGCGACTCGCCGACGGCGAGCGTCACCGTTTGCCCGGCCAAAAATCGCAGCCGATCGGTGCGTCCGGTATCAATGCCGAGCACCATCAAGTCCGGGCGCGGCCTGCGCATGCCTTGCACCCAGGCGGCAACGTGCTGCAACGGCACGTCCTTCGGCGTTTGTGCCTCCGCCGCCGCCAGCACGATGTCGGTGACCGCGGTATGACAGCAGAGCAAACATTCGTCCGCCGCGAGCGCGACATCGGGAGTTGGACTGCGCACGGCCTTCACTTCGCCCGCCGACACGCGCGCGCGACAGCGCCCGCAGCTCGCATCGTGGCAACCGTAGTCCACGGCGATGCCAGCGCGCAGCGCGGCGTCGAGCAGCGTGTCCGCACCTTCGACCAAAAACTCGCGTCCGCTCTGCTGCATGCGCACGTGCGCCGTGGTCAGACGCAACAGGCTGTCGCGCACCGAGAGCGACGGTGCCGCAACCGGCGGCGACGCCAGCGCCAACTCCTGTTCCAACCAGGTGCGCAGCTCGGCGCCGTTCGCGATGCCGCCAAGCCGCTCGATCACGCGCGCCAGCAGCTGTCGGTGGCGCGTGAGCTCGTCGGACGTGCTCGCGTGTTCGCGCGTCAACGCCGCTAACCGCGCGGCCAGGACCGTGGCATCGGGCAGGAGGCGCTCGCGCACGCGGCGCGTGTACGCCTCATCCTTGATGCGCGCCAGGCGCTCGAACACGGTGGTATCTTCCAGCCGCACATCGGGATACACGCGCGTCAGGTCCTCGGGGCGAACCATGCCTTCGAAGGTCGGCAGCTCGCCGCTCTTGATCTTCTTTTGTAGCGCGGCACGCGTAATACCAACGAGGCGCGCTGCGCGCGTCAGCGTGAGTAGCGACATTTTTCTGTTTTCCCTGTCCGGCCCGTACTGGCGCCGGTGGGGCGTCAGGCGGGGTTAGAGTAGCGACCACCGAGGAGCGTAAGCGCCACCGGCGGCCGTTTCGGCAACTGCGCCGACGGTCGGCCTAAATAATACCCTTGCGCGAAGTCCGCGCCGAGGGTGGTGAGCAGGCGCAGGCCATGGCGGTTTTCGACCGATTCGGCGATGGTCTGCTTACCCAGCGCGCGGGCGATGTCGATGATCGAGCGCACCACTACTTCATCCGCCGTGCCCGCCGTCATTTGCTCCATGAAGGTACCCGACATCTTGATGAACGACACCGGCAGGTGCTTTAAGTAGCTCAAGGAGCTGAAGCCCGAGCCGAAGTCGTCGAGGGCGAACCGGCATTGCAGACCCTGCACCGCTTCCACCACGTCGCGCGCCCGATCGAGCTGGCGCACCGCGACTTGCTCGGTGATCTCGAATACCAGCGCCGAACCGGGCAGCTTGTGGCGGTTGAGCTCGTCGCCCACGACGTTCAGCAGCCGCTCGCCGTCTTCGAACGTTTGGCCGGAGATGTTGATGAAGAACTGCACCTCGCGCCCGCTCGCGCGCAATGCCGCGAGGGCTGCGAGCGACTCGCGTATCACCCAGCAGTCGACCTCGACCAGCAATCCCGAACGATTGGCGATCGGCAGAAACGCCGCGGGCGCGATCAGATCGCCGCCGCTCGCGCCGAGGCGCAGCAGCACTTCATAGCTCTCGATCTGCCCGGCGTGCTGCAACGGCACGATCGGCTGATACAGCAACTGGAATCGGTTGTCCTGAATCGCCTCGCGGATGTGCGCCGCCCAGCCCGCGGCCGGCGAGCGTCGCACCTCGACGCCGTCTTCCGCCTCGTGCACGCCGATACCCGCGGCGCGCATGCGCGCCTGCGCCGCCGCGCCTTCGGCCTGCACCAACAACGTCTCGGCCGCAACGCGTTCGGAATCGAACATGGCGACGCCGATAACCGCGCCGCCGGCGTAGTTGTGCTCGCCTTCGCTGAAACTGAATTCGTCCGTCACGCGCGCGATGGCCCGCGCCACTTTGACCGCCCCTTCGCGGCTCACGTTGCGCACCAACGCCGCAAACTGATTCACGCCGAGCCGCGCCAGCATGTCGTCCTCGCGCAGGTGCGCGCGCAGCAGCGCGGCCGCCTGTGCCAGCAATCGATCGGCCGCAACCGCCCCCAGCTCGTCGCGCACGTTGTTGTGCTGATCGAGCACGATCACGACCACGGCGCTGCAAACGTTTTCGCGCGCGACGCGCGCGCGTTCGCGATCGAGCTGGCGCATGAAGTAGGCGCGGTTCGCCAGTCCGGTAACGCCGTCGCGCTCGGCGCGCTGCAGCGCCTGCTCGCGCTGGCGCAACGCCGTCAACAGCGTATTGAGCGCGTCGGTAATAGCTGCGATTTCGCGATCGCCGCCCCTGCCCATGGTGATCTCACGTTCCCCGCGCGCCACGCGCGCCAACGGCTCCTGCAGCGCCACCAGCGGCGCGAGCGTGCGCTTGATGACCTTGCGGCCCATGAGCAGTACACCGGCGAATACCAGCGCGATCGCCAACGAACCGAAGATGACGCTGCGCCGGAGGTCGGTACGGTGATAACCGACGTCAAGACCGAAATCGAGGAAGCCTATGACGCGCACCGATTCGCGCCGCGCGTTGTGCACGTCGCCGAACAGATTGTCGCTGGCATAGGCGCGTACACGCACCGGCGCGAGCACGCGCAGGTACGGCCGATCGGTCGCCTCCTCGGACAGGCGGTAGGGCTTGTCCGATGATGCCAGCTCCTCCGCGCGCCGCCGATCTTTGGGCGTCAGCGTCGGTGGCTCGACCGCACGGCTGTACTCGCCCAGCACGCGCGTGCCGCTGGCGTCGTAGTAGCGTACGTAACCGATCTCGGGAAATTTACGCAGGCGTGCGTTCAGCGCCTGCATGTCTTCGCTCCGGGTACGGCGCACGTACAACGGCGTGCCGTAGTGGTCCAGCTCCGACAACCACTGCACCGCCTGTTTGCGCAGGCTGTCGGTGATGATCGTGCTACCGGTCCACCATAGGCCCGTGATCGCGATGATGTAGATCGCGATCACGCCGACCAACAGCAACATCAACAATCGCCCGACCAACGTCTGCGGCGCCCAGCCGCGGCTACGCAGCCACTCGCGCGGCACGCGCCATGCGGCCTGCGCCCGTTCGCGCAGACGATGGTTAACCACGAGCTTGGCGGCGGCGGCGCGCGCCTGGCTAAAAGACATACGTGCCTCGCGCGAACTGCGGCGGTGCGGCGAGCCCAAGGCGCGCCGCCGCGAGATCGTTGATGCGCACGCGCGCGCGCTTCAACGCCACTAGCCGCGCCTGCGATTCTGGGTCTAGCACCAGATCGACCACGCGCTCGGCCACTTCGGTATAGTCACTCTCGGCGCTCATCACCGCGCCCTCGTCAAGCAATTGATGATTGAACACCATCACCGCCGTGCCGTGGCGCACCGCGTGCGTGATGAATTCGCGTAGCGCCGGGGCACTCAAGACGCGATGATCCGGCGCAACCCAAACGCCGTGCACGCCTTTGAGCCGGTCGCGCGCTGTATAAACCAGCTCCTTGTCGGAATGCACCACCACGTGCGCCACTTGCAGATTGAGCTCGGCCGCGGCGCGTTTGGCCTCGTCGGGCAAATCGCGCAATCCCGGGCCGCTGATCACCGCAATACGCTGCAGTTTGGGATCGAGCAGTTTCCAGGCGCGGAATTGTTTGACCAGCGGCGGCATTGCCTTGACCCCGGATACGGTCGGCGCCATGAGCCCCGGTTCTTCGTAGTTGAACACCTGGCAGAACACGACCCGACCGCCAATCTGTACCCGGCGCGCGGTTTGAAGCGCCAACGCCCCGACCGCGACAATCGTGGTCGCGTCCCGTGCCTGCGCGCGCACGATCGCCTCCGCGCCGCGCGCGTCGCCGTTCAACTGCACCGCCCGCGGCGCGCCTGGCAAGCGCGCACGTAGCGCGTCCGCCACGCGCGTATACGCCGGCGTCGTATCGCTGACAACGACGAGCACATCTTCGTTGAGGTACGGCGGTATCGCGCAACCGGCGACGAAAATCAGAAACGCGAATGCGAGCCACGAGGTACGCCGCAGCGTGTGCATCGCTTCGTGCAGCGATATGAACGATGTGCACCTGGCAAACATAGGCAGCACCACCCCCGTTTATGCGTCCCTACTGGCTTCGGGCGAGTCCCGAAGCGGCATCCTTACTCATTCAGCGGCCAGTGTAAGCATTAAGGACGGGCGTTCACAATCCCGGCCGCGAAAAACCCGCGCTGTTAAACGGGTTTTGTGCGTCGTTCGCGCGTAAAAGTCGTCATGCACTGCCAACATCCGGCACAAAATCGCCGAACTCGCGCTCGCGGCACCAAGGTGTTGAGCGAAACAAACGCCGGGATATGTCAGGCGCTCGCGGGGAGGCAGCTATCGCCAATGCGGTGTTTGTTGTTGCGGGCGCGCAGCAGGTTCCAGTAGCCGAACAGATTGACCGGATGTTTCTCGATCACTTCCAGGCCGGTCTGGCGCACGAACGTCTTGAGACAAAAATCCGGGTGGAATCCCATTAACCGCGACAACGGCGCGAGCAAGGTCTCGACCCCGCCGACCAGGGGATTCGGACTGTGAAAATGGTTGACGATGAAGATATCTCCGTCCGGTTTGCATACGCGCCGCATCTCATCGATCAATCGCTCGGGATGCGGCACCACCGAGACGACGTACATGGCGACGACCTTGTCGAAGGTGTCGTCGGGAAAACTCATGCGCTCGGCATCCATGACGTGCAGGGTGATGCGGTTCGACAACGCGTCGCGCGCCACACGGCCGCGCGCGCGCTCCAGCATCTCCTCTGAGATGTCGATGCCGGTGACGCGTACCGTCTGCGGATACAGCGGCAGCGACAAGCCGGTGCCGACGCCGACTTCGAGCACATGCTCGCCGGGTTTGCAGTTCATACGCTCGATAACCGCGCGCCGTCCCGGCTGGAACACCGGGCCAAAATAGAGATCGTAGAGACGCGCGTAACGGCGATATGCTTTTATTATTGCTTCTAGCTCCATCCATGACTCCACGCGATGCCGAAACCGCCGGCAGTGGGCGAAAAATAACCTATGCCGCGACCCGGTGCAAAGACTAGATGTGCGGCCTTGGCGCCCGCGAATCGGGCGCGCGCGGTCAGATGCGCTGCGGGGTGCCGGACGGGAACAAACTGGTCAACAGGCTCGCCACCACCGCCGGGGGCCTAGGTTGATCGTAGAGCAGTATCACCACGGTCCCGGGCAGCGGATAGCGGGCGATCCAGCCGTGACCGTGAATCGTGCCACGCTGCTTCCATACGAAGTTGTCGCCGTGATACACGAACACGTTGATCGTACCACCGTCGCTCGCGCGCAGCCGCAGATGTTTGCTCGGCTGCCGGTTGAGCCGGCAGTCCTTCGCCAGATCGAGCCGAATCCCCACGGGAAGCGCCGGACGATTCGCCGCCAGCCAGTCCGCGGTCGCACCTTGCCGTACGCCGTGAAGCGCACTATCGCGCAGCATGTCGGCGTAAGCGGCGCCGACGTCGGCGGGTGTCCACATAAGCCATACCCCCGCCCCGAACAACGCCAGCGACAACACCCCCGCGATACGCCATGCACGCGAACGCGGCGGTGCGCTCGCGGCGGTGACGGCGCGATCGAGATCGGCGTGCAACGCCGCGCGCAACTCGAGCGGCGGCGACGGTTGTTGCAACAGTCGCTTGAGCTCGGCGTCGTTCGGACGGTCGGGTGCTTCCATCGTCAGCGTATGCGGGTCATGGGCAGCGGCACGATTTTACCGCCACTGGGTTCGGTTTGGGCCAGGGCGCGCGCCAGCTCCGCGCGCGCGCGACTAAGGCGGCTCATCACGGTACCCGTTGGAATATTGAGCATCGCGCCGATTTCGGCATAGCTCATGCCATGCAGCACGCTCAGCAACAGCAGGTCCCGATGATTCGGCGTGAGACACCGAAACGCATCCGCGAGATCGAGTAACGCCGCGGTGTCGCCGGCGGAAACCTGCGCCTGCCGCATCCCCAGCTCGCGCAAACCCGTGCGCCGGCGGCCGGCGCGGCCGTATTCCTGAAATGCGCCGCGGCGCAAGATCGCAAGCAGCCACGAGTACGCCTTGGAGGCGTCGCGCAAACCGGCGCGGCCCTTCCATGCCTGATAGTAGGTCTCTTGCACCAGATCCGCCGCCAGTTCGGTCTCACCCAGCATCCACAGCGCGTGGCGATACAGCGCCGGGTGATAGGCGTCGATCCATTGCGCGAATTGATCGCGCGTGACCAGTCAGCGTCCCTCCGCCGGACCGCGGGTGCCGTGCAGCGCCGGATACTCGGGCTCGAGACTACCGCGTTCGAGGATGGCAAGGCGCGCGCGCATGGCGCCGATCTCCGCCTGTTGGCTGGCGATGATGTCTTCCGCCAATCGGCGCACCAGCGGGTCACGCCCGTGGATCAACACCAGGCGCGCCATGTCGACCGCGCCCTGGTGATGCGGGATCATCATCAACAGAAAATCGCGGTCCGGGTCGCCCGTCATCGGCACGGCCATGTCGCGCATCATGCGTTCCATGCCGGCGTGCATGGCGTGGGTGAAGTCGGTCATCGATGCATCATCCGGTCTGGCTGCGGCTGCCGGGTCTTACGTAAACCAAATTGATACCCTTTTTGTTGCGTAGTTTCCCGGACGGCAGGGACAACTCGCCAAGCCCTATCTGCGTCACGAAACCCGGGCGCAACGGTTCGGATACATCGAACACCGAACACACCGTCTGCCCCTCGCTCGGGGTACCCGGCAGCTCATCTTGCTCGTGCACGACGTAAAGCCGCGTCCCCTCGGGGTTGGTCCACAGTCCGTGCGCCTCGCGGCCGTGGGTGAAAAACGAGCCCACCACCTTGCGTTTCGCGGCCGGTTCGCTCCGATCGATGATCGCGATCTGGCTCGACGCAACATTACCCGGGCCACCATCGTCGACGCGCGCGAGACTGACGTACACCGCTCGACCGTTGGCGTTTTCCACGAATTCCACGTGATTGGGCCGGGCCTTGTCACCGAGTGCGACGTGGTCCAGCAGCGTATACCGCCCTGCGGTGTCCCAGGCCGAAACGCTATCCGCCAGCTTATGCGAAAACCAGATCTCCTTCCCGTCCGGGCTTGTTTTTTCGAACGGGGTAAAACCGAACGGGTCCTGCGCCTTGATATCGAGCACGGTCTCGCGCCGCGGGCGGCTGCGCCCCTGCGCATCGGGATTGACCGCCAGCACGTCGACCTTGGACTCCTTTTGCGAGACCACGAACGCACGCTTGCCGTCGCGCGAAAACCATACCTGCGCCGGCCCATTGATGGTGTCGATGTAACGCCGCACCGCGCCCGCGGCCACCCCGCCCGCCTCCTTCAGTGCACGCTCGACGTCGAGGATCGCGATGCGGTTCTCGCCGCGCACCGTCACCCATAACTCCTTGCCATTGCGCGTGAACGTCGGCTCATGCGGTTCGCGGCCAACCAGAATGCCGCTCGACAGGCGCTCGGGATTGGTATCCGCGCGCGCCTGCGGATTCGCCGTGTTGCCGATGACCCGCCGCTTCTCCGCGTCGATCAAGTAAACATTGCTCGTGCCGCGCCCGGTACTCGCGAGCAGGCGCGAGTCGGGCGACGGCGCGGCGCCGTGAATGGCGATGGCGCCATGGTACAGCGGCTTGTTGACCATGGCCGCGTGCGCCGGGGCCACGCCGCCGGTGACGAACCGAAACGGCGGCCGCGGGTCCTCGTCGAAACTCGTGAGGTTGACGGTGGTATCGATCGCATTGGACGCGGGATCGATGACCACCAATGTGTTCGAGTCTTCGCAACATATAAAGACCCGGTCTGCGGCATTGCCCGCGCCAGCCGTACCTGTGCGCTCGGCCGCCGCCATCTCGATGCGCCCGCCCATTCCGGCAGAAAGCGCGCCGAGCGCCGAGAGTTTGAGCATATCGCGTCGCGTGAATCCCATCGTTCCTCCTCGTCGATACCCGTTTCGGGCGAATCGATATAGTGGGCGACGGGGGCGGCGTTATTCCCTGCGCGCTCGTGGAACGTCAAAATAATTCCGCGCCTGCTTCTCCAAGGCGGTAGCACGGTTCAGCCGAAAACGACGATTAGCCAAACGACGACGACATTAACGAGGCTCAAAAAGACTGCGGCACTGCCTAAGTCCTTGGCACGACCGGCGAGATCGTGCCGCTCCGCGGAGATACGATTGACCGTCGCCTCGATCGCCGAGTTGATGACCTCGACCACCAGCACGAGCAGCACGCTCGCGACCAGCAGCGCGCGCGCAGTGGGCGCGTCGGTCACATAGAACGCAAGCGGGATCAGCATCGCGGCGAGCGCGAGCTCCAGACGAAACGCGGCCTCATGCACGAACGCCGAACGCAGCCCGGCGGCGGAATACCGTGCCGCGCGCCATAAGCGCCGCAAATCGAACGCGCCTTTACTTTGGGGATCGATTGTTTTGATGGCGCCGGACTCCCTTGCCCCTGCCTCCCGGTTCCCGGTTAGTCGAGAGAGGAAGGTGGAACGAAGCTTGTGCGATACCCAGCGCAGCCGCTACGCCGCTGCCGTTGCACGACGCGGTCACGCCGGTCACGTTACGCACTGCGCCACACGGCGTACGCCAGCAACAGCCACGCAGCGATGAACGCGAGCCCGCCGATCGGGGTGATAGCGCCGAGCGCTCGCACACCCGTCAGACTCAGAAAATAGAGGCTGCCGGAAAAAAGTATCAGCCCGCCCACCATCGACCAACCGGCGGCGCGCAGCCAGCCAGACTCCGGCCAGTGCATCGCGAGCAAACCGATGAGCGCCAATCCGAGCGCGTGATAGAAATGGTACTGCACCGCGGTTTGGTATACCGCCAGCAATTCCGGCGCAAGCCGGGCGCGCAGCGCGTGCGCCCCGAACGCACCCAACGCCACCGCGAGGGCGAGCAATGCCGCGGCCAGTGTCAGGAATATTTTTGCGCTGAGCATGGGTTCTACACCGACTGTCAGAAGAATCGTACCACCACGAATATGCCAACCATCGCCACACCGAGCGCAAGCTTGACGGCGGCGCCGATCGCGAGCCCAAGCGTGGCGCCGATGCCGGCGCGGCCGGCCGCGAAGATGTCGCGCCGCGCCGATAACTCGCCGATCACCGCGCCGACAAACGGCCCCAGCAACACCCCCAACACGCCCAAAAACAATCCCAGCAGAGCGCCGATCGCGGCGCCGATCGCGGCTCGGGGCGACGCGCCGAAGCGCTTGGCGCCGAAGGCGGTGGCCGCGAAATCAGCGACGTACATCACAACCGCCATCCCGCCGAGCGCTACTAACGTACCGGCACCGACGTAGGCGAAGTCCTCCGCCCAGGCGGCCACCACCAGCCCGGCGAACAACAACGGCGGGCCGGGCAGCGCCGGCAACACCAACCCGGCCAACCCGATCACCACCAGGCCGACCGCGAGCGCCCACAACAATACGACGCTCTCGTCCATGTCAGGCGTCGCTCATGGCGCTTTCGGTTCCAGCCAGCGATACGCGCGCACGATGCCCTGGCGATCGAATTTTATTTCGAGCGTAGCCGCGCCGTCACGCCGCGCGCGGGGCGCGCCATTCGTGCCCAGGTAGTACAGCCATTCCTCATAGCGCACGCCGGTCGTATCCACCGACGCGCCGACAGCGTGCGGCGCACCGAGCAGCGTGTGCACGTGCAGTTGATTCGTGGTGTTGCGCTTGAGTTTGGCCTCGATCGCGGCGAAGTCGATGCGAACGGCGGCCGGCGGCGACGGCGACATGGCGGGCGCGCCGGCGCAGGCGCCCAGCACCACAGCGAGCATCAGGGGTCCGACACGCAGCCATTCGCGGGAAATCATGCGCCATTGTCGCTTGCCGCGCCGACGCCCGCCAAGCGGTGCGTGCGCGGGCCGGAACGGTATAATCGCGCGCTGAACCCTACAACTCGGAATAAGAATGGAACTGTTGACCGATCCCCAGGTGTGGCTCGCCTTCTTGACGCTGACCGCGCTCGAAATTGTGCTCGGTATCGACAACATTGTGTTCATTTCCATCCTGGTGAGCCGCTTGCCCAAGGCGCAACAGGCGCGCGCCCGCGTGATCGGCCTGGGCTTGGCCATGATCATGCGAATCCTACTGCTGCTATCCATCGCCTGGATCATGGGATTGACCAAGCCGCTATTCACCATCCTCGGCAATGGGTTCTCCGGGCGCGATCTGATATTGATACTGGGCGGCGCGTTCCTGCTGGCCAAGAGCACGTCCGAGATTCACACAAGCCTCGAGGGTGAAGAACACGAGCGCCAGGTGAGCGGAAAGGCGCGGTTCATGAGCGTACTGGTTCAAATCGCCCTCATCGATATCGTGTTCTCGTTCGATTCGGTAATCACGGCGGTCGGAATGGCCGAGCATGTGGAGGTGATGATTGCCGCGATTGTCGTCGCGGTGCTGGTCATGATGATGGCGGCGGGACCGATCAGCGCCTTTGTCGACCGCCGACCGACCGTCAAGATGCTGGCGTTGAGCTTTTTGATATTGATCGGCGTGGCGCTGATCGCCGACGGATTCGAGTTCCACATCCCGAAGGGCTACATCTACTTCGCCATGGCGTTCTCGCTCGGCGTCGAAATGCTGAACCTGCGCTTACGGCGACAGGCGCGGCCGGTAAAGCTGCACAAGCCGGGGCCGCGCGACTAAGCAACGAACATTGAAGCGGTCGCCCTGCCTTCGCGAAAAGCACCAGCGGGGTCCAGCCGCGGCTGGATATCCCCGCTGTCGCGGGAATGACGATGATGGCTACGGTTTAACGACCAGAAACAGTTTCCCGCCGCGACGATTGAGCAACAGCAACACGCCCTCGTTCTTAGGCAGCTTGGCGCTCAACTTGCGGACGTCGTTCACCGAGCGCACGGCCTGACGGTTGATCTCGAGGATCACGTCGCCCACTTCCACCCCCGCCTGAGCCGCGGCACTATCGGGCGCGACGCCGGTGATGACGACGCCTCGCATGCCCGCCGGCAACCCGAGTTGTCGCGCGATTTCCGGGCTCAGGTTGCGCAGCTCCAAACCGCTGAGCGCGGACTGCTTGCCGCCGCCATCAATCGTTTCCTCGTCGCCGTCGGCTTGCGCCATATCCTTCGGTTGCTCGGCGATCTTAATCGTCACCGTCTCGCGCTTCTTCTCGCGCAGCACCTCGACCTTCACGCTCTTGCCGATCGGAGTCTGCGCGACCAGGTTGCGCAGGATCGCCGGACCGTCGACCGGCTTGCCGTCGTAACCGACGATGACGTCGCCGCTCTTGAGACCGGCCGCGGCCGCCGGGCTGTCGGCCATGACTTCGCTGACGAGGGCGCCCTTGGTTTCGCTCAAGCCGAACTGCTTGGCGAGGTTCTGCGTGACCTCCTGGATCGAAACGCCCAACCAACCGCGCGTCACTTTGCCGTCTTTGATGAGGCTGTCCATCACCGTGCGCGTCATGTTGGCCGGCACCGCGAAGCCGATGCCCATGTAGCCGCCACTGCGCGAGAAGATCGCCGTGTTCACCCCGACCAGCTCGCCGCGCGCGTTGACCAATGCGCCGCCGGAGTTGCCGGGGTTGATCGCGGCGTCGGTTTGAATGAAGTCCTCGTAGTCGGCGATGCCGACGTTGGCGCGGCCGACGGCGCTGACGATGCCCATGGTGACGGTGGAATTGAGCGCGAACGGATTGCCGATGGCGAGCACGTATTCGCCGACTTCGAGTTTATCGGAATCGCCCCAGGGGATGACGGGCAGATCCTTGGCGTTGATCTTGACGACGGCCAAATCGGTCTTGGGATCGGTGCCGACCACCTTGCCGATGAACTCCCGCTTGTCGTTCAACAGAACTTTGATTTCGTCGGCCTTCGCGATGACGTGGTTGTTGGTGATGATGTACCCGTTCGGATCGACGATCACCCCGGAGCCCAGGCTGCTCTCGCGCCGCTCGCGCGGCATCTGGAAGCGGCGGAAGAACTCGTCGCCGAAGAACTGGCGAAAAAACGGGTCGTCCATAAACGGCGAAGGAATCTGTTGCTGACCCTGCTGCGCCCTGATCACGCGCGTGGTGGAAATGTTCACCACCGCCGGGGTCGCGCCTTTCACTACCGGCACGAAACTGCTAGCCGGCCCGGCTTTTTCCGCGAGCGGCAGCTTAACCGCCGGCTCGGCGCTGTCGGCCACCGGCATCCAGCCGAGGCGCGAGGTCAATACCACACCGGCGATAGCACCGACAAACAGGAAAAGGCCGGCGATCACGCCGATTTTGAACGAGCGACGTTCGATGGTCATTATTCTGTTCCCCTTGGGAATTCAAAAGTAGTCCACAGCATGGATCAGCGAATCCGGAAAAAGTTCGAGGGTGTTGCGCCGGCGTATGGTATCAGGCGGCGCTCTGCCGCTGCGGTCCCGGCTTTTTGCGGAACGTGATCTGGTCCTGCGCCACATCGACCACGATCACGTCCTTCGGCCCGAACTTGCCGGCGAGTATCTCCTGCGCCAGCGGATTTTCCACATACTGCTGGATCGCCCGCTTGAGGGGGCGCGCGCCGTAGACCGGGTCAAAGCCGGCAGCGGCAATCTTGTCCAACGCCGCGCGCGTAAGCTCAAGGCCCATATCGCGCGCCTGCAAGCGCCCGCGCAGGTATTGCACCTGAAGCTCCGCGATGCGATGCAGCTGTTCGCGTCCGAGCGGATGGAACACGACGATATCATCGATGCGGTTGACGAACTCGGGGCGGAAATGCTGGCCCACGACCTGCATTACCGCGTCCTTCATCTTCTGGTAGTTCTCCTCTCCCGCCAGCTCTTGGATCATGCTCGAACCCAGGTTCGACGTCATGATCACGACGGTATTGCGAAAATCCACGGTGCGGCCTTGCCCGTCGGTGAGACGACCGTCGTCGAGCACCTGTAACAGCACGTTGAACACGTCCGGATGCGCCTTCTCGACCTCGTCGAGCAGGATCACGGAGTACGGTTTGCGCCGTACCGCCTCGGTGAGATAGCCGCCCTCTTCGTAGCCGACGTAGCCCGGCGGCGCGCCGATCAGACGCGCGACCGAGTGCTTCTCCATGAACTCGGACATATCGACGCGCACCATCGCCTCGTCGGTGTCGAACAGGAACGCCGCCAGCGCCTTGGTCAGTTCGGTCTTGCCGACGCCGGTGGGACCCAAAAAGAGGAACGATCCATACGGCCGGCGCGGATCGGACAACCCGGCGCGCGAGCGGCGGATGGCGTTGGAGACTGCTTTAATGGCTTCGGCCTGGCCCACGACACGCTTGCCAAGCTCCTCCTCCATGCGCAACAGCTTGTCGCGCTCGCCTTCCATCATTTTCGACACCGGGATTCCGGTCCAACGCGAAACGATCTCGGCAATTTCGTTCTCGGTGACACTGTTGCGCAGCAGTTGCTGCTCCGGTTTTTTGCCCTCCTGCGCCGATGCGACCGCGAGCTGCTTTTCCAGCTCCGGGATGCGGCCGTACTGCAGCTCGGCCATGCGCGTCAGATCGCCGGCGCGGCGCGCCGTCTCGAGCTCCAGGCGCGCGCGATCGAGCGCTTCCTTAATATGCTGCGCGCCATGCACCGCCGACTTTTCCGCCTTCCAGATCTCTTCGAGATCGGCGTATTCCTTCTCCAGCCGCTTGATCTCGCCTTCGAGCGTCGCCAGCCGCTGCTTGGATGCCTCGTCCGATTCCTTCTTCAGCGCCTCGCGCTCGATCTTGAGCTGGATCAGGCGCCGATCGAGCCGATCCATGGACTCGGGCTTGGAGTCGATCTCCATGCGGATGCGCGCCGCCGCCTCGTCGATGAGATCGATGGCCTTGTCCGGCAACTGCCGATCGGTAATGTAGCGGTGCGACAACGTCGCCGCCGCGACGATGGCGGGGTCGGTGATGTCGATGCCGTGATGAACTTCGTATTTTTCCTTAAGACCGCGCAAGATCGCGATCGTATCCTCGACCGTCGGTTCGTTGACCAGTACTTTTTGGAATCGGCGTTCCAACGCCGCGTCTTTCTCGATGTACTTGCGATACTCATCGAGCGTCGTGGCGCCGATGGCGTGCAGCTCGCCGCGCGCGAGCGCCGGCTTCAGCATGTTGCCGGCATCGATCGCACCCTCGGCCTTGCCCGCGCCGACAATGGTGTGCAGCTCGTCGATGAAAAGAATGACCTGCCCCGCTTGCTTGGCGACGTCGTTCAGTACGGCTTTGAGCCGTTCCTCGAACTCGCCGCGAAATTTGGCGCCGGCGATGAGCGCGGCCATGTCGAGCGACAGCAGACGCTTGCTCTTTAGCCCCTCCGGTACCTCGCCGTTGACGATCCGTTGCGCGAGCCCTTCCACAATCGCGGTCTTGCCGACACCAGGCTCGCCAATAAGCACCGGGTTGTTCTTGGTGCGACGTTGCAGGATCTGCACCACGCGCCGGATTTCTTCGTCGCGACCGATGACCGGATCGAGCTTGCCCTGCTCGGCACGCTCGGTCATGTCGATGGTGTATTTGGATAATGCCTGGCGCGTGTCCTCGGCATTCGGGTCCTCGACCTTCTGTCCGCCACGCACGGCTTCGATGGCCTTCTCCACGCCCGCCTTGGACGCACCCGCCTCGCGTAACAGTCGACCCAGCTCGCCGGCATCCTCGAGCGCAGCCAGCACGAACAGCTCGCTCGATATATATTGGTCACCGCGTTTCTGCGCGTACTTGTCGGTGAGATTGAGCAGCTTGGAAAGATCGTTCGAGACGTGCACCTCGCCACCCGTCCCTTCGACGCGCGCCATGCGATCGAGCGCCTGGCTCAGTTTCGAGCGCAAGGCATTGACGTTGACCCCGGCGTTGGTCAGCAATTGACGCGTGCCGCCGCCGTCCTGGTCGAGCAGCGCGGTCATGAGATGCACCGGCTCGATGAATTGATGATCGCGCCCGAGCGCCAAGCTCTGGGCCTCGGCCAGCGCCGCCTGAAACTTTGCCGTCAGTTTTTCCATCCGCATTGCTCAACTCCCATTGTGCTGTCATCCCGCGAAGGCGGGAAACCGCTGGATTCCGCTTTCGCGGGAATGACAGCCGTGGTCGGTCTGCTGTTAGTGGGGGAAAATACCGATTTTTCAACCCTCCCGTCGCTACGAACCCGGTTCGTACTACGCGCGCGCCAAGGTCCGCGCCAGTCGCTGCAAAAATTCCTCGGCGGCGTCGCCGTTATAGTGCAGCGGCGGAAAGCTTTTGAGGCGCGCCCGGCTGCGCAACAACACCGCCGGCACCGTGAGTCCCTGGCCGCGGATACCGTCCAGACGCATGGGCACGATCGGCGCCCCGGTTTGCTGCGCGAGATAGATGACGCCGCGTTTAAGCGGTATCGGCGGTTCGTCATCGAGGTGCATGCGCCCGTGCGGAAACAGCGCCACTACCTCGCCCCGCTCCAGAGCGGCCCGTGCCCGCGCCAGTGCCCGCGGGGCAGGCGCATGGCGCGTGACCGGAATGCAGCCGATAGCGTCGAATAGCCAGCGCAACCACCAACGATCGTATTGCTCGCGCGCGATTAGAAACCGCAGCGGCCGCGGGCTCGCTGCGATCATCAATAAGGGATCAAGCCCGGACACGTGATTCGCCACCACCAAAACCGGACCAGAGGGCGGGATATGGACGGGGCCCGCGCGCAGCCGGTGAAATCGGCGGCAGAAAATGCGGTTGAGACCATCAAGCCGGTTCAACCATGGCCGGCCCCAATCCGCCTCCTGCGCCGCGCGGCACGCGCGCATGAGCCGGCGCCATCCGTAGAACGCGACGCCGAGCGTAATGATTATCGCAATCGCCGCCGTCATGCCTGTGCCGCGACGCGTCCGCGCGCCTCATCGACACCCGCCAGCAGCACCATGCCGGCGACAAAGAATCCCGCGGTGGCGAGCAGCGCCAACCGATGATTGCCGTGTGAGAGATAGGTGACAAGTCCGTAACTCAACGGCCCAACGATCGCGGCGGTCTTACCGGCAAGCCCCCAAAGCCCAAAGAACTCGGCCGCGCGCTCGCGCGGCGCGAACAGCGCGATCAACGCCCGCCCCGCCGACTGACTCGCGCCAAGCGCGAGCCCGACGAGATTCGCCACCAGCCAGAACCACGCGACCGATTCGATCACGTAGGCAAGCAACAACGTCGCGGCCCAGATCAGCAATACCAGCATCAACGTGCGCACCGATCCGATCCAATCCTGCACGTGGCCGAACCCGAACGCACCGAGCGCGGCGGTGATGTTGACGACGACGATCAACAGGATCGTCTGCTGCATGCCGAATCCCATCTCCTGCTGCGCGTAAATGGCGGCCAGAACGACCACGGTGTTGATGCCGCAGTAGTAAACGGCGAGCGTGATCAAAAAGCGAAACAGATCCTTGTAGTGTCGCGCGCGTTTTAACGTCGCGCGCACACGCGCAAACCCGGCGCGGACGTAACCGCCGGCCGGTGCCGGCTGCGGGCGCGCGGTCTCCGGCAACCACGCGAATGTCACCAGCGCCGCGAGACCGAAGACGGTCGCGGTGATCCACAGCGTCACCGGCACGTACTGTGCGGCGCTGGCGCCTTGCGCCTCCGCGAATCGGATGTAGGCGAGACACGCCGCCAGCACCAACAGTCCACCGACGTAGCCGAGCGACCAGCCGTAACCGGACACGCGCCCGACGCGCTCGGCGGGCACCAGCTCCGGCAGAAACGCGGCGATGAGATTCTCGCCGGCGGCGAACATGATGCTGGCGCCGATGACGAACGTCATCGCCAGCGCGACCTCGCCCGGACCGGCGAAACCGAGCAGCCCGGTGAAGAGCACGCAACCGATGGTGGTCACGGCGAGAAACAATTTTTTCGTGGCCTTGGTATCGGCGATCGCGCCAATCACCGGCGCCGTGATCAACACGATGAAATTGGCGATCGCCATGGCCACGGTCCACAACAGCGTCTCGCGCCCGGCGTGCGCCCCGGCGGCGATGACGCCGACGAAGTAGGCGTTGTAGATGGCGGTCAATACGACCGTGGTGTAGCCCGAGTTGGCGAAGTCGTACATGGCCCAGGCGAAAATGGCGCGGCGGGAGGCGGTCGGCGTGGTCGTTGTCATTTCGAACCGCCTTAGGCGGTGAGCAATCGGCTTTTTCGTGGCATTATGAGATTTCTCGCTGCGCCCGAAATGACGTCTCGTGGGCATGCGATGGAAACGAACACACGCCGAGCAGCATAACCCGCCCGATGAATGAATTTCCACCGCCCGCACCGGACATTATCCGCGCTGACGTGCGCCAGGCGCTGGCCGAGGACATCGGCAGCGGCGATGTCACCGCCAATCTCATCGAGGCCTCGACCGCGGCGCGCGCGCGCGTTGTAACGCGCGAGGACGCGATCATTTGCGGCCGGCCGTGGTTCGACGAGGTGTTCCGCCAACTGAGCGCCGATGTCCGTGTCGCCTGGCATGTTGCGGACGGCGCGCGCGCCGCCGCGGGCGACATCGTCTGCGAGCTGCACGGGCCGGCACGCACGCTGCTAAGCGGCGAGCGCACCGCGCTCAATTTCCTGCAACTGCTGTCGGGAACTGCGACGTTGGCGCGCCGTTACGTCGACACGATTGCCGGCACCGGCGCCACGATCCTCGACACGCGTAAAACCATTCCCGGGTTACGGCAGGCGCAAAAGTACGCCGTGCGCTGCGGCGGCGCGCGCAACCATCGTCTCGGACTCTACGACGCCGTGCTCATCAAGGAGAATCATATCGCCGCCTGCGGCGGGGTCGCGGCCGCGATCGCGGCGGCGCGGCGCGCCGCGGCGCGCGGAATGCCAATCGAGATCGAGGTGGAAAACCTGGAACAACTGCACGAGGCATTGGCAGCCGGCGCCACTCGCCTGCTGCTCGACAACTTCACACTCGATGGCTTGCGCACGTCGGTGCGGGAGACCAAACGGCGCGCGCGCCTGGAGGCATCCGGCGGCGTCACGCTGGCAAACGTACGCACGATCGCCGAAACCGGCGTCGACGACATCTCGATCGGCGACATCACCAAAAACGTTCATGCCATCGATTTATCGATGCGCTTCGATACCGTCTGAAAGTGTCATTGCGAGCGAAGCGAAGCAATCTTTACCCGGTCGGCACGGTGCCTATACGAGGAGATTGCTTCGTCGCCTGCGGCTCCTCGCAATGATGTAGGTGATGCAACCACGTCACTCTTTCAACCGCTCATCGAGGTAATCGACCAGCCTATCGCGGTACGCGGGCAGCCGTAGCGACTGGATGTGACCGGCGTTTTCCACACGCCAGAATACCTTCGGTTCCCGTGCGGCGTCGTATAACCGCTGGCCGTGATCCGGCGGCACGATGCCGTCTTGCTCGCCGTGGATGATCAACAGCGGAATCGGCGAAACGCGCGCAATGGATTTGATCGGGCTATGCGCATCATTAACCGTGAACCCGAGCGGCCATGACAGCGGCCAGGTGAGCCAGAACGCCGCCAGCTTCTCGCGCGTGATGCCGCGAAAGCTCGCGAACGCACTGTCGATGACGAGTGCGCGCATGTTCGCGCGATACGCCGATCCCGCGACATAGTCGGCGGCCAGCGCGCCGCCGAGGCTCTGGCCCAGAATCACCAATCGCTTGGGATCGATGTCGGGGCGCGTCAGCGCGTAGCGCACCGTGCTGTCCAGATCCTCGAGCAACCCCGGCAACGACGGCGAACCCTGCGATAGGCCGTAACCGCGATAGTCCGGCAACAGCACGTTGTAGCCGCGCGCCGGTAGCCAGTACACGCTGGCGATGTGGGTGCTGATGTTCTCGGCGTTGCCGTGGAAGAAGAGCACCGTGCCGCGCGCGCGCCCCTGCGCCGGCAGGAACCAGCCGTGCAAACGCACGCCGTCGCGGGTGTCGAAGTACACGTCCTCGTGTACCACGCCGAGCTCGCTCGGCTGGTGAAGATGCGGACGAAGCGGTTGGAAAAAGAGTCCGGTGCAGCCGGCAAGCACGGCGACAGCGAGCACCGCAAACAGGACCCGGCGCATCAGAAGTAAAGATTCCAAAACAACGCCGCCGAGTTCCAGGCGTGGTCGAACTCACGCGCGCGACCGAGCTCGATCCGCCATTGCATCTGCCGGCTCGGGTTGTACGTCTGCACCAGCTTCATTTCGCGCGCGTCGTGGTCGTCGCCCCAACCGTAACGCAAAGCGCGTCCGTACAGACCCAAACGCGCGCGCGGCCCGATGTCGATCAACGCCCCGAGTGCCGGACCGATGCCGACGGCATAACCCGCGTCGTAATTGCTGCCGACATCGAACGCGGTATCGATGGTTCCGTACAACAGCGTGCCCGGTATCGGTTCGTACGCCGCGCCGGCGCCGCCGCCTACGCGGAAAACCAACGGCCGGCTACCGTCGGCAAATCGCTGGCGCACTACACTGGCGGCCACATTCCACGAGCGCGGTTTGAAGAAATCATCGCGCGGCGAGAGCGAGGTGATGTCGATCAAATCCAACCGTTCCAGCCGTATCCCCTCCTGGTCTTCGGTCTGACGCAACGCGAGATTGAAAAACTCGATCTGTGCGCCGCGGTTGTAGCCTTCTTCGGGATCGTAGATGTCGTGATACGCCGGGCGCAGGCGCAACTCGGTGAAGCGGGCGCCGTCGCTGCGACCGACGCCAATACCGATGCGCGCCGAGCCGTGCCCCTCGTCCGGGCGTACCGCCGGCGTCGGCACCGGGGGCGGCGACGGCGCACCGACGGCGGCGCGCGCCACCAGCAGTGCGCGCAGACGGCGGCTGGTTTCGAGCGACGGCTCGACACCGGGGCGTGCCGACGCCAGGCGTTGATACTCCAGGTACTCGAACGCCAGTTCCAGTATCCGCGCCCGCTCGGTATCGGGTAACGCCTGGACCGCGGGCGCGGCCGGCTCCAATTCGCCGCTTGCGAGCGCGCGCGCCAACTCCACGTTCGCATTCGGCATGCGCTCTTGCCAGGTTCGTATCGTGGTACTGCGCGCCGGCCGATATGTCACACGCCGCAGCAGGCCCTGCTGCTGCACCACGGCGCGCACGGTGTCCGCCGGAATTGCCCACGCCTTGAACTGTTCGGTCAGGCGCAAATCGGGGCGCGCCACTTCGAACAGCGACAACAAATGGTAGGAGCAGTTTTCGTCGAAAAAGTAGTAATCGAACCGTATCGGACCGAGCTCCCACACATGCATCAACAACCGGTCGATCTCGGCCTCGGTAAAGTTGAGCTCGTACTCCCAGATATCGCGGTTCTCGAGGTCGTTGTACTCCGTGACCTTTATATAGTACGGCGCGATCGCGAATAGCCCCGGGTAACCGCCGAACAACCCGCGCGCCGCGAACACGATGCCGCTGGTCTCGTCGGTGGCAGCGGCATAGTTGATCGCGTACGACAGCAGCCGCGTGCGGTCGTCGTGATCCTTGGCATCGATCCGCAACAACGTATGGCCGTATAACGATGCCGGATTGTTCAGATACGCCGCCGGAAATACCAGCGTCAACACGCCGGGGTTGAGCCGCTCGCGCCACTGTTCGAAGCGGGCGCAACGTTGCGGCGGCAGACGCGTGGGATCGAAGCCGAGCTCTTGCTTCAACCAGTGATAGCGCGCGATGAACGCGCATTGCGGATTCTGCTGTTTGTCGGTCTCCGGGCGGTCGGAAAAGAACGCGCGCAGGGTGGCGTCGAGCTCTGCGACCGGATCGACCTTGCCGTTCGGCGCATTGAAGAACCGCGGGTCGTCGGCGAGGCTGCGCCGACCGAGGCGCCAGCTATAAGGCTCGTAGTGCAGCAACCGCAACCACTCGACGCGCTCGCTCAGCCGCTTGGCGCGTGCCTGCATGATCAGCTCGTCGACGTATGTCTCATCAGCGGCCCAGGCGGACACAGCCGGCACGGCAAGACAAAGGCCGATGACTCGAAGGAGGCGTCCGATCATGCGTATCCGTTGTCCAAAAAAATCGGCACCCGGCGGCGAACCGCCGGGTGCCGTTGTGGCTTACTGAACCGGTACTAGATTTGCGTCGAGTAACCGGACAGCTCGGCGTTCGTCGCCAGTACTTGCTTCAGACCGGCCAGCACCTGATCGGTGCTCGCCGACTCGCTGGCGAAGATGGTCCCGAAATTGTCTTTGGTGGCGCGGAAGAAATTCGCCTTGTGCTCGTCGCGCACGCCGATGAGCTTGGCCAGCGCGTCGAGGGTCTCGCCTTCGCCCATCGACATATCACGGGCGAGGCGTTCTTTGTTACCGTCGATGAACAAGGCGGTCTTCCAATTGGACGTCACCATGCCGTCCTGGGTACAGCCGGAAGTGCCGGAGGTCACGGCAAAGGTTTGGTTGCCGGACGTACCGTTGGTTGTCGCCGCCAAGACCTGCGGCGCGATTCCCTTCTGCCCCTGGAATAGCTTGGAACCCCAGCCGCAGCTACCGACGTTGTTTTCGTTGGCGGCCATGGCACTGACGGGGAGTGATGCGACTAATGCAACAACCAGCAGCTTCTTGTTCATTCAGTTCTCCTAGATGTTAACGGGGGTCAAATCATGTTTAACCCGGGTGCTATCTACGCACCGACAAGAAACAGTGTCAAGCGACCGATCAGAACCGTCGCCGCGTCGAAGTCAAGCGCCCGGCTGCAATACCAATCCGACCTTAGTCACACGGTCTTCCTGCATCTCACGCACGACCAGTTCCACCGCCCCGGCGCGCAGCCGATCGCCCACGACCGGGCGCGCCTTGAAGCGGCGGCCTAGATACTCCGCCAAGGTCGCGCCGGCGTCATCGGCGTCGAGCGTGATGCCATAAGCGGCGGCGATCTCGCCCAACCGCGCATCGCCATTCAGCACGAACTCACCGAAGAACCGGTGCTCTTCCAGGAACGCCGGCTGTTTCTCGGGCGCGAACGCCTGGCTCAATGCCTCGACACTGTCGCTGGGCGCCAGAAAATATAAATAGTCGCCGGGATCAAGCGTGCGGATTTCGCCCCCCTGCACCACCTGCTGACCGCGGATCAACGCCACCGGGTGCGCCTCGCGCGGCAGCGCCATTTCCGCCAGCGGCTGACCGGGCTGCACCGCCTCCGGTGACAGCGCGAAGCCCACGAATTCATAGTCGTAGCGCTCGGGGGCGTCGATGTTCACCCGCTGTACCGGGCCGCTATGCGCCGGCACTTGCAAGCCGAGCCAGCGCGCAAGCGGCGCGAGTGTCCAGCCCTGCACCAGTAGCGAAATTAGCACGACGAAAAACGCGACATTGAAAAATGTCGGCGCCTCGGGCAGGCCGGCGAGCAGCGGGAACAACGCCAAAATGATCGGCACCGCGCCGCGCAGACCGACCCAGGCGATGAATATCTGCTCGCGCCACGGGAACCGAAAGGGTATTAGGCTCAGCCACACGGCCAGCGGTCGCGCGACCAGTATCAATACCACCGCGATCAAAAGCGCCGGCACCGCCTCGTGCAACAGCGACGACGGCGTGACCAACAGGCCGAGCACCAGGAACATGACGATCTGGCTCAACCACGCGAGCCCGTCGTTCACGCGCAAGATGTTTTGCGCCGCGTGCAACCGGCGGTTGCCGAGCACGACGCCGGCGATATAGATCGCCAGAAACCCACTCGCCCCCGCGACGCCCACCAAACCGAAAATCGCGAGCCCGCCGGCCATCGCCAACAATGGATACAAACCGGTCGCCAGGTCGAGCCGATTGATGAGTGTACCGAGCAGATGCCCGCCGAGCACACCGGCGGCCGCGCCGACGCCCATCTGCCATACGAAATCCGCGGCCAGCTGCCAACCGATATCGGTCTGACCGCGCGCCAGGATCTCGACCAACGCGACCGTCAGGAACACCGCCATGGGATCGTTGCTGCCCGATTCGATCTCGAGCGTGGCGCCGACACGCTGCTTCAGCTCCATCCCGCGTTGATGCAGCAGCGAAAACACCGCGGCGGCGTCGGTCGACCCGACGATGGCGCCGAGCAGCAGGCCAAGCAGCCAATGCATCTCGAGAATCCACGCCGCCGCGAGCCCGGTGACGGCCGCCGTGACGACCACGCCAATGGTGGCCAGCGAGACCGCCGGCCACAGCCCTACGCGAAAGCTGCTCGCGCGCGTGCGCAAGCCGCCGTCGAACAAAATGATCGCGAGCGCCAGTGTGCCAACAAGATGCGACGACTTAATGTCGTGGAACGCGATTCCGCCCGGCCCATCTTCGCCGGCGAGCATGCCGATGCCGAGGAACACCAGCAGCAACGGCGCGCCCAGGCGCGCGGATACCGCGCTCGCGACGATGCTGGCGATTAAAAAGCCGGCGCCGATCAGAATCAGTTGGTTGCTGACTTCCATGGCGGCGAGGAGACCGCGCTAGTGCAGGATCAGCTGTACAGCGAAAATCACCGATACACCGAGCCCGATCAATCCCACCTGCTGCACCGTGGCGCTGAACTCGGGGCGCTTGTGCAGGCCGGGGATGAGGTCGGCGACGGCGATATACAGGAAACTCGAAGCCGCGATCGCCAGCACGTACGGCACCGCCTGCAACGCGAACGACAACGACAGATAGGCCACCACGCCGCCGATCACGGTGGTAAGTCCGGACAAGATATTGAACAGGAACGCCCGCGCGCGGCTGTAACCGCTATTGAGCAGGATCGCGAAGTCGCCGACCTCCTGGGGAATTTCGTGTGCGATCACGGCGATACTGGTGACGATACCGAGCTGCAAGTCGGTGATGAACGCGGCCGCGATCAGTACGCCGTCCACCAGGTTATGAATACCGTCGCCGATCAATATCAGCTTGCCCGCCGCCTGCTGGCGCGCATGCTCAACCGCGTGCGCCGTGAACTCGTGTTCCGCGTGCCCGTGCACCTCGCAGTCGTCCGCGTGGCAGTGGCGCCAGATGACCATTTTCTCCAACACGAAAAATACAAGCAGACCGAGCAGCAGCGCCAACGTCACCCGCTCCGGCGCGGCGCCGTGGGATAAGGCGTGTGGCAACAGGCCCAACAGCGCCGCGCCGAGCAACGCACCCACCGCGAAACTGACGAGCGGCGCGAGCAGCCGCGCGCGCGTGCGTGCCGGCAATAGCAGAAACGCGCCGGCCGCGACCGCGCTCAGCGCGCCACCGAGTGCGGTGAAACCGACGACCCAGAGGATAAGAGAATCCATGAACAATTATTGTGATGGGGCGCCGCATGATACCGCATCGACCCAGACCTCGTCCCTCCCGGCGGCGTCGCTCAGTCCAACCAAATGAGCGACGCCATGCGCCCGGTCGCACCATCGCGCCGATACGAATAGAAAAGATCCGCCTGGGTATGCGTGCAGTAACCGCCGCCGTAGATCGCGCCGACACCGTGACGTTCCAGTCGCCGCCGTGCGAGCCGATACAGATCGGCGCGCCAGCGTCCGCGTGGATTCGCCGTGAACGCATCAGCCACCCCGGCGTCCGCGCCGACGAATGCATCGCGCACGTCGTCGCCGACCTCGAACGCGGTCGGCCCGATCGCAGGCCCGAGCCACGCGAGCAGCGACGCGCCGGGGACGCCCAGGCGCGCGATGCCCGCCTCGACGATGCCGGCCGCCAACCCGCGCCAGCCGGCGTGCAGCGCCGCGACTGTCGTCCCACGCCGATCGCACAACAAGATCGGCAAGCAATCGGCGGTGAGCACGACGCAGACCTTGTTGCGCTCGGTGGTGAAACTTCCGTCCGCCCTGCTCCCCGGTTCAGCATCGGCGGCGTCGACGACATCGATGCCGTGCACCTGCTGCAACCAACACGGCTCGGTCGGTACACCGGCGTCGCGCTGTAGTCGTTCGCGGTTTATCCGCACCTGCTGCGGATCATCACCGACATGATCACCGAGATTGAGCGCGCGGTACGGTCCTGCGCTGACGCCGCCCAGCCGCGTCGTGCTCAGCGCCCGCACGCGCGCCGGCGCCGGCCAGTCAGGAAGAAGCGTGCGCACGCGCGTCCTCCGCCAGTGCCTGCATTAAATCGCCCATGTCGGACGGCGTCGAGGCGGCCCACTGCATACGCTCGCCGCTCGCCGGATGATCGAAGGCGAGCTTGGCCGCGTGCAGCGCCTGGCGCTTGAAGCCGCGCAACGCCTCCGTCAAGCGTTCGCTCGCGCCCTTCGGCAGCCGCAGCCGGCCACCGTACACGGGATCACCGACGATGGGGTAATGCAGGTGCGCCATGTGCACGCGGATCTGATGCATGCGCCCGGATTCGAGCTTCAACTGCAACAACGTATGCGCGCGATAGCGCTTGAGCACGCGATACTGCGTTACCGCCGCCTTGCCGCTGTCGGTAACGGCCATGCGCAAACGATCGTGCGCGTGCCGGCCGATCGGCGCGTCGACATTGCCGCCGGCGACAAGTACGCCGTTGACGATGGCGACGTATTCCCGCTCCACGGCGCGCTTTTGCAGCGCGCGCACCAGCCGCATGCGCGTGGGCTCGGTCTTGGCGACGACCAATAGACCTGAGGTATCTTTGTCGAGACGGTGCACGATACCGGCGCGCGGCAGGTGCGCCGCGGGCGGATGATGATGCAGCAATGCGTTGAGCAACGTGTGCGCACGGTTGCCGGCGCCCGGATGCACCACGAGGCCGGGCGGTTTGTTGATGACCAGCAGCTCCTCGTCCTCGTACACGATATCGAGCGGGATCGCCTCGGGCGCGGATTCGTTCGGCGTGGGCGCCGGCACGTCAATCGCGACCGTCTCGCCGCCCGCGACCTTGTCGCGTTTTCGCGGCTGGCGCCGATCGAGCACGACGCGACCGGCCTCGATCCACTGTTGCAGCTGCGTGCGCGTAATGTCTGGAAACAGCGCCGCCAGCGCCTGATCGAGCCGGCGTCCGGCGTACTCGGGGGGAATCCGCGCGGTCAGAATCTTTGCTTTGTTCATGCTCGCCGTTATCATGCCTTATCCGCGAAGTGTCCATTCGCCGTCACCCCCGTGCAAGCGGGGGTCCAGACCATACCATTCCTGGATTCCCGCGTACGCGGGAACGTCGCATCGGACAACCGGCCGTTTTCGCAAGAGGCATGCATGTATCGATATTCGTTTGGAGTGCTGTTGCTCGCCCTGCTCGCCATCGGCGGGTGTGCCAGTATCACCGATCCCACCAAGGACTGGACCCCCGAGCGCTTCTACCAAGAGGCCAAGGACAAGCTTAATGACGGCGACTATGCGACCGCCATCAATTACTTCGAGCAGCTGGAGGCGCGCTATCCCTACGGCCGCTATTCCGAGCAGGCGCAACTCGAAATCGCGTACGCGTACTATAAGGATGAGGAACCGGCGCTGGCGTTGGCCGCTGCCGATCGTTTTATCCGCCAGCATCCGACGCACCCGCACGTCGATTACGCGTACTACTTAAAGGGCCTAATCAACTTCCGCGGCCACGTAGGCCTGGTGAATTGGTTGTTCGGCGCCAAGGACGATCCGTCGGATCACGACCCCAAGGCGGCGCGCGATTCGTACGAGGCGTTTCGCGAACTGGTGGAGCGCTTCCCGAAGAGTCGGTATGCGGAAGACTCGCGCCAGCGCATGGCGTATCTGTTCGACGCGCAGGCGCGCTTCGAAACCAAGGTCGCGCGTTTTTACTACGAACACGGCGCGTACGTCGCCGCGGTGAACCGCTGCAAGTACGCGCTTGAGACCTATCCGCGCACGCCGGCGACCGAAGACGCGCTTGGCATCCAAGCGCTTGCCTACCAAAAATTGGGGATGACCAAACTCTATCACGACACGCTGCGGGTGCTGAAAACGAACTTCCCCAACAGCCGCTATCTCGGCGAACTCGCGAGCTAAGCGCTCGCCGCCGCCGGAATTCGTTGGCGCTCGATAAACGCTACCACGCGATCGAGCCCAGTGCCCTGCTTGAGATTGGTAAAGACGAACGGCCGCTGGCCGCGCTGCTGTCTGGCGTCCCGCTCCATGACGTCTAGGTTCGCGCCAACGTAGGGGGCAAGATCGATCTTGTTGATCACGAGCATGTCCGACTTGGTGATACCCGGACCGCCCTTGCGCGGGATCTTGTCGCCACCGGCGACGTCGATGACGTAAATCGTAAGATCGACCAACTCCGGGCTGAACGTGGCCGCGAGATTGTCGCCGCCGCTCTCGACAAAAATGATATCGAGACCGGGGAAGCGCGCGTCCAGCTGTTCGATCGCGGCGATGTTCATCGAGGCGTCCTCGCGGATCGCGGTGTGTGGGCAGCCGCCGGTCTCGACGCCGACGATGCGTTCCGGTGCCAGCGCCTGGGAGCGCACCAGAAACTGCGCGTCCTCTTTCGTGTAAATGTCGTTGGTCACGACCGCGAGGCGATAGCGATCGCGCAGGGCCTTACACAACGCATCGACCAGTGCGGTCTTTCCCGAACCGACGGGCCCGGCGACGCCGACTCGATAAGCACTCATCGTCAGCTCCTGAATAAACGGCTGTACTGTGTCTCGTGCGCCATGCTTGCAAGCGCTAGGCCGCAGTTTGCCACGCCAAGATCGTCATCGCTCGCGGCAAGCGCCAGCGACACCGCCTGCAGCACGGTCGGTTGTAACTCCAACAACAATTGTTGACCTGCCGTCTGGCCGAGCGGGATGAGTTTGACGCCCGCGCTCGCCAAGTTTGCCACCCAGCTCTGCAAATAGGCCACGACGGTCGCCTCGCGCGCAATGCCCCATTGTGCACCCGCCATGGCGAATGCCGTGGCGAAGTTGCACGAGCGCGCGAGCCAGGCGCGCGCCACCGGCAACGGCGGCGAAAGATCGGCGAGCAATCGCAGCAGCGCCCGACCCATGTCGTGACTTTGCGCGCGCAACTCCTCGGTCTCGCGCGCCGCGCTCAGCCAGTCGTCCCAGCGCTCGCTGCCGTTCGTCTCTCCGCCCACATAAGCATCGTGTACGCGCGCCACGATCGCGGCTTCGAGCTGCGCCGCGCCGTCGAGCAGCCCGTCGCGCAGCCACGTTTGCAGGGATTGCGCATCGCGCACCCAGCCGGCGTGCACAGCGTACTCCAGCCCTTCGGAGTAGCTATAGGCGCCGACCGGCAGCGATGGGCTCGCCAGCTGCAGCAGCCGCAGCAGCATGGACGGATCAACGTTGGCGGAATGGGACACGATCGAAGTCATGCGTGTGACCGCCGTACGCGCCCGGCTCGGGCTGCAGCGGCGCGATTTCGAAAATCACGGCAAGCCCGAGCTGCAACAACATTTGTTCGAGCACGCTATCCGGCGACAGCCGCAGGTAGTCCGGACCCAACTCGAGCGCGACGTGCCGGTTGCCGAGATGATAGGCCGCGCGCAGCAGCGTAAAGCCGTCGGGGGCGCGCGCCGTCATCACCGGCTCCGGCTTCGCGTGCACGCGTACCTGCACGTTGCCATTCGCATCCGCCAGCAGATCGCCGTGGCGCAACGCGGTGCCGCGCGCCAGCACCAACTGAACCTCGGCGCCATCCTCGGTTGAAAATTTGTAACGACTGCGCGTGCGCTCCTCCGCCGTCAGCCGCAACACATGCGGCGGCGCGGCGGCGGCATCGGCGGGCAGGCGTTGGGTCAGCGTTAACACGGTTAAAACAAAAAGTACCGCTGCGCCAGCGGCAGCACCGACGCCGGCTCGCACGTCAGCAGCTCGCCATCGGCACGCACTTCATACGTTTCGGGATCGACCTCCATGCGCGGCGTGGCGTTGTTGAGCTTCAAATCCTTTTTCGTCACGTTGCGCGTACCGGATACCGGTGCGACACGCTTGCTCAGTCCCAAGTGCTGCGCGATGCCGCGTTCATGCGCCACGCGCGAGACGAAGGTCAATGCCGTCGCTGCGCACGCACCGCCGAAGGCGCCGAACATGGGCCGACCATGCACCGGCTGCGGCGTCGGGATGCTGGCGTTGGCGTCGCCCATCTGCGACCAGGCGATCATCCCGCCCTTAATGACGAGCTCCGGGCGCACGCCGAAGAAGGCCGGCTTCCACAGCAC
>JBKHXU010000016.1:0-9613 GCA_046565865.1 Gammaproteobacteria bacterium | reverse complement strand
GCGAGGCTGTCCTTGCGGCCGTCGGCGGTTTCGGCTTGTGGATACATCAGGAACGGGACCGGTGCGCCCGCGGAGTGCGGCAGCTTCACGTCGTGCGCATAGTTGTATGCAAGCCAGTTCATCTCCCAGGCGCCGAAGAGTTTTGCGCGCGCTTTTTTCACCAGCGGGTCATCGAGCGTCAATCCTTCCGGCCGTTCTTCGAGCGCCACCTTGCGCACATCGGCGGGGTCAACCGGCACCCAGCCGAAGCCGGACAGATACACCTCGGCGCGGCAGTGTTGCGCGGTGGTGATGTCGCCGGCCTTGCCGAGGCTTTTGAACTCGGCCGATGGTGCGACGCGCACGCCATACACGTCGCGCGCCGGCACACCGGCGGCGCGCGCGAGGCCGACGTAAAGCGAATTGAGATCGGCGCATTTTCCGCCGAAGTAGCGTGTCACCAGCATGGCACGAATATCGCCGAGGCCGCAGCCTTTCACCTCGGGATCGCGGAAGGTGTTGTCGACGATCCAGTCGTAGATCGCGCGTGCCTTGTCGATGTCGCGCGTCTTGCCGCGCGTGATCTCGCGCGCGGTGTCGGCGACGATGCCGTCGGTCGGTATCAGCTCGGTCGGTTGCAGGTAGAGCTTGAGAATCGCCGGATCTTCCTTCGTGGCGCGATTCGGCCGGTTGAAATCGACCTCGCGATCGCGTGTTGCGAAGCGGCTGACCAGCTCCACGGTCGGCGCGCGTTCGTCCGGCCTCCATTCGGCGTAGACCATGCCGGCGTCGTATTTGGCCTCGCGCACCGTCGATATCACCGCGGCATTGCCGCGCCACGAGTCGCCCAGGCGCTTGAAGTAATTCGTGTCGTGCATCAGCGGCAGCGGCAGCCATACGCGCGAGGCGCCCTTTGGATCCAGCAGTTCGACCTTCGTCGTCACTTCGAACGTACGCCATACAACGGCAGTAGCGGCATACGCGCGGTCTGCGCGCGGCAGATGGCCGGCCAGCCAAAGGCCGCTGCACGCGGCGACGCCGCGTCTTAAAAAGTTACGCCGATTCATGTCATCGCTCCTTAATGACTGGCTGGAGAGGCAAGGTGACGCTAACTATACCGCGTCGCCGCGATGCGCGGCGACAGGCAGGCTTCAGTGCGTCGACAGGGCGGCGACGCTGGCGTCCCCGCCGCGATTGAGCTCGGCGAGCAGCTCCGCGGCGTGCGTCTGAAATTCCGCGCGATAGGCCGCGGGCAGCGGCGCGGCGTCGGGCAGGCGCACGGTGCGCGGGTTTTTATGGATGCCATTCACGCGATATTCGTAATGCAAATGCGGTCCGGTCGCGGCGCCGGTACTGCCGACATAGCCGATGGTTTGGCCTTGCTTCACCCGTTGGCCGGGGCGCATACCGCGCGCAATGCGCGACATGTGTGCGTAGAGCGTCGAGATGCCGCCGCCGTGCTCAAGCACCACCACCTTGCCGTAGCCGCCGCGCACGCCGGCGAAGCTCACACGCCCGTCGCCCGCGGCCTTGATGACGGTGCCGGCGCTCGCGGCGTAGTCGACGCCCTGGTGCGCGCGGAACGTGTTCAGGATCGGGTGGCGCCGGCGCGGATTGAAGTTAGAGCTGACGCGCCTAAAGTCGAGCGGCGCGCGCAGGAACCGCAGGCGCATGCTGCGGCCGTCGGGCGTGAAGTAGCTGTCGATCTTGCCGTCGGCCGAGGCGAAATGGATCGCGCGATGCGTCTCGCCGTCGTTGACGAATTCGGCGGCGAGGATGCGGCCGTCGCCGACGTGTTTCCCGTCGCGGTACTTCTGCTCGTAGATGAAATTGAATCGGTCGCCCGGGCGGATATCAAGCGCGAAATCGATCTGCCAGCCGAAGATATCGTTCGCCAGTTGCAGGATCGTTTCCGGACCGACGCCGGCGGCGCGCGCCGCGACAAACAGCGACGACTCGATGCTGCCGTGCGCCTGCACGCGCCGGATCTCGATCGGCGTACTGACGATGGCGGCTTCAAAGCCGCCGTCGGCGCGCGTTACCGACAACACTTCGGTGTCGCTGATGCGGCGATTGAGCGCCTGCACCGTCCCCGCGTCGTGCACGAGCGTGACCTTGTCGCCGGGCTTGATGCGGTTCAGTGCTTGGGGCACACCCGGGATGCTCAAAATCGCCGTGAGATCGTCGAGGCGCAGCTTGAACGCGCGGAAAATCTCTTCCAGGGTGTCGTTGCGCCGGACGATATAGTCGACGGTGGCGTGGGACGGCTCGGGTTCCAACGACGTGCTCGCCGCCGGTTCGTCCGCAATCTCGGTTGCCGGCGCTTGCGTGGATTCCACTCGGCTCGGTGTCGCGTGCCAGTGCACGGTGTACGCGAGCGCGGCGCCGAGCAGCGGAAACAACAAGGCAGGCAGCAGCCAGGTGACGCGCGGGGGCGGTTGTATCAGGGGCTTGAAATCGAACGGCACGCGCGTTTGTCGAGTCACTCTCTAAAACCCATGCGGGAATGGAATAATTCGATGATATGCGAAAGCAGCTTCGCGTCAATCGCCGACCGACCGGAGTCGCGACGCTCGCACCCCGCCGCGCGGTTGCTTGAACACGCAGACAGCGAGCGCAAGATCGAGCGGGCGCTCGTCAGTGCTACGCCGGCTGGTCCGGGATCAGCCGGCTTTCGGCGCGGGCGATGATGTCCTTGAGCAGCAGCTTGCGCTTTTTCAGCCGCCGCAGTTGCAGTTGATCCATCGAGAGATCGAGCACGAGCCGTTCAATCGCGGCGTCGAGCGCGCGATGTTCCAGGCGATACTCCTCGAGCTTCGCGCGCAAGGCGACCTCTTCGTCGGGAGTGAGTTGGTTTGCCATGCGTTCGCGGTCTCAGCCGCGCAATCTACCCTGGCTTTGAATGTGCGGGCAAGGCGGCCGAGGGAACGTTAGGGCGCGGCGCCAATCGCACTAATCGTGAACGTTGCCCAACGCGGAGATATTCCATGGACAAACTGGCGCTGATGGTGCGGCTGGATGCCAAGCCGGGAAAGGAAGCGGAGCTGGAGGCGCTGTTGCGCGCCGGCCTGCCGATCGTCGAACAGGAGCCCCGAACCACGACCTGGTTCGCGATGCGGCTGGCGCCGTCGATCTTCGGCATCTTCGACACGTTCCCCGACGAGGCCGGCCGGCGCGCGCATCTGGCGGGCAAGGTGGCGAAGGCGTTGGTGGACAAGGCGCCCGAGCTTTTGCAGCGGCCGCCGGTGATCGAAAAGGTCGATCTGCTCGCGAGCAAGGTTCCGCGCTAGAGCGGTCTATAGACGCCTATGCGCGCGCATGCGGCGCGGCACTGCGACGTGAAGACGAACGGGGAACGGCGCCGGGCGTTGCCCGGTGCCGAGGTGCTTGCGGAAATATTTCCCGGAAAGATCCGTTGAGTATCAGCGATTGAGATCGCGGTATACCGCCTCGGCGATGTGCAACAGCTGCGGGCGCTCGATGTCGCCCGTCAGCGCGTAGCCGAGGGCGCCTTCGATCCAATAGAAGGTATGCACGCCGTCGGCTTCGTTGTAGCGAAACGCGGTCTCGTGCGGTCCGTCGCGATTCGCGGCGACGTACAGCGTCAGCCGCCGGCCTTCGGCGTTTTCGTACATGAATTGCGCCGCCGGATTCGCGTCCGCGCCCGGCAGCAGTCGGCCGCCGACGAGCTGGAAGCCGGCGTGCGCGAGTCGCGGCGCGCGCACGGGCGTGCGCAAGCGCTTCGACAACCATTGCACCAGGTGTTGTTCCTGGCGCGCGCTGACCTCGACCGGATGCAACACCTCCGGTGCATATACGCGATGCGCCAGCACCGCGCGCTGCGCGAGGTCGGTATGAAGATCCGCGGGCGTCAAGACCTGTCCGCGCGCGAACCAGCCGAGCGCCGCAGCCACGACCAACGACGCGGCGACACCGACATGACGCCGCCACGCGCGGGCGGTGGCGCGCGGACGGAGGATGAGCCCGGCCGGGACCGGTTCCTTCAGCACCGGATCGAGCGCGGCGCGCAACATCGTCGTCTGTGCACGATAGTCCTTGACCCGTTGCGCCGCATCGGGATGGGCGGCGAGGTACGCCTCCACCGCCGCCCGGCGCTCGGGCGCCAGCACGCCGTCGACATAGGCGTGCAGCTCGCGATCTTCAATATCACCTTCGTTCATTTCACTCTCTGCAATGCCGGCGTCGTTGCACCGTTCATCATCGTCCGCAGCCGTTCGCGCGCCCGCGATAGGCGCGACATCACCGTGCCGAGCGGCACGTTCAAGATGGCGGCTACCTCGTCGTAGCGCAGTTCCTCAACGGCGACCAGCATCAACACCTCACGCTGCTCGACCGGCAGTGCCGCCAGCGCGCGCTGCATGTCGCGCAGCGCGAGCCCGTGCTCGTGGGTGGCCGCGCTGGAAAGCTCGATCTCCTGCCCGGCCGACTCGGGTTCGCGCCGCCGCGCCTGATTCGCGTGGACGTTGTGCATGATGCTGAATGCCCAGGCACGCAAGTCGCTGCCGGTTTGCCACAGATGACGCTTGGCCCAGGCGCGCTCGAGCGTGTCCTGCACCAGATCGTCGGCGCGCGCCGCCGTGCGCGCCAGTACGCGCGCGTAGCGGCGTAGGCGCGGGATTTGCGCCGTCAACAACGCCTCGAACTCGCCGCCGTGCGTCAATCGCTTGCTCCAATTTCGCCCGGCGAGGGGAAACGTCTCGCCGTTATATGCATCCTAGTATGCCGCGGTCGAAGGCGACGGGTTCGTCAAACCCGGCGGGCGGCTCGAGATCGCCGACGTCGTTCCAGATAAGGCATTGCTGGAAGGCGCCACCTGCTACGCCACGCCGCAGAACGGATACCTCGACGCCATTTCCGATGCCGGACTTACGGTGACGGGCGTCCGGCCAACAGCGCACGCCGCCAGTTGGCGGGCGAGCTACCAGCGGCTTTGGCGAACGCGCGGCTGAACGCGGCTTCGGAGGCGTAGCCCACCTCGCACGCAATGGCCGATACCTTCATCGTGCCGTCGGCGAGCAAGCGCGCCGCCACTTGCATGCGCCACTGGGTCAGGTACTGCATCGGTGGTTGGCCGACGAACTGCGTGAAGCGCTCCGCCAGCGTTGAACGCGATGCGCCGACCGTTGCCGCTAATTCCTCGAGCGTCCAGGGATGCGCCAGCCGCTCGTGCAAGCGCGCCAGCGCGCGCCCGACCAGGGGGTCGCGCAGGCCGGCGAGCCAACCATTTTGTCCGGCGGGCAACGCGTCGATATACCGGCGCACCACCTCGACGAATAGCAGTTCGCTCAGACGCACACGGATGGCCTCGGATCCGGCGCGCGGCCGGCGCGACTCCGCCAGCGTGAGTTCGATAAGTTTGCCGAGCATGTCGGTGTCGGAATGCGGCGGGCGCGGCACGTGCAGCAGGCGCGGTAGCGTCGCAAGCAACGGGTTGAACGGCCGCACGTCGCAGCCGAGGAAACCGCACACCAGGTTCAGTCGCCCGGGGCCGCCGCCTCCTTCTTCGATCGTGAACGGCAGTTCGCCGGCTGCCATGCTGCGGAAAAATCCGAGCACCGTGGCGGGATCCATCTGCGCCGGGTCGTTCGGCGTAATCGCCATTGCGTACGCATCGCCGTGCGGAATCACGATGATGTCGCCAGTCTCCAGCCCGATCGGCGCTTCGCCGTTCAACCCGCCCCAGCACGAGCCGCGCGTGACGATGTGATAGGAGATGACGTGCTGCGCCCCCGGCAGAATAACGGAGGCGAACGAGTCCCCTTGGGGAACGTCGACGCGCCACGGCGCGCCGGCATCAATCAGAAAAAACAGCGCCCCGCTCAGCTTTACCCGGCGCAGCACATCCGCCAGCGGATCGATCGCGCTCGCGGAATCGGCCGCGCACGCCAATGCCGTTGCCACAGGCGTGTGTCCGGCGGACGCCGGAGCAAGCGATCCCGACGCCGAGTCATGGTCCCTGGCCATGCGGCCATTCTACACTCGTTGCCGTATTGATCTGCCGCGTGCTGGTGTGCGGCGCACCCGGAAGGCATCAGCTGCGTGGACCAAGCATTAGGAGAAATCGATGAACCGAGGCATACCACAGTCCGAGAATGCAGCAACGCAAACTCCAAAGGCCGCAGCCGACGGCGAGCGAGGCCAGATCAGCGCCCGCGCGGCCGAGGTCTACGAGGATTTTTTTGTGCCGGCGTTGTTTGCCGAGTGGGCGCCGCGCGTCGCCGATGCGGCGCGAATCCGCGCTGGTCACAAGGTGCTCGACGTCGCCTGCGGTACCGGCGTGCTCGCCCGCACCCTCGCGCGACGCGTCGGGACGTTGGGATCGGTGACGGGCTTTGATATCAATCCCGGGATGCTCGCGGTGGCAAAGCGTAAGGCGCCCGACATTACTTGGCGTCAGGGCCGGGCCGAGGCGGTGCCGTTCGACAACGATAGCTTCGATGCGGTGGTGAGCCAGTTCGGCCTCATGTTTTTCGTCGATCGACGCGCCGCGCTCGCGGAGATGTATCGCGTGCTGCGGCCGGGCGGGCGTCTGGCGGTCGCGGTGTGGAACGCCGTCGATAAGTCGCCGGGCTACGCCGCCATGGTGAAACTATTGCAGGAACTGTTCGGCGATAGGTTGGCCGATGCGTTGCGGGCACCGTTCGTGCTGGGCGATACGAAAGTGCTCCGCTCGCTGTTTGTCGATGCGGGTATCGGGGACGCTCAGATCGCGACGCAGGAAGGAACGGCGCGCTTCGACTCCATCAGGTCGTGGGTCTATACCGACATCAAGGGTTGGACGCTCGCCGATATGATCGACGATCGGCAGTTCGAGCTCCTGTTGCGGGAGGCCGAACGGGTGTTGCGACCGTTCGTAACGGCGAATGGCGCGGTCGCCTTTGCCGCGTCGGCGCATATCGTTACCGCGGCTAAACCCTGAAAATGCCGCGGATACCGCAGCCAAGGGGCGCGCGTTCCGTTCCGTCTTCGTGATTCGCCGGGCGCAGTGGTAGAGTAGCCGGCCCACGATTAGAGGGCAGGGCGGGATTCATGCAGCAAGATTATCGCAAGCTCGCGGCGGAATTGGTTGAGGCGCTTGGCCTGCAGCATGCGCCGCTCGCGATCGCGTTCACGCAGACGCCGCCGCGCGACGTGCCGGCGTTCACCGAGCCGATGCCGGCGCCGACGGGCGATGGGCGCACCGGCCGCGTGCCGGCCGGTTGTGTATTTTGGATGAAGGCGGCGACGGCGACGTTCAGCACCGTCGCCGAGGATCACGCGAATTGTAGCGTCGGTAGCGTCACACACGGCTTCAAGCGGCTGCAAGATGTGGGCGACAAGGCCGACGTCGCGGCGCTCGTGGGTGCCGGTTGGGTGGCGCCGGAGGTGTTCCCCCAAATCCCCGTCGTGAAGCAGCGCTATCAATATATTACTTACGGCCCGCTGGCCGACACACAAAGCGACCCGGACGTGGTGTTTCTGCGGCTGAACGCCAAGCAGGCGATGACGCTGAGCGACGCGTTTCCCGGCGTGCGCTTCGAAGGCAAGCCGCAATGCCACATCGTGCCGATGGCGAAAGAGCAGGGTGAGATCGCGGTCAGCGTCGGCTGCATGTTGAGCCGCGTGCGCACCGGCATGCCCAATACCGAAATGACCTGCGCCATCCCCGGTGCGCGTCTGGCCGAGGCGGTGCAGAAACTCAAGACCACGCGCGCGATCGACGCCACGGTCGCGCGCTATGCGGCCGAGGACGCCGCCCGGTTTTAGCCGTCATGTTCCGTCGCCCGCGTCATCGCCGTTACTCCGTCCGCACCTCCGCGTATCTCCGGGGACGTTGGATCGATTTCAAATTTTGGTGGCTCACGCTGAACAAAGCGCCGTGGGTGATGGCGCTGCTCGCCGGCGTCACCATCGGCGTCGCCGGCGCGCTCTGGTATTCGCTGCAAGCGGACCGAAGCGAGCGCCAGCAACTCACTTGTCTCGCGCTCAACGTTTACTTCGAGGCGCGCGGTGAGCCCAAGGCCGGACAATACGCCGTGGCCGAGGTAACGATGAACCGTGTCGCCTCGCGCCACTATCCCGATACCGTGTGCGACGTGGTGTACCAGGCCAACTGGGATCCGCTGCGCAAGCGCATGGTGGCGGCGTTCTCGTGGACCGAACAGGCGAACCGCTCGGAACCGAAGGGCGAGGAATGGGAGCAGGCGCGGCGCATCGCCGCGGATGTTTACCACCGGCGCCACGAACCGAAGTTGGCGGGCGTGCTGCACTTTCATGCCGACTACGTCACGCCAAGCTGGTCGGTGGGCCGCACCCCGGTGGCGCAGATCGGGAATCATCGCTTCTATCGCTAGTCCCGCGATCGGAATGCGCTACACTTTGAGCGCCCATGACTAGCCGATTCCCCGGTCGTTTCCCCCGCACCCGCCTGCGCCGCATGCGACGCGACGATTTTTCGCGGCGCTTGATGCGCGAGACGCGGCTCACGGCGGACGATCTGATCCAACCCGTGTTCGTCATCGAGGGCCGCGGCCGCACCGAGCCCGTTGCCTCGATGCCCGGCATCGAGCGCATGACGCTCGATAAACTGCTGGCGTACGCCGAATCGTTGCAGGCGCTCGGCGTGCCGGCGCTGGCGTTGTTCCCGGTGACGCCGAACGAAAAGAAATCGAACAAAGCGGAAGAGGCGTACAACCCCGAGGGCTTGGCGCAGCGCGCGGTGCGCGAACTGAAAAAACATTTGCCCGAGCTCGGCGTCATCACGGATGTCGCGCTCGATCCGTTCACCTCGCACGGGCAAGACGGGCTGATCGACGCCAACGGCTATGTCGTCAACGACGAGACCGTGGCGGTGTTGGTGAAGCAGGCGCTGTCGCATGCCGCGGCCGGCGCCGACATCGTCGCGCCGTCGGACATGATGGACGGGCGCATCGGCGCGATCCGCGACGCGCTGGAAGAAGCGGGGCATCGGCATACGCGCATACTCGCTTACAGCGCCAAGTATGCGTCGAGTTTCTACGGACCCTTCCGCGACGCGGTCGGTTCGGCGGCGAGCCTGGGCGGTGGCAACAAGTACAGCTACCAAATGGACCCGGCCAACACCGACGAGGCGTTGCGCGAGGTCGCGCTCGATCTCGACGAGGGCGCCGACATGGTGATGGTCAAACCCGGCATGCCGTATCTCGACATCGTGCAGCGCGTGAAGCAGACCTTCGGCGCACCGACGTTCGTGTATCAAGTGAGCGGCGAGTACGCGATGTTGATGGCCGCGGCCAAAAACGGCTGGCTCGACGAGCGCGCGGTGGTCATGGAGTCGTTGCTCTGCATCAAGCGCGCCGGCGCCGACGCGATCCTCACCTACTTCGCGCACCGCGTCGCCGGCTGGCTCAAGGGCGAACGCTGACAACTTCCTTCGCGGCGGGCGCATGAACTACCGCCACCTCTATCACGCTGGCAATTTTGCCGACGTGTTCAAGCACATCGTAGTCACGCTGCTGCTGCAAGCGCTCGCACGCAAGGAGTCGCCGTACGTTTACTTCGACACGCACGCCGGAAGCGGCCGTTACGATCTGGCGCACGAGGCCGCGCACAAAACAGGCGAATATCGCGACGGTATCGGCCGATTGTGGAACGC
>JBKHXU010000015.1:0-1517 GCA_046565865.1 Gammaproteobacteria bacterium | reverse complement strand
CGTCGGCATACAGGATGCCTTCCTCGAACGCCTTGATGATTTCTTCGTGATTGCGCGTGTACGCCGGCGACTCGTTCAGCGCCCGGCGATAAGCGACCGTTACGCCACCCCAGGCGCGCAGCAGCGGTAGGAAATTCGGCGCTTCATTTGCTTTCGCGGCACGCTCGCGCTCGGCACGCACCGCCCGCCCGTGTGTCAGGAATTCATCGAGCGCAACGAGCGACTCTTCATCAAGGCCGGCGCGTACCGCCGCATCGCCCGACTCGGCTGCAAGCGTCTCGTAACGCTCAAGCATTTTCTCCACTTGCGCGATGTAGTACGCCTGCACCTCGGTCGCGGTGTCGATGCCGGTGAGACCGCCGCCGATGACGACCGCTGGCAGGCGTACCTGTAAATTCGCCAAGCTCGCCCGCTTCGCCGCGCCGGTGAGCTGCAGCGCCATCAAGAAATCATTCGCCTGACGCATGCCCGGCGCGAGGCTGCCGGGGATCGGCAGCGCCTGCGGCAGGCCGGCGCCGACGGCGATGGCGAGATGATCGAAGCCCAAGTGCCACGCGTCCTCGACCGTGACCGTGCCGCCGAAGCGCACGCCGCCGTAGACCTGAAAGTACGGCCGGCGCGCGAGCGAGAGATAGATCAGCTTGAGGAAGTTTTTGTCCCAGCGATTGGTGATGCCGTACTCGGCAACCCCGCCGAAGCCGGCCACGATGCGTTCATCCAGCGCCTCGGTGAGCGTGGCGTAGTTTTTAATCGGCCGTGTGATCAGCTCGCGCGCGAGCGGCTCGATCTTAAAGCCCTCGGTCCCGACCACGGCGAAGCCTTCCATTAATAAGTGATGCGCTAGCGTGAATCCCGCCGGGCCCATGCCGCAGATCAGCGTCTTCAGGCCGTTGTACGGTTTCGGCAGCCACTGGCGCGGGCGCAGCGGGTTCCAGCGTATTAGTAAGTCATAGATCTCCACGCCCCACGGCAGCGCCAGCACGTCGGTGAGGATGCCGGTCTCGGTCTGCGGGATGTCGACCGGGTTCTGCTTCTGGTAGATGCAGCCCTTCATGCAGTCGTTGCAGATGCGGTGCCCGGTCGCGGCGCACATCGGATTGTCGATGGTGATCATGGCGAGTGCCGCGAGCGTGCGGCCGTCGCGCTTCATCACGTGCATCTCGGAGATTTTTTCGTCGAGCGGGCAGCCGGTGAGCGTGACGCCGAGGCTGTTTACCTTGAGCCCACGCTCAGGTTCGCCCTTTTTCTCGGGAAAGCCTTTGGAGCAAAAGTCGCCGTCGTGGTCGTGGCAGTAGATGCAGTAATTGACCTCGTTCAACACCTCGCGCGCACCGTAGCGCGGGTCGGTGAGCTTGAAGCCGTCGCGCCGGCGCCGGTGATCCTTCGGCCCCTCGACGCGCCCGGCGGGATCGCCGACGACGATCTCGAACGGCACCAGCTTTGCCGGGTCGACGCCCTGCGGCAGCTTGAAGCTGACCCAGCCGGCGACGGCGCGTTTACCCTCGTCGGATGTCATG
>JBKHXU010000014.1:0-3601 GCA_046565865.1 Gammaproteobacteria bacterium | reverse complement strand
AAGACAGCGAGCTGCCGCAGCCGCTCGCGGCCGCTTACGTCGATTACGGCGTGTGGCTCAACTCCGGCAAGTACGACGGTCTCGATTATCCGTCCGCGATCGACGCCATCGCCGCCGATCTCAAACTCAAGGGCCTCGGCGACAAGCAGGTGATGTTCCGTCTGCGCGACTGGGGCATCTCGCGCCAGCGGTATTGGGGTTGCCCCATACCTATTATTCATTGCCCAACGTGCGGCGACGTGCCAGTGCCGGACGCACAGTTGCCCGTCGTGTTGCCCGAGGACTGCGTGCCGGATGGGAGCGGCAACCCACTCAACAAGCGCGACGACTTCATCAAGACCACGTGTCCCAAATGCGGCGCCGCCGCGCGGCGCGAGACCGACACGATGGATACGTTCGTCGACTCGTCCTGGTACTACGCGCGTTTCTGCGCCGCGGACAACGCGGCGCAGATGGTCGATGAACGGGTGCGCTACTGGATGCCGGTCGATCAGTACATCGGCGGCATCGAGCACGCGATTCTGCATTTGCTCTACTCGCGCTTCTGGTCGAAGGTCATGCACGACGTGGGACTGGTCGCGTACGAGGAGCCGTTCGCGCGGCTGCTGACGCAGGGCATGGTGTTGAACGAGATTTTTTATCGCAAGCCCGCGAGCGGACGCATTCAGTATTTCAATCCGGCCGACGTCGAGATTCGCTACGACGAAAAGGGTCAACGCACCGGCGTCATCGCCAAGGCCGATGGCCAGCCGGTCGAGTCCGGCGGTATCGGTACCATGTCGAAGTCGAAGAACAACGGCGTCGATCCGCAGTCGCTGATCGAGCAGTACGGCGCCGACACCGCGCGGCTTTATATGATGTTCGCCGCGCCGCCGGAGGACACGCTCGAATGGTCCGAAGACGCCGTCGCCGGCGTGTATCGGTTCTTGAAGCGCGTGTGGGAGCTTGGCAACAAGCCGGAGTACCGGCATCCGGAGTTCGATGATGCCGCCAAGCGCGAGCGATTCGTGCGCGGGTTCGATTGGACGACGTTGACGCCGGAACAGCGCGACGTTCGCAGCAGCGTGCACGCGTTGCTCGATCAGGCGAATCGCGACTTTAACAAGTACCAGTTCAATACCGTTGTTGCCGCATGCATGAAACTGGTGAACACGATCTCCCAGATACCCCTGTTCGATGTCGGTGACCGTAGTCAACGTGGCTACGCCGCCTGCGTGTTCGAAGCGGTAGATGCGCTGGTGCGCTTGCTGTCACCGATCGCCCCGCACATCGCGCATGCGTTGTGGGGCCGTGTCGCCGTCAGCACGGTTCCCGCCGTCATCGACGCGCCGTGGCCGACGGCAGACGCGCGCGCGATGGTGCGCGATCAAGTCGAAATCGTGGTGCAGGTAAACGGCAAGCTGCGCGGGCGCATCAACGTACCGGCGAACGCGCCGGAAGATCACGTGCGCGAGATCGCGCTGCGCGATGAGAATGTGCAACGCCATGTTGCCGGCAAGGCGGTGAAGAAAACGGTGGTGGTGCCGGGCAAACTCGTCAACATCGTGGTGGCGGGTTGATGATGCGACGGGCGGCATTGCTGCTGGCCGTGCTAACCCTAGCCGGTTGCGGCTTTCATCTGCGTGGCCAAGGACAGGCACTGTTGCCGCCGTCCTTGACGCAACTGCGTGTCGCGACGCCCGGCGCCGACGCTAACGGGGCATTGGTGTCGGCGGTGCGGCAGAATCTCAGTGTCCAACCCAATCTCAAGCTGGTCGACGACACCGCCGCGCCAGTGTTGTCGTTGTTGCGTGAGCAGGTCGAGAGCCAGGTGCTGTCCGTGCGCACGACCACGGCCAAGGCCGCGGAGTATCAGTTGCGGTATACCGTTGAGTTCGATGTGCGCGACGGTGCCGGCCAACCGCTGCTCGCGCCGCAAACGCTGCGACTCACGCGCGACTACACGTTCGATCCGAACCGCGTGCTCGCCAAGGAGCACGAGGAACGCGAACTGTTGCGCGAGCTGGCGCGCGACGCGGCAAATCAAATCGTGCGGCGCCTGGGTCGCATGAAACCGGCGGGCTGAGCATGCAGCTCCCGGCCGAACAAATCGGGGCGCAGCTGCGCAAGGGTCTGGCGCCGGCGTATCTCGTCAGCGGCGACGAGCCGCTGCTGGCGCAGGAAGTGCTGGACGCGATTCGCGCCGCCGCGCGCGCCGCCGGTTACGAGCGCGAGGTGTACAGCGTCGAGGCCGGCTTCGATTGGGACGGTTTTTACAACGCGACGCGCGAGGGCTCGTTGTTCGCGCCGCGGCGTTTGCTCGACGTGCGCCTGCCGACGGGTAAGCCGGGCGAGGCCGGCGGCGCGTTGCTGGCGCAATTGGCGCAGGAAGCCGCGCCGGAATTGGTGTTGCTGGTCGCGACCGGCAAGCTCGACAAGACGGCGCGCGGCGCCAAGTGGGTCGGCGCCATCGAACGCGCCGGGGTTGCGGTCACGGTGTATCCGATCGAGCCGGCGCAGCTCCCAGCCTGGGTCGCGCGCCGTATGCGCGCGCGCGGACTGACGCCGGCGGCGGGCGTGGCCGAGTTGTTGGCGCACCACATGGAGGGCAACCTGCTCGCCTGCGCCCAGGAAATCGACAAACTCGCGCTCCTCGGCAGCCGCGAGATTAGTTTGGATGACATCGATGCCGATCTCGGCGAAAATGCCCGCTTCAACGTATTCGGCCTCGCCGATGCCTGCCTTGCCGGCGACGCCGCGCGCGCGGCGCGTATTTTGCGTTCGCTCGCCGCCGAAGGCGCGGCGCCGACGTTGGTGCTCTGGTCGCTGACGCGCGAGGCGCGCGATCTGGCGCAGCTCGCGGCACAGATTGAGAGCGGCCGACCCGAGGCCGAGGTGCTGGATAAGGTATGGATGCGGCGGCGCCCAATCGTGCGCCGCGCGTTGAAGCGCATGCCGGCCGCCGATTGGCGCCGGGTGTTGACGCAGGCGGCGCAGGTGGATCGGGTGATCAAAGGCCGTGCCGCCGGCGATGCGTGGCACGAGTTGGAACGATTGACGCTTGCGATGGCGGGCGTATCTAAGCGGGTTGTAACGGCGTCACCGGTTGTATGAGATTGCTTCGCTTCGCTCGCAATGACCGAGCCTGTGTCATTGCGAGGAGCGTTAGCGCCGAAGCAATCTCGCTCTAGGTCGAGGTCTAAAATGAAAGCGGCATCGAAAACGACGCACATCGATATCCGGCAGTACATGCAGGCCGTGGGCCAGCGCGCGCGCGCGGCGGCGCGCGTGCTGGCGCGCGCCGAGACCGCGCCGAAGAACGCCGCGCTCGTTGCCATGGCCGCCGCCATCGAACGCAATCGTGCGCAGCTCATTTCAGCCAACCAAAAAGACCTGGCCGCCGGCAAGGAGCAGGGGCTCGACGCCGCGTTACTCGATCGCCTGATGTTGAACGACGCCCGTATCGCCGCGATGGCCGACGGTCTGCGTCAGATCGCGCAGCTCCCCGATCCAGTCGGTGAGATCAGCGAGCTGCGCATGCGGCCCTCCGGTATCCAGGTTGGGCGCATGCGCGTGCCGCTCGGTGTGGTCGGCATCATTTACGAATCGCGGCCGAACGTGA
>JBKHXU010000013.1:0-3962 GCA_046565865.1 Gammaproteobacteria bacterium | reverse complement strand
AAGACATCCGCCTGTTCGCGCGCGCGCCGGTGAGCTTCCGCTGCTCGTGCTCGCGCGAGCGGGTCGAGGCGGTGTTGCGCATGCTGGGGCACGCCGAGATCCAGGGCATCGTCAGCGAACAAGGCGCGGTGCGAGTGGACTGTGAGTTCTGCGGCGGGCATTACGAGTTCGACCCGGTCGATGCGGAACAGCTGTTCGCCGCGGCCGTGGCAGCACCCGGACCCAGCACGCGGCAATAGGCCGGTTCCCCCACCTAACCCTCCCCCGCGATGCGGGGGAGGGAGCGGGAGGGGGCGATGTTGATCCGCACCACCTGGTTTTAGGCTATATACCACCCATCCCTTTTAACGTGTGTTTACCGACGCGGCCGGTATAATGCGCGCTTTTTGCGAACGACCGTCCAGGCCCGGTACCCATGACCCAGAATCTGCGCAACATCGCGATCATCGCTCACGTCGACCACGGCAAGACCACGCTGGTGGACAAACTTTTGCAGCAGTCCGGCACCTTCGCCGCGCACCAACAGGTGGGCACGCGGGTGATGGACTCGAACGACTTGGAGCGCGAGCGCGGCATCACCATCCTCGCTAAGAATACGGCCATCCGTTGGCGCAATTACCGCATCAACATTGTCGACACCCCGGGCCATGCCGACTTCGGCGGCGAAGTTGAGCGCGTGCTGTCGATGGTGGATTCGGTGTTGCTCTTGGTCGACGCCGTCGACGGCCCGATGCCGCAGACGTGCTTCGTCACGCGCAAGGCGTTCGCGCAGGGCTTAAAGCCCATCGTTGTCATTAATAAGATCGATCGGCCCGGTGCGCGGCCAAATTGGGTGCTGGATCAAACCTTCGATTTGTTCGACAAGCTCGGCGCGACCGAGGAGCAGCTCGACTTCCCCGTGGTATACGCGAGCGCATTGAACGGTTTCGCCGGCTTGACGCCGGACATCTCCGACGGCGACATGACGCCGCTCTTTGAGACCATCGTCAAGCACGTCGCCCCGCCGGATGTCGATCTCGACGGGCCGTTCCAAATGCAGGTGTCTAGCCTCGACTATTCGAGCTACGTCGGCGCCATCGCCGTCGGCCGCATCAAGCGCGGGCGCGTCAAGCCGAGCCAGCTCGTCACGGTGATCGACGTCGATGGCAAGACCCGCTCCGCGAAAATTCTACAGGTGCTCGGTTTCCTTGGTCTCGAACGTAATGAAGTTCCGGAGGCCAGCGCCGGCGATATCGTCGCGCTGACCGGCATCGAAGCGCCGCGCATCTCCGACACGCTGTGCGATCCGGCCAACGTTGAGGCCATGCCGGCGCTGTCGGTCGACGAGCCGACCGTCACCATGACGTTCGAGGTGAACACCTCGCCGTTCGCGGGCCAGGACGGCAAGTTCGTCACCAGCCGCCAGATCCGCGAGCGCTTGAACCGCGAGCTGATCCACAACGTCGCACTGCGCGTCGAAGACACCGACAGCCCCGATAAGTTTCGCGTCTCCGGCCGCGGCGAGCTGCACCTTGCGATCCTGATCGAGAACATGCGCCGCGAGGGCTACGAGCTCGCGGTGTCGCGGCCGCAGGTGATCATCAAGGACGTCGGCGGCGAGAAGCATGAGCCGTACGAGGCGATCACGGTCGACGTCGAAAGCCAGCACCAAGGCGTGATCATGGAGAAGTTGGGCTTGCGCAAAGGCGATTTGCTCAACATGGAGCCCGACGGCAAGGGGCGCGTGCGTCTCGAATACATGATCCCGTCGCGCGGCTTGATCGGTTTTCGCACCGAGTTCCTGACCGCGACCGCGGGCACGGGACTGCTCTACTCCATCTTCGATCACTACGGACCGATGAAGAAGGGCGAAGTCGCGAGCCGCAACAACGGCGTACTGATCTCGAACGGCCAGGGCACGAGCGTCGCCTACTCGCTCTTCAGTTTGCAGGAGCGCGGGCGCCTCTTTATCGGCCCGGGCGAAGAGTTGTACGAGGGCATGGTCATCGGCATCCACTCGCGCGACAACGACCTCGTGGTCAATCCGCTGAAAGAAAAAAAACTGACCAACATCCGCGCGGCGGGTTCCGACGAAAATATCTTGCTGACGCCGCCCATTCGTCTGTCCTTGGAACAGGCGCTTGAGTTCATCGATGACGACGAACTTGTCGAGGTTACTCCGCGGTTTATTCGTCTACGCAAACGTTATCTCAAGGAAAACGACCGCAAACGTCTCGCCCGCGCCGCAGCGCTGTGATAGGGTGAATGTGACGCCCGCATAGGGCGGGCGCCTAAATCCGCAGCGGTAAGGAGGCCTTATGCTGATGAGACGGCGACGTTTGTATTTTCTGCTCCCCGATGTACAGCGGGCCCGGACAGTGTTCAAGGAGTTGCTGCTGGCCCGTATCGAAGAACGCCATGTCCACGTGCTCGCGCGCGAGGGCACGGCGCTCGGTGACCTGCCGGAAGCCACTCTGCTGCAAAAAAGCGACGCGGTGCACGCGAGCGGTCTAGGGCTCGTGGTCGGCGGCGCCACCGGCGCTATCGCCGGCACGGTGGTGATGCTGTTTCCGCTGAGTGGACTCGCCATGGGGTTGAGCGTGGTGTTGGCCATGGCGCTGCTCGGCGCGGTAATGGGCATCTGGGTATCGGGCATGATCGGCTCGAGCACGCCGAACACGCATCTCGAAGCGTTTCGCGAGGACATCGAGCGCGGCAAGGTGCTAATGATCGTCGACGTGCCTTCGGACCGAACCGACGAGATATCGCGCATGATCCGAAGCCAACACCCGGAAGCGGACATGCGCGGCCTCGATCCGACGATTCCTTCCTTCCCATAGCCGTGCGGCACCGGTGCGGATTATGCTTCGCGCATGATCCGTGCCGCGGCCACTGTCATTGAAACACCCGCGCTCGCCGTCACCGCCGACGACGAGGGCGGCGTAGCCGCTGCGCGCGAACTGGCGCGGGCATTGGACCTGCCGTACCTCCCGCCGGCGAACGCGAACGCCGCGCTGCTATTGCGCCGGACAGTCGATCGGTTGGAGCTTTACGATGTCACGCTCGAACAGCGCCTCGCAGTCGACTTCGCATCCAACACCCTCGCCCGCAACCGACTCCTTGCCCGCGAACCTTTGGCGCGCGCGCTCGGTCGCGACACGCGGCGCGTAATCGACGCGACGGCGGGATTCGGCGGTGACAGCGTGCGGCTCGCGAGTCGTTGCCAGGTTACGGCCATCGAACGCCATCCGGCGGTGGCCGCCTTGTTGCGCGACGGCGTGCATCGCGCCGAGCGCGGTGGCGCGCTCGATCCTGGTCGCATCCGCGTGATCAGCGGCGACGCACGGGCGCTGTTACCGCGCCTTGCGCCCGAGTGCGACGCGGTGTTTCTCGATCCCATGTTTCCGCCAAAGCGCAAACGCTCGGCCGCCGTGCGCAAGGAACAACGCCTGCTGCGCGCGTTGGTGGGCGACGATACCGATGCCAGCGAGCTGCTCGCGGTAGCGTGTGCGTGCGTGCGGCGAGTGATTGTCAAACGCCCGCTGCACGCGCCGCCGCTTGCCCCGCGCCCCAGCGCGTCGTACGCCGGCAAACTCGTGCGCTACGATGTTTATCGCGACCATGGCTGACGCCCCGTTCTTCTATTGCCCCGACCTCGCGGAACTTGGGACGACGCTTACGCTGTCGCCCGAAGAGGCGCGCCACGCGACCGCGCAGCGGCTGCGCGTCGGCGACGCGATCACGCTATTCGACGGGACCGGTCGCGGCGCGCGGGCACACATCGCGAGCTTTGGCGGGCGTGGACGCGATGTCGCGGTCACGGTCGACGAGCGCTTCGATGCGCCGCCCGCGCCGATACCGTTGATGCTCTACAGCGCGCTGCCCAAAGGCGAGCGCCAGGCGACGCTGCTCGATATGGCGACGCAACTTGGCATGACGCACTTCACGCCGCTTGTGTGCGAACGCAGCATCGTGCAACCGGG
>JBKHXU010000012.1:0-17515 GCA_046565865.1 Gammaproteobacteria bacterium | reverse complement strand
CTCGGCATCCTGCCTCACGTTCGCTGGCGCGAATGTCCACCGGACATTCGCGAAAACTCCAGCTCACCCATACCGACCGGTAATGTAATCTTCCGTTCGCTTTTGCGTCGGGTTGGTGAAGATAAGGTCGGTATCCCCGAACTCGACCAGCTCGCCCAGGTGCATGAACGCAGTATAGTCCGACACGCGCGCCGCCTGCTGCATATTGTGTGTGACGATTAGAATGGTCAGGCGCCGCTTAAGTTCGGCGATCAGCTCTTCGATGCTCGCGGTCGCGATCGGGTCGAGCGCGGAGGTCGGCTCGTCGAACAGCAGGATTTCGGGATCGGTCGCCAGCGCGCGCGCGATGCACAGGCGCTGTTGCTGCCCGCCCGAGAGATTGAACGCAAGATCGTCGAGCCGGTCCTTCACCTCGTCCCAAAGTGCCGCGCCACGCAATGCATGCTCGACCTTGTCATCCACCGTGCCGCGCTTTTTAACGCCGCGCACACGCAAGCCATAAGCCACGTTTTCATAGATGGATTTGGGAAACGGGTTCGGTTTCTGGAACACCATGCTCACACGCATGCGGACTTCGATCGGGTCGACCTTCGAACCGAGGATATCGATGTTATCCGGATGGATTACGATCTCGCCCTGATAGCGATTGCCGGGATACAGATCGTGCATACGGTTGAAGCAGCGCAAAAACGTCGACTTGCCGCAGCCCGACGGACCGATGAGCGCCGTCACTCGTCCCTCGGCCAAGTCGAGGTTGATGTTCTTCAACGCCTGCACCGGGCCGTAATAAAAGTTGAGATTGCGCGCCTGCGCCTTCAATGTCTCCTGACGTTTCGGCTGCGCGTCGGCATCGTCGCTGACGGCGGCGCGGCTTGCCTGGAACAGCCCGGTGGGGGCCGGTTTGGCGGCGAGATCGGCGTTCATGGGGTCCTCGTTTACCATTTAATTCGTTTGCGATAGCGGTAGCGGATGACGATGGCGATGGCGTTCATCACCAGCGTCATGACGATGAGCACAAGCCCCGCAGCCGCGGCGTTTTCCAGGAACGCCGCCTGCGGGCGCGATACCCAGTTGAACATCTGGATTGGCATCACCGTGAACGGCGCGAACAGCCAATCGAACGATACGAACGGCGCCTCGGTCTTGATCGGCGACGGCGGCAGGAACGCGATGAACGTAAGCGCGCCGATGGTGATCACGGGCGCGGTCTCGCCGATGGCGCGCGCGAGGCCGATGATGATGCCGGTCAGAATGCCGCCGGTGGAATAGGGCAACACGTGATCGCGTACCGTCTGCCATTTGGTAGCGCCGAGGGCGTACGCGCCCTCGCGGATCGCGCCCGGGATGGCGCGGATCGATTCGCGCGTCGCCACGATTACCACCGGCAGGATGAGCAGTGCCAACGTGAGCCCGGCGGCGAGAATGCTCTGGCCGAAGTCGAGCGCGTACACGAATAACCCCAGCGCCAGCAGGCCGTACACGATCGATGGCACACCGGCCAGGTTGCTGACGTTGATCTCGATGAGATCGGTCATCCAGTTGCGCGCCGCATACTCCTCGAGATAAATCCCGGCGGCGATGCCGAGCGGCACGGCGGCCAGCGTCGTGACCAGCATCACCAGCGTGGTACCAACCCACGCCGACAAGATGCCGGCCTGCGCCGCGCGCCGCGAGGGGAACGACGTAAAGAAGTCCCACGACAGCCGCCCGGCGCCGTCGATGGCCATGTCGACGATGAGCGCGAGCAGCGTGAACACGCCGACGAACATCGACATCAAGCCGACGATGGCGAACACCTTGTCCCAGCGCTTATGGCGCGCGATCAGCTCGCGGATCGCCTGGACTTTCGGATTGAGCGTCATTAATACACCTCGCGATAACGCTTGCGCAGCAAATGACCGATGACGTTGAACAACAGCGTCATCAGCATCAGCACGAGCCCCGCGGCGAAGATGCTCTGGTATTCGAGGCTGCCGTGCGGCAAATCGCCCATCGCGACCGACACGATATATGCGGTGATCGTCGCCGCCGGCTCGGTCGGGTCCCAGGTGAGGTTCGGTTGCTGCCCGGCGGCGATGGCGACGACCATGGTCTCGCCCACGGCGCGCGAGATGCCGAGGATGTAGGCGGCGATGATGCCGGACATCGCCGCCGGCGTGACCACCCACACAGCGGTTTGAAACCGCGTCGCGCCCATCGCGTACGAGCCCTCGCGGATGTGCATCGGCACCGCGCGCATCGCGTCTTCGCTGACCGAGCTGACGTAGGGGATGATCATGATCCCGATGACGATGCCGGGCCCGAGCATGTTGAAGCCGGGCAGGTCGGGCATGATTTTTTGCAACAGCGGCGTGACCAGCAGCAGCGCGAAGTAGCCGTATACCACCGTCGGTACCCCGCCCAGCAGTTCCAGCGTCGGCTTTACGATCTCGCGCACGCGGTGCGAGGCGAATTCACTTAAGTAAATCGCGGTGATGGTGCCGATCGGCACCGCCACCAGCAGTCCCACGGCCGTAGTGACGAGCGTGCCGGACACGAGCGGCAGGATGCCGAAGTGTTTGTCCGAAAATAGCGGGGTCCATTGGGTATCGGTCAGGAAGTCCCAGATCGAGACGTGGCGGAAGAACCCGAGCGACTCGTACACCAGGATGACAACGATGGCGACCGTCACCGCTACCGCCGAGAACGCGGCGAGAAACAAAAACGCTTGAATTAACCGTTCCGCGACATGCCGTTTGGCCTGGTAACTGAAGCGGGAAGCGGCGACAGACGTAGCGGCGGGGGGCATGACCGGCATAGTAGGGGGGATTTGTGACAGTTACATGACAAAAAAGAAGGGCGCCCTGGGGCGCCCCAACCACCGCTTGCGCGCGAGTTACAGCTTGGCTTCGCGCGTGAGGAGATCGTCCACCTTCAAGCCGACTTGCGGGTGCCCGCCGTAGCCCGTGCCGAGCTTTTTGTTCTTGAAATTCTTGAGCGCAACGTCGTAATTCTGCTTGGTCAGCGGCACATATCCGACTTCCTTGGCCAGCGCGGGCGCATTCTGAATGTAGAACTCGACGAAGCTGCGCACTTCCGGATTAGCCATCGACTTCTCGCTGACGTAGATGAAGATAGGCCGCGCCAGCGGCTGATAGGTGCCGTCCATTACGGCTTCGAGCGACGGCAGGACCGCCTTGCCGCTCTTGCCCACGACCGGCACCGCCTTGAGCTTGTCCTTGTTTTCGATGTAGTACGCGAACCCGAAATAGCCGAGCGCGTGCTTGTCGCGCGATACGCCTTGCACCAGCACGTTATCGTCCTCGCTCGCCGTGAAGTCGCCGCGCGATGCCTTTTCCTTGCCGTTGATGGCGTCGGTGAAGTAGTCGAACGTGCCGGAATCCGCGCCCGGTCCGAACAACGTGAGCTTTTCATTCGGCCACTTGGGGTTTACGTCGCTCCACTTCATCACCTTGCCCTGCGCCGCCGGTTCCCACATCTTCTTCAGCTCATCGACGGTAATACTGTTCAGCCAGGTGTTATTCTTGTTCACCACCACGGTGAGCGCGTCGAACGCCACCGGCAGCTCGATATACTTGATGCCGGCCGCTTTGCACGCGTCCATTTCCTTTTTCAGGATCGGGCGTGAGGCGTCGGAAATATCGATCTCGCCGCGGCAGAACTTCTTGAAGCCGCCGCCGGTGCCGGAGATACCGACTGTGACCTTCACGCCTTTGTTGGCCTTCTGAAACTCTTCCGCCACCGCTTCGGTGATCGGATACACGGTGCTCGAACCGTCAATCTGGACCAGCTTATCGGCGGCCACGACCGATCCGTTCGCCCCAAGCGTGCCGAGGAAGGCCGCCGTCGCGAGACCGGTTAGCGCGGGTTTAAAGTTCATGGTGTATGCGTCTCCAGTAGGAAAATGTTCTGTGCGCGGCGCACTATCCCAAGCCGCGATGACAGAATGATGAACGCTGTATGACAACTGCGTGACAACAAGAAACGGACGGCATCTTCCCTAACGGGGGGCGTAGCGTTTCCCTTGGCTGCCTTACGCCGATGTAGTACGGCCCGACATAAGCTCGGTCAAGAGCGCGGCCACGCGTCGGCGCACCTCGTCGCGTGTGGCGCGAAACTGCGCCATGATCTCCGCCTCGCTCCCGCTGGCCTTGGCGGGATCGGTGAGCGGCCAATGGCGCTTCTCGATCCCGGGCGGCAGCACCGGGCAGTGTTCGTCGGCATGGCCGCAGACGGTGACGACCACGTCCGCCGCCGCGATCATGGCGGCGGTCACGCGCGTCGATTCCTGATTCGAGATATCGACTCCCGCCTCCGCCATCACCGCGATGGCGCGCGGGTTTTTGCCGTGCGCCTCAATGCCGGCCGACTGGGCGTCGATGCGATCGCCGCCAAGCCGGCGCGCCCAGCCCTCCGCCATCTGCGAGCGACACGAGTTGCCGGTGCACAAAAACAGCACGCGTATCTTTCGGCTATCCATCCTTGCACATCGGTACCGACGCACACGCTGCGCGCCCGTTGGTGGCTGCGCCCGGCACCACGAACACCGGCGCGAAGCCGCCGCCCGGGGTGCGAAAGTTGGTGGTCTGTCCCTGATACAGCCGCGCCGCGAGGTTCTGTACCTCGCCGGCATAAACGTAATTGCGCACGTCGAGCTTAAGAAATTGCTCTCCCGGCGTGCGCCGCGCACTCGGCGGGATCAGTGTCTGTGCCACATACGGTGCGCGCAGGATGTCGTCGAACACGCGTTTGGTCAGCTTGTCGCCGCGGTACGCGCCTCTGCCGGCATAACCCGCGACCGGTTTGAAAAATAACTCGCGCCGCCGTTGCCACAGCGTGTGCGCATCGGCGGGATCAACGACGATGGTGCGGGCGATGCCGGCGCCGAGTGTTTGTGCCGTCGCGTCATCGACGCCGAGCGCGCGCAGCCGAGCGGGATCGGTCAAGAGCGCGAGGTTGCGCTTGTCTGCATAGAGCGCATGCGCGTGCGGGTGCGGCGTTAGAACGACTTGATCGGCTTCGTACGCCGCGCGCAGCGTTGCGTGCGCCGGATCGGCGAGCGCGAAGTCCGTCAGGCGGTTGTAGACGAGGTCGACGCGTCGTTCGTTGCACCACAGTGCGCCGTCACGCAGGCGCAGCTCGCTGGGATCGGCGATCACGGCGTCGATGCCGTGGCGCCGGAACAAGCGCTCGAACAACAGGAACTCGGGATAGAGATACTGCTCGCGCGGCGCGTCGTCGACGATGGCAATACATTTGAGCGGCGCCTCGCCGTGGCTCAAACGCCATTCCTGCCGGAACATCTCGACCACGCTTTGCTCGTCGTGGTGTTCGAGCGGACTGAACGGCGCGGCCTCGGGACAACACGCGCGCTGCGCGCGCGCCAGCAGCAGGTTCAGCAGTCCGCCGCCGGCGTTGGTATTGATCTCGATCAGGCGCGGCCCGTCGGCGTCCAGATGAAAGTCGTAGCCAACGTAAACACCGCGTGCGCGCACCGGCCGCGTGGCGATCGCCGGCGCCCATGCGCCGACCGCGGCCGCGTACGCCGGCAGCGCCAGCACGCGCTCGACGGCGGCGATTACTTGCTGCATGCGCTGCACGTTCGCTTGCGACACGAACACGATGGAGGCGGCATAGAGATGCGGATGGCTTGCGCTCAGCGCCCGATAAAACTCGGCGTCGTCCGCCGCGTGTGCCAACTCGTCGCGCAGGCGCGCTTCGTCGATGCCGACGCAGGCGCAGTCGCGATTGAGGATGTCGGCGAGCGGGAGCATATCGCCCGCCATATTAGGCGGCGACGCGCGCCGCGGCAATTTGGCGCCAATCGGCGCCAGTGGCGATGCACGGCCTCGATCGCTCCGATCGGGTAGCGTCGGGCTATTGCCAGCGAATAAAGCTGCGCGCGGCATCAACATCCGACCCGATGGCGTCGTCATCGGCGTCGTCGTGCTCGCGCCGCGCGCCCGCCAACGCCGTACGCAGCGCCACGGCGAGTCGATGAGTCGGGTCGTAGCAGCGGATGGCGGCGGCCATCAGCGCGGCGTCGGCGCGGCGTCCGCGGTTCAGACATTCGACGCCGGTGCGATAGTAATAGTAAATGCGTTGTTCCTTGGTCATGTTCGGCTCCTGAATGTGTGAGCGGCGCACCATAACGTGGCAGGATGATCGTTTGATGAAACGCGCAGCCGATCGTCGGGTGAGAGCGGGGCGTCGCAACCCGCCTTGCGCCAGTTGGCGTCAGGAAAAGCGCTCGCGTGGTTTCGCGGGCGCCGCAGCCCTTTCGGGGTCGTCGTGGGTCGGGGTCGGCGGTGCCACCGATCCGCCGCTGGCATCGGCCAGATGCGCCAAGAACTGCCGGGTGCAGCTTTCCCACGAATATTGGCGCGCGGCCAGGCGGCAGGCGGCGGGGTTGAGCGAGAGGGCGTTGAGCGCCGCAGCGCGCAGGTCGTCATCGACATAACCGGTGACGCCTTGCTCGATGATGTCGGCCGGACCCCGCACCGGGTACGCCGCGATCGGCACGCCGCACGCGAGCGCCTCGATGACCACCAGACCGAAGGTATCGGTGCGGCTCGGAAACACGAACACATCGGCGGCGGCGAGATACGTTGCTAATGCTTCGCCGACTTTGTAGTCGGTGAAACGCACAGCGGGGTACTTCGCACGCAGCATCGCGAGATCGGGACCGCCGCCGACGACGTATTTCGTGCCCGGCAGATCGAGATCGAGGAACGCCTTGATGTTCTTTTCAATGGCGACGCGACCCATGTACATAAAAATCGGACGCGGGTCGGTCAGGAACGTTTTGTCGCGCGGCCGAAACAATTCGACGTCCACGCCGCGCGACCAGAGACCGAGATTGCGAAACCCCCGCGCCGCGAGTTCGTCGCGCAGCGCCGCGGTCGCGACCATCACCGTCCGCGCCGGTCCGTGGAACCAGCGCATCACGGCGTAACCGACGGCGAGCGGAATGCGCGTGCGCAGCTGCACGTACTCCGGGAACCGCGTATGGAACGAGGTGGTGAACGGCAGATCGTGTTGGCGGCACCAGTTGCGCGCCGCGAGCCCGAGCGGGCCCTCGGTCGCGATGTGCACCGCGTCCGGCGCGAACGCCGCGAGCGTGCGCGCGAGCTTGCGCCCGGGGAAAAGTGACAGCCGTATCTCGGGGTAGGTTGGGCACGGCACGGTGCGGAATTCAGTCGGGCTTATCACCAGCACCTCGTGCCCCATGCGACGTAGTTCGTCGCGCGTATGCGTGAGGGTCATGACCACGCCGTTAATCTGCGGGTGCCAGGCGTCGCTGACGAGGGCGATCTTCATGCGGCCAGCTCCTGTTCGTGGGCGATCACGCCCTGTTCGTTCGCCCAGTGCTGTAGCGCCAGGCGCCCGTCGTGATGCTCCACCAGCGCGGTGCAGCTCTCGACCCAATCGCCGTCGTTGCAGTAGAGCACGCCGTTGATGGTCTCGATGGTGGCGCGGTGGATGTGGCCGCACACGACGCCGTGCACCTGGCGCCGGCGTGCCTCATAGGCAATCGCCTGCTCGAAGTTGCTGATGAAGTTCACCGCGTTCTTGACCTTGTGCTTGAGAAAGGCGGCGAGCGACCAGTAGGGAAACCCGAGTTTGCGGCGCGCGAGGTTGATCCAGCGGTTCGACCACAACAGAAAGTCGTACATGTCGCTGCCGATCTTGGCGATGAGCTTGCTGTGCTTGACGACATTGTCGAACTCGTCGCCGTGCATCACCAGCAAGCGTCGGCCGTCGACCGTGGTGTGAATGTAATCGTTCGCCACCTGCACGCCGGCGAACACGGCGCCGATGTGATCGCGGAACAGCTCGTCGTGATTGCCCGGCACATAGATCACGCGCGTGCCGCGCGCCGCCTTGGCCAGGATCGTGCGCAACACCTGGTTGTGGCTCGCCGGCCAGTACCAGCGACTCTTCATGCTCCAGAAATCGATGATGTCGCCGACGAGATAGAGATACGTCGACTCGGTGCGCTGCAGGAAGTCGAGCAGATAATCCGCCTTGCACGCCCGAGTCCCGAGGTGCGTATCCGATATCCAAACGGCGCGTACGCGTTGCACGGTCATGGTGTGTTATCCAATGGCCCGGCGCACGATGCCTGATGCGGATGAAGCGCGCGTGACGCCGGCATGACGCGTGCTGTCATCGTTCGGTCATGCCGCTGTCACACGCATCTGGCGCAATGTGCGCGCCTTATGGCGTTACGACATAAAATGCTGCGGGCCTTGGGAGACTACGGGCGCATCGTCCGCGCCGGCAGTTATTCCATCGCCGGCTTGCGCAGTGCATTGAAGCGCGAGGCGGCGTTTCGTCAAGAAATAATTCTGTTCGTGATCCTGGCGCCGCTCGGGTTCTGGTTCGGCGATACGATGGTCGAGCGCGCGCTCCTGGTCGGCAGCCTCGTGATCGTGCTCATCGTCGAGCTGCTCAACTCGGCGGTCGAGGCCACCGTCGATCGCATCAGCAAGGAACACCACAAGCTTTCCGGTCGTGCCAAGGACATGGGCTCGGCCGCGGTTACGTTGTCGTTGCTACTCGTGATCTACATCTGGGCGCTCATCGCCTACGAGCACTGGCGCTAGTCGCCGCCCGCCGCCCTCAATAGTCGCGGTGCCGTGTCGATGCCGAGCGCGGCGGCGATCTGGGAGCGCGTGTATTCTGCGACCGCGCGGCGCGAGCCGAAGCCGGCGGCAGTGACGCGCGGGAGAAACGTCAACGTCACGTCGATACTCGGTTCGGCCAGCAGCCGCCACAAGTGGCGCGCGAGATCGTCGTCGCCCACGAACGGTGCCGCTGGATTCACCCCGGCGGGATGCGGGTACGCGATGGCGACCGCTTGAATGTGTGCGTGCGTGCGCAACGCCGACAAATACAACCGTGAATGGAACCGGCGTACGCTGGTGCCATCCGTTGTCGTGCCTTCGGGAAATAAAATCGCGCTGCGTCCGCGTTTCAGCAGCCACGTGATCCGGTCGGCAACCGCCTCGGTCGCGCACGGGTCGCCGCGGCGCAGGAACATCGTCCCGGCCTCGCGCGCCATCGCGCCCACCAGCGGCCAATGAGCGACTTCTTGCTTGGCCACGAAGTCGGCGCCGAGTGCGGCGTGCAGACAGGTAATATCGAGCCACGAGATGTGATTCGCGACGAACAGCGTTGGGGTTTCGCTGATGCTGCCGTGTATGATGATTCGCACGCGCAACAGCCGGTTCAGGCGACGTATCCAACTCTGCGCGATGCCGGCGCGCCAGTGCGCGCCGCGGACGGAACAACGCGAGGCCCAAATCAGTACCGTGCGCGCCAGCGCGATCCCGAGCGCGAGATGCGCGAGGATCGCCAGCAAGCGCGCGCTGCGGCGCAATGCCAACGGCACAGCTACGCGTGTGCCAGAAAGTGGCGCGCGTAGCGACCGCGGATGTCTTGCAACCGCAGCAACAGAAACAGATCGGCGACGCCGAAGAACGGGTCCCACGCCGGCTCGCCGCAGATGCGGGCGCCGGCGCGCAAGTACGCGCGCAGCAGCGGCGGGGCGTCGGCATTCGCGGGCGGCGCGCCGCTCGCGCGCGGCAAACGCATTTTCGGGTACACGCGGCAGCCTTCCGGGCTGGTGTGGTGTTTGGCGAGGGTCTCGTAGACGGCGAGCGCGTGATCGGTGCCGCCGGCGAGCGGGATACTGGCGCAGCCGATGAGCGAGTCGAAGCCACGCGCGAACATGAAGCGTGTAAGCCCGCGCCAGAGCAGCGCCAGCGTCGTGCCGTTTCGATAATCCGGGTGCACGCAGGTACGGCCGACCTCCATCAATCGTCCGGGCAGCGCCAGGATGCGCGTGATGTCGAACTCGGTCTGCGAATAGAAACCGCCGGCGTCGCGCGCGCCCTCGTCGGTCAAGATGCGATAACAGCCGACCACGCGGTTGCACGCGCGATCGCGCACGATCAGGTGCCGGCAGAACGGATCGAACCGATCGCTCTCGATGCCCGGCCGCGCGCTGTCGGCGCGCGCGCCCATCTCCTCCACGAAAACGCGGTAGCGCAAGCGCTGCGCCGCCTCGACATCGTCCGCGCGCCGCGCCAGCATCACGTGGAGCGATGACTGCCGGCGATCCTCGACGGTTGGCACCAAAGTATCGATTTCTATCGCAAGGGTCATGCGAACCTCCCGGGAATGGGCGTAGCTTGCGCCGGCCACATGACGCGTCGATGGCACCGCGATGACAGTTCGTTGACGCAAGAGAACGGCCGCGTCGATCGCGGCCGGAGCAGGAGGAGCAGCAGATTTCGCGGGACCAAGCGGTCTGCGCTGCGCCGGGTGACGTGGATCGGAACTCGGAAGACTCTGAAGAATTCCCGGCATCGCGGCGCAGGTCCGCGACGCGCTCTCTTTTTCAAACACTGAGGTTGTTGAAAAATGCCCGGCCTTCCGTGGCCGGACGGGAATGACGAATCGATCAGACAGTCCCTAGAAATAGAGCTGTGCCTGCACTTGCAGCACGTCGCGCTCGTCGTCGGCGCCGGCCGCGATGTTGGCTTTGCCGAACTGGGTGTTGACCCAGTTGACGCCGACTTTCATGCTGTGTCCCTTCATATACCAGTTGAAGCCGAGCGAGGTGATTTCGTCTTCCTTGTCCGAAACGCTCGCGTCCTTGTCGAACTTCTCGAAGCGTACCGCCGGCTCGATGTTCGTTCCGGGGATGAAGTAACCGGCCTGCACGTACCAGCCTTGTTCTTCCTTTTTTGGCGCGCCGGTGGAGTCGGTTTCAAAGTTGATGTACTCGGCTTGAGCCGTAAAACCACCCATGTGGAACGACACATCCGCGCCCGTAAGGCTGCGGTCGGTTTCGGTGGCCGCCCCGATCGTCTTTTGTCCGTCTTGTTGGCCGAACGACACGCCCACCGCCAGATGCTGGCCTTTGCCGAGGTGGGCGTCAGACTGTCCCTTTTCGATCCAGCCAGCCGGCGAGAACGTCACGCGCCCGCCGACGTAAGGATCGGACTCGGTGGTCGCGCTCTCCTGTGCGCCGTCGCCCAGCGCCACGGCGTAGGAAAACATGCCGCCGGCCGGTTTGCCGTGAAGCATGAGGATCGGCTGGTTGTAATCGCCGAAGTGTTTCTTCGCCGCTTCGGTCGAGGCCGGGCGCTCGACCAGCAGCTGCTTGGACGACGATGACAGCGAAACGCGCGAGTACGGCAGCTTAGTCTGGCCGAACAGCAGGCTCGCGGCATCCGCGAATTTATAGTCGAGCAACGCATACAGCGGGCTCACCTCGGATTTCTTCCCGTCCTTGTAATGTTTATCGGCCTCGAGCACGTATTTGTATTTGAGCGCCTTGGTCAGATGGCCGCCGATCTCGAGGCGCGTGCGGCGCAGATAGAGGTCGCTTTCCGAGACGTTTTTTCCGGCGCTGTCGGTGCGCAAATCGCCGGTGTCGAAACGGGGTTGCAGCCGCACGCGGACCTTGAGGTCCGCCTCGTCGTTGAACTTCACGGTGACCCCCTTGGTCTCGTCGCCGAGCGCGAAGTCGGCCAGCGCCGGCGCCGTTGCGGCAACACACGTTGCGCCGAGTGCGGCGGTGAGCAGTTTCATGTGCATAAATGCCTCTCTGTTGGATTTGATGGATGGGCGAAAACCGGGCGCAGCCTAGGGGCACGGCGTGACGCGTCGATGACGTCCCCATGACGGTTCCATGACGAAAAAAAATGGCCGCACGCGGCGGCCGGGAGGAGAATCAGGTGGGGTTTCCGACCGCACCGCGGCCGGCGTGACGTCCGTGTCGATGTGACCCCGGCACACCGTTTTCTTTTTGTCTCCCTACTTTCTCTCGTTAAAACCGGTGATCTCGAGCACGTCATCGGCCGCGTAGCCGTTGACCGTTGGCACCAACGCGTCGTCGCGGTGCTGGATCACGACGGTGTGCGGCGCGCCCGCTGGAATCGAGTGAGCGTCGTGGTCGCGACCGCTGTCGCGAGCAGGGTGCGGGCAAGGAACGGTGCTGCCATGGTTTGTATTCTCCAATGCGTGCGTTGTCAGGCGCGCAGGAGACTAGCGGTGCTGTGTGTCAGCGCCGCGACGAAACCGTTACCGAATTGTTGCGGGGGCGGGCGTGTTATCGCGTCGGCGCAGTGGCGCGTCGGCCGGCGCGCGGCGCGATGGAGTCAAAACCGGTGATCTTGACGATGTCGTCGGTCCCATAGCCGTCGATCTCCGGCATGAGGCCGTCGTCGCTGTGTTGGATGACGAGGTACGCGGTCGCGCCATCGGCGCTGAAAATGAGGCCGGTCGGTTCCGCCGAACTGTCGCGCACCGACATCACGCGCACGCAACCGTCGCTCTTGTCGTCGCGGTCGGTGCCGTCGGGCAGGCACGCGTATACGTCGCCATTGGGCGCATCCTCGAGCACGTACAGATTACCGGTGCCCGGCTGAAACGCGAGATTGTCGAACGCGTTGAATTTCGCATCGCCCTCGATGAAGCGCTGCACGGTGACGCTGCGGGCGTCCGCGTCCGCCTGCCACGGTGCACGATCCACCGCGCACAGCACCTCGCCGTAATGTTGCGCGGCGGCGGAGCCGGTGTTGGTCCAGCACACGCGCACCGCGTCGGGGTGGGCGGCGTCGCGGTAGCGCGGGTCGCGCTCGAGGTCCTCGGGTCGGAAGTAACCGGTGGCGCCGCGTGCATATGCCTGCGCGCGCGCCGTGCCGGCCGCGACCGCGATCCACGCGGCGTTGCCGACCTCGCAGCCCTGCCCGGTCTGTTGCCGGCGCGCGAGACATGAGACTTGTAGCGCGTATACATCGCCCTGAACCAGCGGCGACTGATCCAGATGCGTGACGGCGTCGCCGGTGTAAGGCCGCGTCGGCACGAACTTGTATAGGCTGCCGCCGTCGGCGTCGGCGCCGGCCTCGCCGGGGAGCGCCTCGTCGCCGGCGTAGAGCACGCCGTTGTCGAGCAACGTCAGTCCTTCCCATGCCATGGCTGGCAACATCGGGCGCTTGGCTACGCGATCCGACGGCCAGCCCGTGGCGTCTAAGACCAGGCCGCCGGTGCGATCGACGACGGTATGGTCCGTCGTCGTCAGTGGATCGATGATCTCGTAGGCGCCGCCGTCCGGCGTCTCCTCGGCCACCAACACTGTGCCCCACGGCGTACGGCGGATGCCGTCGGCCGCCGCCATGCCGCGCAGCACCGTGTCGATCTTCCCGCTCGCGAGATCGATGCGCTGTACCGAGGGCGTGAGCTTGGCCAGGCCGTTCGGCCATAGTCCAAGCACCCGCGGCGGCATGGCTTCGATGGACACGATGAGATGCGTCGGCGCCGTGTCGTTCGGCCAAAACGCGAGCATGTCCGCGACGTCGCCGATGGCGCGCGTGAGATATTCCACCTTAAGGCCGGGCGCCACCGCCACCTGATCGGCGGCGGTTTGTTCCGGTGCGCGGTACGGCCGCAGGCTGGCCGGCGCCGAGGCCGCGAGCGGCCGCTCGATGCCGAACAGCGTGCGCGCCGCGTCGTGCAAGCGCCGCTCGACATCGGCCCCGAAATCGTCGGCCAGGAGCGCGGGGCTCGCCGCCATCGCGGCGGCGAGCAGGGCGCATACATGGCCGCCGTTGGGTCTCAACCGATTCATTGCCCGCGCTCCGAGCGCCGCGCCGCGCTCCCCGCGACGATGCGACTCGGCGGAAACACACAGGTAAAGACGCTGCCCTTGCCGAGCTCGCTCTCGATGCGAAGGTCAGCGTCGTGGCGCGCGAGCACGTGCTTGACGATCGACAGCCCAAGCCCGGTGCCGCCCGAGGCGCGCGAGCGCGCAGTATCGACGCGGTAGAAGCGCTCGGTCAGGTGCGGGATGTGCTCAGGGGCGATGCCCTCGCCGGAATCGGCGACCGAGAACTTGGCGCCGTCGTCGTCGGCGTACCAGCGCAGCGCGATGCGGCCGCCCGCCGGGGTGTAGCGCACGGCGTTGTTGATGAGATTCGAAAACGCGCTGTGCAGCTCGTCGCGATCGCCGAGCAGCTGCAAGCGATCGTCCGTATCGAGCGTGATCGCGTGCCGCTGTTCGCCGCTCAAGAGCATGGCGTGTTCTTTGAGGCCGGCGAGCAAGGCCGCGACATCGACCGCGTCGTCGTGGCTGCGCGGCGGCGCAGTCTCGAGCCGCGACAGCATCAACAGGTCGTTCACCAACCGCTGCATGCGCATGCCTTGCTCGTACATCGTGCTGAGATGTTTGCGCAAATCGTCGTCAATGCCGGTCTTCATGTCGCGCAGGGTTTCGAGATAGCCGGTGAGCACCGTGAGCGGCGTGCGCAGTTCGTGTGAGGCGTTGGCGACGAAGTGCCGGCGCGTTTGCTCCAGGCGCACGATGCGCGTGACGTCGCGGAAGATGATGAGCTTCTGGCTCGCGCCGTAAGGCACAATCTGTACCGAGACCGTCGCGTCCATGAGCGCCGGCGAGTCCATCTCCAGCGGATCGGAATAGTTGCCGGCGGCGATGTAACGCGTGAATTCCGGATCGCGCACCAAGTTGCCGATGCGGATACCGGCGTCGCGCGGGAAGTGCACGCCGACCAGGCGCCGCGCTGCGGAGTTGGCCCATTCGATCTCGCCGTCCTGCGACAGGATCACGACCGCGTCCGGCATCACCGCGGCGGCGCTCTGGAAGCGCGCGATCATCTCGGTCAGCCGGTCCTGGCGTTGCTCCGCCTGGCGCAGCAGCTTGCGAATCTCGTTATAGATATCACCCCACAGGCCGTCTGCCTCCGGCACATCGGCGCCGCGCTCGCGGCGCATGAGCCAAGCGTGCAGCCGATGCAGGTTATACAGCTGCAGCGCGATATAAAAACCGAACGCGAGCGCCGCGGCCAGGAACGGCCGGCCGATTAACGCACCGACCAGCAATGCGGCGACGGCGATGCCGACGATGATCCATAGCTCGCGGGTGAGATTGGGGTGCATGCGTTTGATCTAACGCTCGTTCCGGTTTCGACAAGGGTACCGAAAAAAACCGAAGTCCGTCATTGCGAGGAGCCGAAGGCGACGAAGCAATCTCGCGACGCTTGCCCCTCCGATACGGAGATTGCTTCGCTGCGCTCGCAATGACAGTCAGTCTGAGCATGGCGGCGCTTAGATGGCGTTCTGGCCATGACAATTACTGCGCCGAAAACCGATAGCCCGTGCCGCGCACGGTCTGAATCAGGCGGTCGTGACCGCTCGGCGTCAGCGCCTTGCGCAGGCGGCGGATGTGCACATCAACGGTGCGCTCCTCGATATACACGTTGTCGCCCCACACGCCGTTGAGCAACCGCTCGCGCGAGTGCACGCGCTCCGGGTGGGTCATGAAAAAGTGCAAGAGCTTGAATTCCGTCGGCCCGATGTCGAGCGTGCGCCCGCGCGCGGTCACGCGGTGCGTGGCGGGATCGAGTGCCAAGCCGTCGGTTTCGACCGCGAGCTCCGCGGTGTGTGGGCGTGCGCGTCGCAGCAGCGCCTTGATGCGCGCCAACAGCTCGCGCGTGGAAAACGGTTTGGTGATGTAATCGTCCGCGCCGCTGTCGAGGCCGCGTACCTTATCTTCTTCCTCGGTGCGCGCGGTGAGCATGATGATGGGAATCCCGGAGGTGAGTTTCTCGCGCCGCAGCGCTCGCGCGTATTCGACGCCGGAGACCTTGGGCATCATCCAGTCGAGCAAGATCAGGTCGGGTGCCTGCTGGATGATCTGCGCCTGTGCCTGGGAGGCATCGGCCGCCTCGTCGATGTCGTAGCCGGCCTGGGTCAATGCCAGGCCGATCATCTGGCGGATGGCGTCTTCGTCATCGACTATGAGTATTTTGGCGGGCATGGGCAAAGGCGGCTGTAACGCGGCCGTCATTTCATACCATATATATGACAATTTAGTTACCATTACTGCCCTTTTTCGCTTGGCGCCAGGGGTTTTCAATGCGTAAGAACGCGGTGCGACCCACCGATATCAAGCTGCACCAAAAGTCGCGCATGCTGGAAGTCGCGTTCGACGACGGTACGCGTTACGAGTTGTCGTGCGAGTATCTGCGCGTGTACTCGCCCTCGGCCGAGGTGCGCGGGCACGGGCCGGGGCAGGAGATTTTGCAGGTGGGCAAGGAGAACGTGAACATCACTAATATAGAGCCGGTCGGCACCTATGCGGTGTGTCTGCATTTCGACGACGGGCACAACACCGGCATTTACTCGTGGGACTGGCTGAAGCATTTGGGCGAGGACCACGCCACATTGTGGCCGCAGTACTTGGAGCGCCTGAAGCGCGCGGGTCACAACCGCAAGGCGCCGACTCCGGCGCAGTAACCGCCATGGCGACGAACGATCCCGGCGAGCGCACGCACTTTGGGTTCCGCGAGGTACCGGCGGACGCCAAGCGCGGACTCGTCGGCGAGGTGTTCCGCTCGGTTGCCGGTCGCTACGACCTCATGAACGATTTGATGTCGCTCGGGCTGCATCGCGCCTGGAAACAGTTTACGGTCGGGCAAAGTGGCGTGCGCGCCGGTAGCCGCGTGCTCGATGTCGCCGGTGGCACCGGCGACATGACGGCGCGCTTCGCGGCGCGCGTCGGGCCGACTGGCCACGTGGTGCTGAGCGACATCAACGACGCCATGCTCGCCGTCGGGCGCGAGCGGCTCGTCGACCGCGGCATCGCCGGCAATGTCGAGTTCGTGCGTGCCGATGCCGAGAACCTGCCGTTCCCCGACAATCATTTCGACTGCGTCAGCATCGCCTTTGGCCTACGCAACGTGACGCACATCGATCGCGCGCTCGCGTCGATGTACCGCGTGCTGAAGCCGGGCGGAAAATTGTTGGTGCTCGAATTCTCACGGCCGAAGCAAGCGCTGCAACCGGTGTACGACGCGTACTCGTTCAACATCCTGCCCGTGCTCGGGCGCGTGGTCGCCAACGACGAAGCGAGTTATCGCTATCTCGTCGAATCCATCCGGCGTCATCCGGATCAGGAACAGTTGAAGGCGATGATGCAGACCGCCGGTTACGAGCGCGTGCAGTATTACAATTTGAGCGGCGGCATCGTCGCGCTGCACGTGGGTTATAAATTTTGACGCCATGCGTGCCGCTTCCACGACCGTATTGACCGGCGCTCAGGCGCTATTCAATCGGTTGCTCCGTTTCGACCCCGATACGCAGCAACGCCTCGGCGCGCTCGCCGGCAGAGTAATTTGTTTGGAACTGCGGGACGCGTCGCTGCGGCTGTACGTGTTGCCCACCGCGGCCGGCATCGAATTGCGCGGCGAATACGACGGCACGGTCGACGTCACCATCGCCGGCAGTGCGGCGGTGTTCGCGCGGTTGATGTCGGCGCGCGGTCAGGCGCCGGTTGCGGGAGAATTGCAGATCAGTGGCGATATCGAGCTGGGGCAGAAGTTTCAACGGATCGTGCGCGGCCTCGATATCGACGCCGAAGAAATGGCGGCGCAATGGGTCGGTGATGTGCCGGCACGCCAGTTGGGCAACGTGTTTCGCGCCG
>JBKHXU010000011.1:0-3226 GCA_046565865.1 Gammaproteobacteria bacterium | reverse complement strand
TCTGCGTCAGATCGCACAACTCCCCGATCCAGTCGGTGAGATCAGCGAGCTGCGCATGCGGCCCTCCGGCATCCAGGTTGGGCGCATGCGCGTGCCGCTCGGTGTGGTCGGCATCATTTATGAATCGCGGCCGAACGTTACCGCCGATGCGGCGGGGCTCTGCTTGAAGAGCGGCAACGCCGCGATCCTGCGCGGCGGCAGCGAGGCGATCCATTCCAACTGCGCCATCGCCGCGTGCATTCACGAGGGCTTGCAACAAGCCGGGCTGCCGGCCGATGCGGTGCAGGTGATCGACACCACCGACCGCGCCGCGGTCGGCGAGCTGATCACGCTCAAGGCGCATGTCGATGTTATTGTCCCGCGCGGCGGCAAGTCGCTGATCGAGCGCATCACCAACGAGGCGACGATCCCGGTGATCAAGCATTTGCACGGCGTGTGCCACGTGTACATCGACGACAAGGCCGATCTCGACAAGGCGGTGAAGATTGCGTTCAATGCCAAGTGCCAGCGCTACGGCACCTGTAATACCATGGAGACGTTGCTCGTGCATCGCGACATCGCGGCGCGCGCGCTGCCGCCGCTGGTGAAGTTGTACCGCGAACAGAACGTCGAGCTGCGCGGTTGTGACGCCACGCGCCGGCATGTGCCCGACATCAAAGCCGCGACCGAGGAGGATTGGCACACCGAATACCTTGCGCCGATCCTGTCGATTCGCGTGGTCGATGGCGTCGATCAGGCGATCGAGCACATCGCGAAATACGGCTCGCAACATACCGACAGCATCGTCACCGAGGACATCACCCGCGCGCTCCGCTTCCTGCGCGAAGTCGATTCGAGCTCAGTGATGGTCAACGCCTCGACCCGCTTCGCCGACGGCTTTGAGTACGGCCTCGGCGCCGAGATCGGCATCTCCACCGACAAACTGCACGCGCGCGGCCCGGTCGGTCTCGAAGGTCTAACCTCGCAAAAATTTATCGTGCTCGGAGATGGCCACGTTCGGTCTTAAATGATCGCATCAGCGCACATACTCCCCCTTTCCCTTCGGGAGAGGGATGGGGTGAGGGCAATCAACCCCTCAGTGAACGCAAGTGTGGGCGCCGCTCTCACCCCCGCCCCTCTCCCAATGGGAGAGGGGATTATTTTTTTATGATCGGCATCCTCGGCGGCACCTTCGATCCCATCCACTACGGTCATCTGCGTCCCGCCCACGACGTCGTGCAGGCACTGCAGCTTTCCGAGCTGCGGCTGGTGGTCGCGGCGCAGCCGCCGCATCGACCCGCGCCGATTGCCTCGGTCGCGCAGCGGCTGCAAATGGCGGTCGCGGCGTGCGCCGAATTCCCCGCGTTTCGCGTCGATGATCGCGAGATTACGCGCGGCGGTCCCTCGTACACCGTGCCGACGCTGGAATCGCTGCGCGCCGAACACGGGACCACGCCGTTGTGTCTGCTCATCGGCAGCGACGCGTTCGCGCATCTCAACACTTGGCACGAGTGGCAGCACCTGCCGGCGCTGGCGCACCTTGTGGTCATGCGTCGGCCGACCGGGCAGGGCCGGGCCGTGACCGAGCCGCGTCTGCCGTCCGGATTGCCGGCGCGCATGGTGACGGATGCGAGCCTGCTCAAGCGCACCGCGGCCGGGCTGGTTTTTATCGCGCCGATCTCGCCGCTCGCGATTTCCGCGACCGCAATTCGCGCCGCAATCGCGCGCGGCGAACCGGCGCCGGCCGGCTGGTTACCGCCCGCCGTGTGGGACTACATCGAACAGCAACAACTCTATCGCGAGGCGGCCTGATGCGGCCAAAGCAATTGCGGCAACTGATTTATCAAGCGCTCGACGATGCCAAGGGTCAGGACATCACGCTCCTTGACGTGCGCAAGGTCGCGTACTTCACCGACTTCATGGCGATCGCGACCGGCACTTCGAACCGCCACGTGCAATCGATGGCGGACCGCGTCGTCGATAAACTGCGCGAGCACGGCCGCCGCCCCGTGGGCGTCGAAGGCGTGAAGCAGGGCGATTGGGTGCTGATCGATTTCGGCGAGATGGTGGTGCACGTGATGCGCGCGCAGACGCGCGACTTCTACAATCTCGAAAAGCTCTGGAGCGAAGGCAAGCGCATCGATCCGACGCGCTAGCCGCCGCATGCGTCTCTATCTGATCGCCGTCGGCACCCGCATGCCCGCCTGGGTCGAGGACGGATTCGCCGACTACGCCAAACGCCTGCCGCCGCACCTGCGCCCGAACCTGATCGAAATCGCCGCCGGCCGGCGCACCAAGGGCGCCGACCTCGAACGCGTCGTGCGTGAAGAGGGCGAGCGCGTGCTGGCCGCGACCCCTGCCGATGCGCGCGTCATCGCGCTCGAGCGCACCGGACGCACGCTTAGCACCGAGCAAGTGGCGGCGACGCTGACGCGCGCGCAACAGGACGGAAACGATTTAGCCTTCTGGATCGGTGGCCCGGAAGGGTTGTCAGTAACGTGTCTGCAGCGGGCGCACGAGAAGTGGTCGTTGTCGGCGCTGACATTGGCGCATCCGGTCGTACGCGTGGTGTGGGCCGAGCAACTCTATCGCGCGTACAGTATTCAGCAGCAGCTTCCGTACCATCGATGATGCAGTACCCCGCCATCTACCTCGCCTCCGCCAGCCCGCGCCGGCAGGAGTTGTTGCGCCAACTCGGCGTTGCGTTCGACGTCGTCGTGACCCACGTACCGGAGACGCCAGCCCCCGGCGAAACCGCGCGCGATTACGTGCAACGCCTGGCGCGCACCAAGGCCGAGGCCGGCGCGCGCCTCGCGCGCGAGCGTGGCTTGCCGGTGCGTCCGGTGCTGGGTGCCGATACTGAGGTCGTGATCGACGGCGAAATTCTCGGCAAGCCCACGGATGCGACGCACGGCCGTGCCATGCTCAAACGCCTTGCTGGTCGCACGCATGATGTGCTCACGGCGGTTGCGTTGGTCGCTAACGGTTCAGTGCGGACCGCATTGAGTGAAACACGGGTGACCATGGCGCGCATGACCGATGCGGAGATCGATTCCTATTGGAATAGTGGCGAGCCGGCGGATAAGGCGGGGGGTTATGCGATTCAGGGGCGGGCGGCGGCGTTTATTGAGCGGATTGAGGGGAGTTATTCGGGTGTGGTGGGGTTGCCGTTGTATGAGGTGGTGCAGTTGTTGAGAGCGGTTCAGTAGTCGACCCGCGCTCCGCGCGGGCTAGTCGATGTATGACT
>JBKHXU010000010.1:0-8424 GCA_046565865.1 Gammaproteobacteria bacterium | reverse complement strand
TGTGATCCTGCCGCCACACGTGCGAGGTGAGCAAATAGTTGAGCGAGGCGATCGGCCGGCGCCACGGGATCTCGCGACTCACCTTGAGCCACTTGGCGTGCTGGTTGAACATCGAATCGACGATATGAATGAACGCCTCGTAGCATGAAAAAACGCCATGGCGGCCGCTGAGCAGATAGCCTTCGAGCCAGCCTTGGCACAGGTGCTCGGACAGCACCTCCATCACGCGCCCATCGGGCGCAAGGTGGGAATCGTCCGCGGCGCGCTCGGCAAGCCAGGTGCGACCGGTCACCTCGAACAGCGCGCCCAATCGATTCGACTCGGTCTCGTCCGGACCGACGACGCGGAAGTTGCGCGCGGATTCGTTCAACTTCATCACATCGCGCAAGAAAACACCCATCGTGCGCGTCGCCGACACCTGCGCCGCGCCCAGTGTCGGCACCTCGACCGCGTAGTCGGTGAAATCGGGCAGGCGCAGATCGCGCAGCAGCAGACCGCCGTTGCCGTGCGGGTTCGCGCCCATGCGCCGCGCGCCGCTCGGCGCGAGCGCGCGCAGTTCGGGGTGCAGCGCGCCGTCTTTGTCGAACAGCTCGTCCGGACGATAGCCCTTGAGCCACCGATCGAGCGCTTGCAAGTGGCCGGGATTGCCGCGCACGTCGCCGAACGGCACTTGATGCGAGCGCCAATGGCCTTCGAGCTTCTTGCCGTCGAGCTCCTTCGGACCGGTCCAACCCTTGGGGCTGCGCAAGATGATCATGGGCCAGCGCGCCCGCGGCGGATTGATCGCGGGTGCGCGCCGGGCGCGGTTTTGGATATCGCGAATCTCGTCACACACGCGATCGAGTGTGGCCGCCATCTGCTGATGCATCGCCTCCGGATCGCTGCCCTCGACGAAGTACGGCTGCCAGCCGTAGCCGAGAAAAAGATTTTGTAGCTCGCTCTTCGGGATGCGCGCGAGCAGTGTTGGGTTCGCGATCTTGTATCCGTTCAGGTGCAGGATCGGCAGCACCGCGCCGTCGCTCGCCGGATTCAGAAATTTATTCGAATGCCACGCGGCCGCGAGCGGCCCGGTCTCGGCCTCGCCGTCGCCGACGACGCAGGCGACAAGGAGATCGGGATTGTCGAACGCAGCGCCGAACGCGTGCGCCAGCGAGTACCCGAGTTCGCCACCCTCGTTAATCGAGCCCGGCACCTCGGCCGCGGTGTGGCTCGGGTTGCCGCCGGGGAACGAGAAACGCTTGAACAGCTCGCGCATGCCTTCGGCATTTTGCGGCACGTCGCTGTTGCACTCGCTGTAGCTGCCTTCGAGCCACGTCTGCGCAAACAGCGCCGGCCCGCCGTGACCGGGACCGGTGACGAACAGCACGCTCAGATCGCGCTCGCGTATCACGCGATTCAAATGTGTGTAGACAAAATTGAGCCCGGGCGTCGTACCCCAGTGACCGAGCAGCCGCGGCTTCACGTGCGCCGGGGCGAGTGGCTGTTTCAAGAGCGGATTGTCGAGCAGATAGATCTGCCCGACGGAAAGATAATTCGCGGCGCGCCAGTAGCGGTCGAGCAGATGCAGCTCGGGTTCCGTGAGCGGGCCGGTGACGCGTTCTTCCGTTATCGCATGTTCCATGTCGACCTCCGTTTAAAACGTTCCTGTCATTGCGAGCGAAGCGAAGCAATCTCCATAGCGGAGCGCCAGGATTGTGAGATTGCCGCGTCGCCTTCGGCTCCTCGCAATGACGGCAATGCGTTACCGCTCGATAAACGTCAGCGCCACGCGCGCCAACTCACTCGCATCGTCCACGTTCAAGGCCCATACCTCCACGCGACTGTCGTCGGCGCTGATACGGTGGTCACCCGCGGTCGCCGCTTGATTGCGCGCAGGATCGAGCGCGATGCCGGCCCATTCCATCTCGGCAAGGATGCGTGCGCGCACCACGGGCGCGTGCTCGCCGACACCGCCGCCGAATAAAATCGCATCGGCGCCGCCGAGCAGCGCGAGATACGCACCGAGATATTTGCGCGCACGATAAACGTAGAGCTCGACCGCGAATCGCGCGGCCGGATCGTCGGATTCGAGCAGTACGCGCATGTCGGCGCTGACACCGGAAACGCCGAGCAAGCCCGATTTTTTATTAAGTAGCGCGTCGATCCTATCCGGGCTCATCCTCATGTCGCGTAATAGGTACACCAACAACCCGGCATCCACGTCGCCCGCGCGCGTGGCCATCATCAAGCCCTCGAGCGGCGAGAAGCCCATGGAGGTATCGACCGGCCGGCCGCCGCGGATCGCGGTGGCCGAGCAACCGCCGCCGAGTTGAAACGAAATGACGCGTGCGCCGCCCGTGTCGCGGCGTGCCGCCGACCAGCGGCGCCACATGGATTGGTGCGCGATCCCGTGAAACCCGTAGCGTACGTTGACCGGCGCCAGCTTTCGCGGCAGCGCGTAACGCCGCGCCACCTCGGGCAGGATGGCGTAAAAAGCGGTGTCGAACACACCGACCGGAATCGCACTTGGCAGCGCCGCGCGCGCCGCACGGATTGCCGCGAGCGCGCGCGGATTGTGCAGCGGCGCGAGCGGCGCAAGACGGGCGATCTCGGCCTCGACGCGGTCGTCGATGCGGCACGGCGCCGTGAGCGTGTCGCCGCCGTGCACAACGCGGTGGGCCACAACCGTCACCGCCTCGGCCCGCACGCCGGCGAACTCGCACAGCCGCGCGACGGCATCGGTGTCCGACGAATCGTCGTGCACGGCGGCAATGGGCGTGAGCCCGCCGCCCGCCGCGAACAGCGCCAGGCGCAACGAAGAGCTACCGGCGTTGACCGTCAATACAAGCGGCTCGGACACGGGCATATCAAGCGAGACATGTCTTATAAGGTGAAGTTCAGCGCCATCAGCCGAGCGCGACCGACGCCTGATATTCCGGAACCTCGCACGCCCAACCCAACTGTTCCTCGATGCGCAACCGCAGCGCGTCGGCCGCCGCCGGTTCGCCGTGGGTAATAAACGTGCGCCGTGGCGGCGCGCGGAATTGCTTGAGCCACGCGAGTATTTCCGCGTAGTCGGCGTGTGCCGAGAGGTTGTCCAGGCGCACGACCTCGGCACGCACCGGCACATATTGGCCGTGGATTTTGATCGACTCGGCGCCGTTCACCATGGCCGCGCCGCGGGTACCGCCGGCCTGGAAGCCGGCGAAGAGGATGGTGTTGCGCGGATCGGGCGCGAACGCCTTCAGGTGATGCACCACGCGTCCACCGGTCGCCATGCCGCTCGCCGAGATCACGATCATCGGCCCGCGCCGTTCGTTGAGACGCTTGGAGTCCTCGGCGCTGTTCACGACCGTGGCGGCGCGATGCAGCGCATCGCATTGTTGCGGCGTCAGCCGATGCTCGGCGCGATGCGCGTGATACAGCCGCGTCGTGTCCGCCGCCATCGGGCTGTTGAGGAACACCGGGATGTCGGGAATCGCGCGCGCCTGCCGCAACCGATGAATCAGATAGAGCAACGTCTGCGCGCGCCCGACCGCGAACGCCGGGATGATCACGGCACCGCCGCGCGCGGCGGTGCGGTTGATCACGTCGGCCAATTGTCGCTGCGGATCGTCGGACGCGTGGCGCCGATCGCCGTACGTGGATTCCACAATCAAATAGTCGGCGCGCTCGACAACGGCCGGCGCCACCATAATAGGATCATTCGGTCGCCCGAGATCGCCGCTAAAGACGAGCGTGGACCCGTCGTGACGCAGCTCGACCAGCGAGGCGCCAAGCAAATGGCCCGCAGGCAGCAGCCGCAATGCGATACCGCCCGGCAATATCGTCTCCCGCGCGAACGCGACCGGCACGAAACCGGCAAGCGCGCGATCCGCGTCATCGCGCGTGTACAGCGGCAACGCCGGCTTGTGTTTGGAGAAGCCGCCGCGATTGGCGTACGCCGCCTCCTCTTCCTGCAACCGGCCGCTGTCGGGCAACAAAATGGCGCACAGATCGCGCGTCGCCGCGCTGCAATACACGGCGCCGCGAAATCCGTTCTTGACCAGCACTGGCAGGTAACCGGTGTGATCGAGATGCGCGTGCGTCAGCACCACCGCATCGATGTCCTTTGGCGCGACCGGCAGCGGCGCCCAATTGCGCAGGCGCAGTTGCTTGTAACCCTGGAACAGTCCGCAATCGACGAGGATCCTCTTGCCGCCGGCCGTCACCAGGTATTTCGACCCGGTGACGGTGCCCGTCGCGCCGAGGAACGTGAGCTGCATCATCGATTGTCTCCTCTCCCCCACGCTGCCGGAGAGGCAACGAACAACGCGCTTACTTCTTATTCGGCATCGCGCCGCCCTTCATCATGTCGTCCATCTGTTTGCGCATCTCGCCCATCTGCTTCTGCATGTCGGCGTCCAGCATCATGCCCTTGCCGGCCATGCCCGACATTCGATCCATCATCATTGCCATGGTGCGCATGCGCGCTGACATTTGCGTTTGCTGTTCCGCGCTCATCCGACCTTGGGACATGCGGCCGGACATTTCCATCATCTGATCGGCCATGTCGTGCATCATGCCGCCCATCTGCTGCGCACCCGGGCCGCCCATGCTGGCGTGGCTGTCCTTGGGTCCTTGGGCGGCATAGGCCGACACCCCAACGAGCGCCAACGAAAGGATGCCGGTCATTGCGATATAACGGACTGCGTGTTTCATTGCTTGTCTCCTTACTATTGATTTAGGTGGGTGATTGCGTCGTCGCGGACGCGCGATCGGGAGACTGAATCCCGAGGTTCTTGTTACCAGCCGCGGCGACGCGGGCTAAATAGCGGCTCGACGGTGGGCGCCGAAGAATCCGAACCACCGCGCGACTGCATTGTGCGCGGCGGCGTGCGCGGCGCCGGCGAGAAAACCCGTAACCATTACTCCCGCCAGGCCGTAGACAAAGTCGCCGAGCGTCCACGCCTTGCCGCCGGCCGGCACAAGCAGCGCCAGATCGAGCCCGTGAAACCACGCGTTAAAGAAACCGAGCGTCACGTTGGGCCACAGGAAGTACGCCGCGGCGCACGCGGTGTAAACGGCGGCCAAGGTCGATGCCAATGCAAGTCCGGTTACGGCTTTGCTTTGTCGGTCCATGTGTCCTCCTTGAGTCCAACAGCGGGAACCGGCGACAACGTATCAGCGGCACCGCATTGCTGCTTTGACCTGGATCAAACGATCGGCAGAATGTCCGCGCGCGCGTCCGGCCGCCACCACGCGGTTGCGACCGGCGTGCTTGGCCTGATACAGCGCGGCGTCGGCACGTGCCAAAAGGCTTTCGGCATCCTCGCCGTTCGCCGTGACGGCCACACCGGCGCTCAACGTGACGCGCATGCGCCGGCCGCCGATATCGACCGCTTCGCGCCCGACGCCCTCGCGCAGGCGTTCCGCGATGCGGCGCGCGGTGGCGAGCGAGGCGTGTTTGAGCACGACGACGAACTCGTCGCCGCCGTAGCGACCGACGACGTCGTCGCGGCGCGCGACCGCACGCAGCCGCGCCGCCACCGCCTGCAACGCCTTGTCGCCGGCCGGATGGCCATAGGTATCGTTGATCGATTTAAAGCGGTCGAGATCGACCATCACGATCGATACCGGCCGGTCGCCGCGCGACGCGATCTCGCGCTTCAGTACATCGAGGATGCGCGCGTGGTGCGCCACGCCGGTAAAGGCATCGAGTTCAGTGCGCCGATGCAGTTGGGCGGCGCGTCCGCGCAGAGTTTTGATCGATGTTTCCAGCTCCCCGAGCCGTGCGTTGTGATAAGTCTCGATCGCGAGCGTCATGTCGAGCGTCGCAATCTTGACCAGAAAATCGACCAGCGCCGTTTGTCGCCGCGTCGCCGAACGCAGCCGTACGCGAATGCGCTGCAGAATTAGGCGTTGCAGCAGCGCGTAAGCCCCGAGATACAGCCACGGCGGCACCGGCACGCGCGCGTGCGCCGCGCCGATACGCAATCGGCTTTCGACATACCCAGCGGTATCGAAGCCGACACCGAGGGTCAGCAAGTACTGGCGTTGCGCGTCGTGCAGATGGCCGATGCCGAAGCCGCGCGCCATGACGCGGCGAAATGCGCGATCGCCGCCGAGCTTGCAGTAAAAATCGGTGACGATGCGATCGGCATCGGGCATCAGGACTTCGCGCTGCAGGCGCGCGGCATGGGCGTGGTCGGCGTCGGTAAAACCGATAAGTTGCAGCAACGCGCGTCGCCGCGCGGCGGTATAACCGTAGGTGCGCGCAAGCGACGGCGAGAAGTGGGTGTTTCGCATGAAAAACCATTCTATTGATACGCGGCTGACATGATTTGATTTATATCAACCGCTCGCTTGATGCAGATCAAGGCGGCGGCGCACGAAACACCTATTCTCTTCCTCGTCACTCATCACCGAGATAAACCCATGGATCGCGTTACACAGATTTTGACGAGAATCGTGACCGGCGCTTTGCTCACACTTCCGCTCGTGAGCTTCGCGGCCAAGCCGCCGAGCCCCGCGGCGTACACGCCCGACGTCAAGTTCACGCTAAAAACCGCGATCGCCGACGGCAAGCTGGTGTACATCGGTCAAGGCGGCGGCATCGACGGCGTGGTGAACCCGACCTTGCGCGTCGCGCCGAATGCGGTGGTGCAGGTGACGCTGGTCAACGGCGACGGCGCGCAGCACGACATCGTCGCCCCCGACTTCAACGCCAAATCGGACATCGTGACCAAGGTCGGCGCCAGCACCGCCTTGGTGTTTCGCGCGACCAAGACCGGCTCCTTTGTCTACTACTGCGCGCTACCCGGGCATCGTGCCGCCGGTATGGAGGGCCGCTTCGAGATCGGCAAGCCGGTGGCGGAACAGGCGCCGGCGGTGAGCATCGTCGCCGATCCGGCGGCGCTGCCCAAGGCCATCGGCAAGCGTGCGCCGCACCAGCTCACTCTCGAGCTCGAGGCCGTCGAGCTCGAAGCCAAGCTCGCCGACGGCGCGAGCTTCCGCTATTGGACCTTCAACCGCCAGGTGCCGGGTCCGTTTTTGCGCGTGCGCGTCGGCGACACGGTGACGGTGCGCTTCAAAAATCACAAAGACAGCACCACGATTCACTCGGTCGATTTCCATGCCGTGACCGGCCCGGGCGGCGGCGCGGCCGCGACCCAGACCAGTCCCGGGCAGGGCACGCAGTTTACGTTCAAGGCGATCAATCCCGGGCTGTATGTGTACCACTGCGCGACGCCGATGGTGGCGCATCACATCGCCAACGGCATGTACGGATTGATCCTGGTGGAACCGGACGGCGGTCTGACGCCAGTCGATCGCGAGTTCTACGTGATGCAGGGCGAAATCTACACACGCGAGCCGTACGGCACGCGCGGCAAGCTCGACTTTAGCGTTGAGAAACTGTTGAACGAACGCGCCGAGTATTTCGTGTTCAACGGCGCGGTCGGCGGACTCACGAAAGAGCGGCCGATGAAGGCCAAGGTCGGCGAGACCGTGCGCATCTACTTCGGCGTCGGCGGACCGAACATCACGTCGTCGTTCCATGTCATCGGCGAGATCTTCGATCGCGTGTACGACGAAGGCTCGCTCACCTCGCCGCCATTGACCAACGTGCAAACCACGCTGGTGCCAACCGGCGGCGCGACCATGGTCGAGTTTAAGGTCGACGTCCCCGGACGCTACATCCTGGTCGACCACTCGCTCTCGCGCCTGGAACGCGGGCTCGTCGGGTTCCTAATAGTCGAGGGCGAGGCGCGGCCGGCGATCTTCCACGCGCCGGGTGCGGGCGACGCTGCGCATTGATCCGCGTTACGATAGCTTTCCCAGCCGCCGGTGGACAGCGGTTAAATTGCTGCACCGCCCTCGAGATCATCCCACAGCACACTAGCTGTGTGCGTCATGGCGATTCGATCACGATACTGGCGCGGAATCCGGCACCAAGCCGTCGACGATCCGGGATGCGGCAACCCATTCGCCTGGCCGCCCAACCCCACGGCAGTAAAAGCGGCCGCGGCAGCGATGGCGAAGGCCGAACAGTCAGGTCGGCGCCAGGACGCAACGCGAGCGCGACTACATCGCCGCGCTCGGCGCGTGCTTCAACGACTGGGAGTTTGCCGATCACCGCCCGCGCGCAGTCGCATTCGAACAGGCGATAGCGCGCGTCGCCGCGCGCTATCCCGATGACGAGGAGGCACAGATCCTCTGCGCGCTCGCGCTGAACGTCACGGCGCTGCCGACCAACAAGACCTTCGCCAACCAGCGCCGCGCGGCGGCGCTGCTCGAACCGCTCCTCGCGACAAGCACCCGGTCACGCCCGGAAACCTCGCACCGACGCGCGAACTGCTGGGCGAGATGCTGCTCGCCCTCGACGAGCCGGCGCAGGCGCTGGCGGAGTTCGAGCGTTCCTTGCAGCGCGACCCGAACCGTTTTTGCGGGATATATGGCGCCGCC
>JBKHXU010000009.1:0-21611 GCA_046565865.1 Gammaproteobacteria bacterium | reverse complement strand
GACGTACTTCAGAAAAAATTGGGCCCAACTCGAGCAATCGAACTCGGCGGCCCACGCGGGCAGCTCGCGCCCGCGTACTTTACCGAAGAGACTCGCCTGCGCGAACGGCCGGTTGACCAACACCGCGACACCGCGGTCTTGTGCCAGCGGCAATAACCGCTGCTCGGCGCCGCGCTCGGCAAGCGAATAATTGATCTGCACGAAGTCGAGGCGCTCGCTGCGCAATACCTGCTCGACCTCGGGATACGCCGAGGCCGTGTAGTGCGTGACGCCGATGTAACGGATGCGCCCGTCGTCCTTCCATGCACGCAGCGTACGCAGGTGCGTGCGCCAGTCGAGCAGGTTGTGCACCTGCATCAAATCGATGTGCGTCGTGCGCAGCCGTTTGAACGAGGTTTGCATCTGTTCGACGCCGGCGGACTCGCCACGGGTCCAAACCTTGGTCGCCAAAAACAGCCGGTCGCGCACCGTCAGTTCCGCGGTCATGTCCCCGGTGACGGACTCGGCGTTGCCGTACATGGGCGAGGAATCGACAACCGCGCCGCCGTGTTCGACGAACAACCGTAGCACCTCGCGCACCGCTGCGCGCTCGCTGGCGTCACTGCCGACATCGAATGTCGAATAGGTGCCAAGGCCGATGATGGGCAGCTCCATGCCGGAGCTTGGGATGCGCCGACGGAGCGACGGCGCCGCGCGTGCGATGCCGGCGCTCATCAGTGACGCGCCGCCCGCCAGCAACGCCTTCAACGTATCGCGACGGGTCCATATCGAAGACGGGTTCATGATGCCTCCTTGAACGCGGACGATTCGTGTGTTGGCGCGAGACGCAATCGCTCCTGACGCCGGCCGAGCCGCCACGCGAGCGCCGCCCACGCCGCAGCGATCGGCACGCCGACCCAAGCGATCCCAGCCAACCCCAAGCCAAGCGCCTGCAGGCCGGCGAAGAACCACCCGCTGACGGCATCGCCGCCGCGATACACCACGGTATCGATGACGTTCTTCGCCTTGTACTTCGCCTCGCGCCCGACGACGGTAAACAAAAGCTCGCGCGCCGGTCGCGTGATGGCATAGTCGCCCGCGCGGCGCAGCACCTGCAAGCCGATCAGCACTGCGAGCAACGGCGCCAACGCCAGCGCGGCGAAACCGGCGACCAGCAGCGCCGGAATCGCCGCCAGCGCGACCGGCACACCGACGCGCTGCAGGATACGGCCGGTCACGAATACCTGCGTCGTGATGGTGAGAATATTCACCGCCAAGTCGATCCGGGCGAAGAGCGCCGTACGCTGCGCGGCGTCGTCGAACGCGGCCCGCACCAGTTGCGCCTGTTCGAAATAGAGAAACGTCGACAGCGTCGTATATAACAAAATGAACCCGGCGATGCCGAGGAGATACGGGTCGCGTGCGACGGCGCCGACACCGCTCCAGATACCGCCGCCAAGAGCGCGGTCGCGCGCCGGCGACTCACGATCGGCATTCGGCAGGCGCAGTAGCGCATGGATACAGACGACCGCCGCAGCGAGTAGACCCGCTGAGAGCAGCAGTAGCTGAATGTGTCCCCATGTGGTCGCCAATCCCGCCGTGAGCGCCGGACCGACGATGGCCCCGGCGCTGCCGCGGGCGGCGATGAAACCGAACAGCCGCCGCGCCTGCGCGTTGCTGTAGCGATCGACCATGAAGCTCCAGAACACCGAGACCACGAACAGATTGAACACGCTGGTCCAGATGAAAAACGCGCGCGCGATGTACGTCACGCCGACGCCGGCGGTGAAAAGCGCATAGAACCCGAGAATGTTGGCGATGAAAAAGTAGTAAACCGCCGGCAAGAACCGCCGGTGCGGCCAGCGCGCGGTGAGCGCGCCGAACGCCGGCACCGCGAACAGCATCGCGACGAAGGTGCCGGTAAAAAGCCACGGCAACTGCTGCACCCCACCGGTGATGCCCATCTCATCGCGCAGCGGCCGCAGCACGTAGTAGCCGCTCAGGAGAAAGAAGAAGTAGGCGAAGGACCAAAGCGCGCCGGCGAGCTCACCGGGCATGGCGCCGATCGCGCGTTCGAGTCGGCGCGCGGAACGCGCCGCGGTAGCAGGGATTGTGTTCATTGAATTCCGACGCATGGCACGCAGCATGCCGCCGGATCGACTCCGCGGCCAGCCGCCAAACGGTCAATGTTTGATCGGATTCGATCGCGTGCCGAGGGTTCCCGCGACCCCATTCCCTCCTCCGCAACGCGGGCGAGGGGCAGCAGCGGTTGATTCATGCGTCATTGCGAGCGAAGCGAAGCAATCCGACACGAACGTGGCGTCCCGAGCCGTCGCAGGCGGCGAGGGATCTCCCAACGAGGTCCCTCGCTTTCGCTCGGGATGACCGCTACCGCGGTCACTTCGCCGCCTTCGGCTCCTCGCAATGACAGTGCCACGTGTTAGAGACTGCCCCACGAAAGTGGGAAGTTGGACGCGATCAGCGCCAGCGCCGAACGATGTTGTCGTCGCCGAGCGCGGCGAGTGGTTTGCCGTCGCGCGTCATGGCGAGCACGCGCGTGCCGCGGCCGTCCGTCGCCAACTCGTGTGCGAGCGCGCCGGTCTCGACATCGAAGACGCGAAGATTCGGTTTGGCGCCGGCGGCGATCAGCCAACGGCCGTCGGCGCTGAAGGCGAGGTGCTGTGCCTTGGCGCCAACCACATCCATGGGGCGCGGCGTCGCGTCGCCGTCCAGCGTCCAGATGCGCGCCGCGCCGCCGTCGGCGGTGGCGAGGCGGCGACCGTCGGGTGACCAGGCGATCGCGCTGATGCGCTGCGTGTGGCCGCGCCATTGCGCGACGCGCCGACCGTCCTGCATATCCCACAGTGTGATATTTCCGTCGGCACTGGCGACCGCCAGCCGACCCTCATCCGGCGCGAACGCCATCGCTGGCGTACGCGCGCCGTTGATCGGCAACGTATGCAATGGGCGCGTCGGCGCCAGCGCCCACACGTTGAGCCGACCGCCCTCGGCGGCGGCCAACAGGCGATTGTCCACAGATACCGCGATGGCGCTGACCGGTTCGGCGAGAGCCTCGGTAACCACCGTGTCGCGATTGCCGAGCGGATCGAACACGACGATGGCATTGGCCAGATCGGCGACGGCGAACCACTGGCTGCTGGGGAATACGCCGAGCGCGGCGGCGCCGCTTACACGTGCCGGCACCGTGACCCGCTCGGCGCCGGTCTGCGCGTCGCTTAAGCGCACAGGTCCGTTTTCGCTGGCATAGGCCAGTACCGTTCCGTGCTTGAGCAAGGCGAACGCCTGTGCCGGCGGTTCGGGCAGCGCCACGTCGGCATCGCGAGTCATGTCGGCGCCATACGGCATCGGCGCAGCTTCGGCAACAACGGCCGGTGAGGGCTCGGCAGCCGCCTCGCGCGGCGCGGGCGCGGGCGCGGGCGTCGTGGGCCGGCGGCGCACGCCGAATACTTTTTCGTTGATGGCTTCGCCGAGCGCGCGCGTCTTGGCGACAAGATCGGCCTTGGCCGCATCGATGCCGCGCCATAACTCATCCTCGCTCATCCGACCGGTGTCGATCATCACCTTAGGAATGATGATGGCGAACGTCGCGACAAAGACGGTGATGGCGACCGACTTTTCGAAGAAGCTGTAACGCCGGCGCCACTTGCGTGCCGGCGGTGGCGGCGGCGCCGTGCCGATGAATCCCTGGCCGATGCGCACCACGTCGGCGCGCACCGGCTTGCTCACCTGGCTCATGTCCTTACCCATGAGCCCTTGTTGCAGTACGTGCGCCGAGGCGGGGCGCTCCGATGCCGAGAGCTTCATCGCCGCGTCGACGCATTGGCGGATATGTGCGCTGTAAAACGGCCGCTCCAACGCGACCGCGGGGCGCAGCGGATCGATGCGGCTGCGGGCGAACGTCGTCTGCCGTTCGAGTGCATCGATCGGGCGAGTGCCGACGATGCAACGATAGAGTGTCGCGCCGATGCCATAGATGTCGGCGCTCACGCCGACATCGCCGTGGCCCGGATATTGTTCGAGCGCGCAGAAGCCCGGCGTCAATGTCACTTTCTGGCCCACATCGCCGCGCATCTGGCGCGAGGAACCGAAGTCGATCAACACCGGCTCGCCATTCTTACGCAGATAAATGTTGTCCGGCTTAATGTCGAGGTGCAGCAGGCCGGCGTCGTGCACCGCCTGCAACCCGCTCAGCGTCGGTAAAAAGATGCGCAGCAGCGTCGGCTCGTCGAGGCGCCCGCCGTGCTTGTCGAGCCACGACGACAACGTCTCGCCCTGCTCGTACTCCATGATCATGTACGCCGTGCCGTTGGCCTCGAGGAAGCGCAGCACGCGCACGATGTGCGGGTGCTTGAACTTGGCGAGCGCCTGCGCTTCTTTTAAAAATTCGCCGAGACCCCAGCGGTAGTTCTCGAGATCGGCCCCGGGGCGCGGGCTGATGGTGGCGCGCTCGGTACGCGCGGCGTAGACCTGGGGAAAATATTCCTTAATCGCGACTTCGGCACCGAGCTTCGTATCGCGCGCGCGATAGGTGATGCCGAAACCACCCTGGCCGAGCACCGCCTCGATCGCGTACTCGCTCAACGGGTAGCCGACCGGGAGCGCCTGGGCGGCAGTCTTATTGAGCGGCGGGACAGTGGCCATGGCGGACGATGCGAATCGGTCTCGGGATACGTCGGGATCGGTCCCTTAAACCTAGCAGGTTGCACGCCAGTTTCAGCCCGCCGGGGCGGGCATAACTTACAACTCGTGCTCCCGGGTGGCGCGGAAACGGATGTCGGGCCAGCGCTCGACGGTAAGGTTGAGATTGACCGTGCTCGGGGCGAGATAGACGAGGTTACCGGCGCGATCGAGCGCGAGGCGGGCTTCGAGCGTGCGGCGGAATTCCTTGATACGCGCCGGATCGTCCGCGTCAATCCAGCGCGCGGTGGCGACGTCGATGGTGTCGTAGGTGCACTCGACGCCGTATTCGTTTTTCAGGCGCCAGGCGACGACGTCGAACTGCAGCGTGCCGACCGCACCCAAGATCAGCTCGTTCGATACCAGCGGGCGGAATACCTGGGTCGCGCCCTCCTCGCTCAACTGATCGAGCCCTTTCTGCAACGCCTTGGCGCGCAGCGGATCGCGCAGCACCACGCGCCGGAACAACTCAGGGGCGAAGTACGGGATGCCGCCGAACTTCAGCACCTCGCCCTCGGTGAAGCTGTCGCCGATCTGGATCGTGCCGTGATTGTGCAGGCCGATAATGTCGCCGGCGTACGCCTCCTCGATGTGCTCGCGCTCCTGCGCCATGAACGTGATCGCGTTCGCAATCTGCATCTCGCGCCCGGTGCGCACCTGAAACACGCGCATGCCCTTGGTGTAGCGCCCGGAGGTGACGCGCAGGAACGCGATGCGATCGCGATGCTTGGGATCCATGTTCGCTTGGATCTTGAACACAAAGCCGCTGAACGCGCCCTCGTCCGGGGCGACCGTGCGCGTCTTCGCCACGCGCGGTCGCGGGCCGGGCGCGTGCTCGACGAAGGCGTCGAGCAGCTCCTGCACGCCGAAATTATTGATCGCGGAACCGAAGAACACCGGCGTCTGCCGCCCGGCGAGATACTCGCCGGCGTCGAACGCGTGGCTCGCGCCCTTGACCAGCTCGACCGCGATGCGCAGCTCGTTCGCCTGCTCGCCGAGCACCTCGTCCAGAAATGGATTGTCCAGGCCACGGATGGTCTTGCCCTCTTGGATGCGGCCACCGTGCGTAGGACTGAAGAGCATCACGCTGTCGTTGATAAGGTGATACACGCCGCGAAAGCGCTTGCCGCCGCCGATCGGCCAGGTCGCCGGGGCGCAGCGGATGCCGAGCACGCGCTCGACTTCGTCGAGCAGTTCCAGCGGGTCGCGTCCCTCGCGGTCGAGCTTGTTGATGAAAGTCATGATCGGCGTATCGCGCAGGCGGCACACCTCCATGAGCTTGATGGTACGCTCCTCCACGCCCTTGGCGCTGTCGATCACCATCAGCGCCGAGTCGACCGCGGTCAGCGTGCGGTACGTGTCCTCGGAAAAATCCTCGTGGCCGGGCGTGTCGAGCAGGTTCACGATGAAATCGCGATACGGGAACTGCATCACCGACGAGGTAACCGAGATACCGCGCTGCTTCTCGAGCTCCATCCAATCCGACGTCGCGTGGCGCGCGCTTTTGCGCCCCTTCACCGTGCCGGCAAGCTGAATCGCGCCGCCGTAGAGCAAGAGCTTCTCGGTCAGCGTGGTCTTACCGGCGTCCGGGTGCGAGATGATGGCGAAGGTGCGCCGGCGGCCGACCTGGGTGGCGAGTTCGGACATGGCGATCAGTTTGGCGCGGCCACCCGGCGCGGCAAAACGTCTTTCAGCTTTTCGCGCGCGCGACGCAATAATTGTTCGGTCGTCTCCCAATCCATACAGGCGTCGGTCACCGACACGCCGTATTTCAATTGCGCGCGGTCCTTCGGGATCGGCTGGTTGCCGGCGTTGAGGTGGCTTTCCAACATGAGACCGACGATGGAACGATTGCCCTCGACAATCTGGTGCACACAGTCATCCGCCACCAGCGGCTGCAGCTGCCAATTTTTGTTGGAGTTGCCGTGGCTGCAGTCGACTGCGATATTCGGTGCGAGCCCATTGCGCTTCAGTTCTTCCTCGCACAACGCAATCGATACCGAATCGTAGTTCGGCCGTTGCCCGCCGCCGCGCAGCACGATGTGCGCGTGACGATTGCCGCGGGTGCGGAACACGGCGCACTGACCGTTCTGGTTGATGCCGAGGAAATGGTGTGGGCGCGATACCGACTGCAGCGCGTTGATCGCGACCCCGAGTGAACCGTCGGTGCCGTTCTTGAAGCCGATCGGCGTCGACAAACCGCTCGCCATCTCGCGATGCGTCTGCGACTCGGTGGTGCGCGCACCGATCGCGGTCCAGGTGACGAGGTCGTGCAAGTACTGCGGCGTGATCGGATCGAGCGCCTCGGTCGCCGCCGGCAGCCCCATCTCGGCCAGCTCCAGCAACAGCTCACGCGCGAGATACAGGCCTTTCTCGATATGAAAAGAATCGTCCATGTACGGGTCGTTGATCAGCCCTTTCCAGCCGACCGTGGTGCGCGGCTTCTCGAAATAAACGCGCATGATGAGAAACAGCGTGTCGCCGACCTCGGCCGCCAAGCGCTTGAGCCGCGCCGCGTATTCGCGCGCAGCCTTGAGATCGTGAATCGAGCACGGACCGACGACCACGAACAGGCGCGGATCGGTCCGCGTCAAAATATTCTGCACGATCTCGCGTCCGGCGCGCACCGTTTCTTCCGCGCGTGCGGTGAGCGGCAGCGCCGCCTTCACCTGCTCCGGCGTCGGCAGCAGCTCCTGTGATTGAACGTTGATGTTGTTGAGGCCGAGTTCTTTCATACGCAATACCAGGGCTCGTCCGTCCTTACGGGCGCCACGATGATTCAACGGGAGGCCCTGCCGACGGCACCGGGCCGCCCAGCCGGGCGATCTGGCACCGCTTATGGATTAACGACTTCGGGGAACTGCCGCGGGCGCCATGATACCCGATCGGCATGCCGGCGTATGCCCATACCGGTAACGCAGTCTTGGCGACTTGTCCTGATCGTTCGAACTTATGTATCGTAACGCCCGTCCATGGCCACCACCTCCCCGTACGTCCGCGAGGCGACGGCAGAAAATTTTACCGCGCTGGTCCTCGAAAATTCCGACAAGGGCCCGGTAGTGGTCAACTATTGGTCCCCGAGCGCCGGTCCGTGCATGACGCTCCTACCGCGGCTAACGCGGCTGACGGACGAGTTCGCCGGCCGTTTTCTCTTGGTCACGCTCAACACCGACGAGTTCGGCGCGCTCGCGCGCGACCAAGGGATCAACAGCATCCCCACGCTGAAGGTCTACCGCGAAGGCAAAGTGGTGGACACGCTCCATGGCGCCGGATCCGAGGCGAGTTTACGCCAGTTCATCGGCCGCCATGTGCCGCGCGCCGCAACCCAATTGCATGGCGCCGCGCTGGAGGCGTATCAGCGGGGCGAGCTGGATCGGGCGGTCGCGCTCGCGGCTGAGGCGGCGCTGGCGCGGCCCGACCAGCCGCAGATTCCCATGGACCTGGCGAAACTGCTGATGCTCTCCGGCCGCTTCCAGCAGGCGGACGAGCTCTTGCGCTGCGTGCCGCCCGCGGTGCGCGAGCACCGAGAACTGCGCAATCTCGCGGCGCACCTCGGTTTTATCCGCGCCTCGCAGGGCGCGCCGCCGATTGGGGCCCTCGAGTCGGCCGTGGCCCACGACCCCTCGGATGTCGACAGTCGCTTTCAGCTCGCCGCCGCCAAGGTGGTGCGCGACGACTACGAAGGCGCGATCGTGCAACTGCTCGAGATACTTAAGCTCGATCCCACGTATCGCAACGACATCGGCCGACATAGCCTGCTGGCGCTGTTCGACATGCTCGGCGACGACGACGAACGCGTTAAGCGCTACCGGCCGCTGCTGGCCGATGCCTTACATTAACCGGTCTCTCTCCCTTAATCGTATAAGTGTTTGTCAGTATTCCATAATTTACTTATGGAATTCGCACAGTGGCATGTTTTATGCCACGTTTTATCCGTGGGATAAAAACTAAGGAGGCTAACCCATGAATCGGTTCGTGGTGGGTACGTGGCTGTTGTTATGCATGATGGGCGCGGCGCACGCCGCCTCGGATACCGAGGCGTACGAGCGTCTGTTCAAGGCGCAGCTGGCAATCGCCGAAACCGGCGATCCCAAGGGCATGTACTACTTGGCCGAGATGTACGACAACGGCCTCGGCACTCAGGTCGACCACGATAAGGCGGTCGAGTGGTACAACAAGGCCGCGGCCAAAGGCAATCCGCTCGCGAAGCGGCGCCTGGAAGAGGAGGCGAAGGGTCGGCAGGTTGCGAAGTTGCGCGATGACAGCGAGCGCGAGGCCGAACGCGCGCGCCGGCGCGCCGCGGAGGAAGCGGCGCGGGCACAAAAGGCGGCGGAACAAGCCAAGCGCCAATCGGACGAAGAATCGCAGAAAGCCGCCAAGGCGGCCGAGGCGGCGCGCATGAAAGCCGAGCAAGAGGCCAAACTGGCGGCTGCCCGACTCGCCGATGCTGAAGCGGCGCGCAAGGCGTTCGCGCAGCGGGAGGCGCAGCGGCGCGCGGCGTTCAAGAAGGCGTGGGAAATCGAAGTCAAACGCGCGAAGGCCGCCGCCAACGTCATCGAATAGGGATGTTACGCACGGCACGAGTGCGTGCCGTCGTGCGCGTTTCCTGCCGGCGCGAAAGTCAAAGGAAAGACTTTCGCGCTACGCTTTCGAGCCGCTCTGATCCCAATCCCAGGCGCAGTCCAGGTGCGCCCGCACCGTGATCAAGCCGAGCAGTCCATCCTCCAGCATCGTTGCCAACGGTGTGCGATTGCCGAATCGTTGATTCCGCCGGTGCAGCCAGATCGATCCCATGTTGGCATTGCGCGGGAACGTGGTGCGCAGCGCGTCGGCGATACCGACGAGATGCTCCACGCGTTCGGCGATGGCCGGGTCCTCGGGCAGCGGGGTGTTGTCGCGATAACGGCGCATACTGCGCGGCGGCGTGTCCGCCGGCAGCGCGAGCAAGGTGATTTGATCGGCCGGCCGCACGCCCCAATCGTCGAGCAGCGTCACAATCAGCCGCGCGATCTGTACGCGGTCGTCATACGAATGCGTGGACATGGGCGGCATGGTAGAGCCGCCCTCCGATCGGTGCAACGGGCACGATAAACGGAGTCCGGCCGTGTCCGCGTACGTTCCGCGCCGGCGCGCCGACGTTATAATGCGACGCTTATGCTTCACGGCAAACCCAGGACAACATAGGAGTCTTCCGCATGCGCCGTTTACGCTGCACCATCGTCTGCCTGCTGACTGCCGTCGGTGTCGCCGCGTGCGCCACCGATGAATACGGTCGCAAGCGGCCGCTGACCGATGCCGAGCGCGGCGCCATCATCGGCGCCGCCAGCGGCGCCGTGCTCGGCGGCGTCGTGGCCAAGAAAAAGAATCGCAAAAAAGGCATTCTTCTCGGCGCCGTCGGCGGCGGCATCGCCGGCACTGCGGTCGGCGCGTACATGGACAGACAGAAACAGGATCTCGAAAAGGTGCTGACGCCGGAACGCAGCGCCGGCTCGATCCAGATCGACAAGCTACAGGGCGACATCGTGCGCGTGACGATGACGGAGCAGACGGCGTTCGAGATCGACTCAGCGCAGATCAAGCCCGGCTTTCACACCACCATGGACAAGATCAGCGACGTGGTTAACCGGTACGGTAAGACCCATCTCACTATCGTCGGCCACACCGACAGCACCGGCACGAAACAACACAACCAGGGTTTGTCGGAGCGCCGTGCGCGCGCGGTCGAGACCTACTTCGCCCAGAAGGGGGTAGCCCCCGAGCGCCTCGAGGCCGAGGGCAAGGGTGAGGCGGTGCCGCGAGCCAGCAACAATACGCCCGAGGGGCGGCGCCTGAATCGCCGCGTGGAAATCTACATCGAGCCGGTCGTGGCCGAGTCGTAACCGAACAGCCACGGGCGGTAACAAAACAATAACAACTGCCGTGTACGCTGCACCGATGCGCACGGCGACACGGCAAGACCGAATGAACCCGATCCAACAAGCGATCCTGGCAAAGAAGGCGGCGCTGGCCGAGCTGGTGGCGCGCCCGCTCGGGCGGCTGGCCGAGCGCTGCGCGACACTGTGGCCGGACGCCGACGCGCTCGACGCCGCGCTGCTCGAAGGCATCCACACCTTGCCCTACTGCCAGTTGATGTACGCGTGGAATCGCGAGGGGATCGAGATATCGTCGATGGTCGAGCGCATGCGCGCGGACGCTAAATGGCGCGGTTTCGATCTGTCGCAGCGGCCATACCTCAAGAACAATCTGCCGTTCCAAGGCATTATGCTGTCGTCGGTGTACGAGAGCATTTATACGCATAAGCAATGCGTCACCGCACTGCAAGCGGTGCGGCGCGGCGACGAGCTCTTGGGCTTCATCGCCGCCGACTTCGCCGTCAACGATCTGCTGCGCGATACGCGGCTGGTGGAGCCCGGCCGCAACTGGCAGCAGTTTCGCGGCGATCCGTTGGTGCGCGGCACGGTGTTCTTGCAGAGCCGCAGCCCCAGCGTGCTCGACGCCAACATCGATTCGGTGCTGGAGCGCATCGGCGACCTGATGCGCGAGCATGGCATCTTCCACAGCAAGATCCACTTTTCGAGCGGTCGCTGCTCGTTCTGGGTCATGGCCGATCCGTACAACTACCGCATTCACGGCGTCGAGGAGATGATCGACCCGGAATTATGTCTGGCGTATCCGCTCTATCCGTATCCGGCCGACGCCCAAACGAAGGCTACGAGCATCGCGCCCGTGCTCGCGCAGTTCAAGGCGCTGCGCTTCGCCGACGAGACGATCTATCTGCGCTCGGGCTCGCTCAACGTGATGAACGGGATGGTCGGGCTCACGTTCTCGTGCGACGGTTCGCACTACATGTCGGTCGACGAGTTCCTCGACAAGGATCTTGGGTTTTGGCTCGGCTCGCTCAGCACGACCGGATCGACCGCGGCGTAAATGAGCCAGCGGCGCGGGTTGGCACCGCGCCCGTGGCTGTGGGACCATAGCCGCTCGCTATAGAAATCATTCATCGGATGCGGGATAGCAAGCACCCGGTCGTTACCGACATTGTCTTGGTCGGCGGCGGTCATAGCCATGTCGCCGTACTCAAACACTTCGGCATGCGCCCCCTGGACGGCGTGCGCCTGACGCTCATCACACGCGACATCGAGACCCCCTATTCCGGCATGCTGCCCGGTCATATTGCCGGCCACTATACGTTCGAACAGACCCACATCGATCTGCGGCCGCTGGCGCAGTTCGCCGGCGCGCGCCTGTATCACGACGAAATGGTCGGCCTCGATCCGAACGAGCGTCGGGTGCTGCTGCGCGCGCGCCCGCCGGTGGCATACGACCTGCTGTCGATCGACATCGGCTCGGCGCCGAGCCGCATCGGTATCGACGGCGCGGAGCACGTGCTGGCGGTGAAGCCGGTGGATCGATTCCTGGTCGAGTGGCAAGCCTTGCGCGAGCGCGCGCGTCGCGCGCGCGGGCCATTTCGCATCGTCGTGGTCGGCGCCGGCGCCGGTGGCGTGGAGCTGACATTGTCGATGCAACATCGATTACGCGGCGACGGTGTTGACACCGAGTTTCATCTGGTTAACGACCAGCCGGCGATCCTAACCACCCACAACCCGCGCGTGCGCCGCATCTTCGAGCGACTGCTGCGCGAGCGCGCGGTGCGCGTCTACACCGGACACAAGGTGGCGCGGGTGCAACCGACACAGGCGCTGCTCGACGACGGGCGCGCGCTCGCTGCGGATGCGATCGTCTGGGTCACGAACGCGTCCGCGCCCACGTGGCTCGCGCAAACCGGACTCGCGACCACGGCCGACGGCTTCGTCGCGGTCAACGATTGTTTGCAATCGACCTCGCATCCCAACGTATTCGCCGCCGGCGATATTGCGACGATCGTCAACCACCCGCGGCCGAAGTCCGGCGTCATCGCCGTGCGCTCCGGCCCGCCGCTCGCCGATAATCTGCGCCGCGCCGCGGCCGGCGAACCGCTGAAACCGTTTCGCCCGCAACGCCAGTTCCTGGCGCTGATCGGCACCGGCGATCTTCGCGCCGTCGCGTCGCGGCGGGTGCTCGCGCTCGAAGGCGCGTGGGTATGGCGCTTGAAGCATTGGATCGACGAGCGCTGGATGCGCGGGTATCAGCAGCTGCCGGCGATGACGCCGCCGCCGGCGCCGTCGCCGGCCGCAACGTCCGCACCAGACATCTCCGCTATCGCCATGCGCTGCGGCGGCTGCGGCTCGAAAGTCGGCAGCCAAATCTTGACGCGCGCGCTGGCGCGACTGTCGCTGCCGACGCGCGATGACGTCGTCGTCGGTCTCGCCGATCCGGACGACGCCGCCGTGGTGCGCGTACCGCCGGGCAAGCTGATGGTGCACACGGTGGATTTTTTTCGCGCGCTCATCGACGACCCCTACCTCTTCGGTATCATCGCCGCGCACCACAGCTTGAGCGACATCTACGCCATGGGCGCAACGCCGCAATCGGCGCTCGCCATCGCCACGCTGCCGATCGCGCCCGAGGCGAAAATGGAACAGGACTTGTATCAGCTGTTGCGCGGCGCGACACAGGTGCTGGCCGATGCCGAGGCGGCGCTGGTCGGCGGCCACACCAGCGAAGGCGCCGAGCTCGCGTTCGGATTGTCGGTGAACGGCCTGGCCGATCCCGAGCGGCTGCTGCGCAAGGGTGGGATGCGCGCGGGTGACAAGTTGATCCTCACCAAACCACTCGGCACCGGTACGCTGTTCGCCGCCGACATGCGGCGCCAGGCGCGCGGCCGCTGGGTGGAGGCGGCGATCGATTCAATGCTGCAATCCAACCGCGATGCGGCGGCGTGCGTGCGCGAATACGGCGCGCACGCGTGCACCGACGTCACCGGCTTTGGCCTGCTCGGACACTTAATAGAGATGACGCGGCCGTCGAACGTCGACGCCGAGATCGACCTTAGCGCATTGCCGATCCTGGACGGCGCCGAAACTACCGTGGCGCTCGGCATTCTAAGCTCGCTCGCGCCGGACAACGTGCGCCTGCGGCGCGCGCTACGCGACCTCGAACACGCCGCGCGCCATCCGCGCTATCCATTACTGTTCGATCCACAAACCTCCGGTGGACTGCTGGCGTCGGTACCGCCCGAGCGGGCGGCGGCGTGTGTCGCCGCGCTGCGCGCGCGCGGCTATCGCGCCGCTGCGATCATCGGCGAGGTCAAAGCGCGCAGCGATGATCTTGCGCCGATCGCGTTGCGCGGCTAGTCGCTTAAGCCAATTCCGCCAATAAACGCTTTAGGCCGGCACGTTCGCGCGCGGGCGTGAACAACGGCGCGCGCGCCGCGCAATGTTTTTTGAGCGCGGCGTAAAAACGCCGATCGCGTTCGGCGCGCAACAGCAACTCCGTCAGCGCCGCGGTATCCGCCACCGGGTAGTAGCCGGGATAGTCGTCGCCGAGCAAACCGACCGAGCCTGGAATGCGCGAGGCGATGACGGGCAGGCGCGCGACGCATGCCTCGGAGATGACGTTGGTGCCGCCTTCCATGCGCGACGACAACACCATGAGCTGCGCCCGCGCCATGAGCCGGCGCACCGCGCCGAACGGCACCTCGCCGCGCCAGTCGTAGCGCGGATTCGCACGCATCTCGGCGCGCGCCTGCTGCTCCCACTCCGGCGCATGACCCTTGCCGAGATGCACGATGTGGATGCGCGATTCAGCGGGCAATGCGCGCGCGGCGTACGCGGCGCGAAACGGGTCTTTCTCCTCCCGCAGGTGACCGACGACGCATGCCGTGAAGTCGCGCGGGGCCGCACGCCGCACCGCGGCCAGCGGCAGCGCCGACTGGTGGATTACGCGCAGCTTGGCGCGCTGGTCGGACGGCAACGCCTCGTGCGCGCGATCGTGCAGCGCGATCAGGCGATCGGCCGCGACGATGGCGGCGAGCGTGTCGCCCCGATCCGTTTCCAAGAACCGATACAGGTCGGTCCCGGTCAGCGCCACCACCAGCGGTCGCCCGGGACACTCGGTCCGGAAGCGGCGCACCGCCTCGCGACTGCGCCAGGCGTGTAGCGCGATCATGAGATCGGCCGGCGCGCCGTCATACTCCACGGCGACCGCGACGCGGTGGCCGAGAGCGCGCAGGTGGCGCGCCCAGCGCACCGCGGTCGCCCGGTTGCCGGCGCGCGAGCGCGGGCCGGCGGGCGTAATCAGGGCAATGCGCAGCCGCCGTTCTGCCCGCGCTGCGGGCGTGTGTTTGACGCTTGGCATTTTGGTAATAGCCGCCGTATCGTATTGGTATCCGTTCGAGGAATAGTCCATGCACCCCAAGGCAACCGCAAACACCGCGTCGGCCGTGCAGGCGCTGCTGGCTTGGTGGCGGGCGCTATCGATTGTTGTCCTCAGTCTCGCGCTCGCGCTGTTTCCGCCGGCGGCGGCCGCCAAGAAGGCGGAGATGCGCGGCATCGGCCAATATACCATCCCGCCCTGGTTCAAAACCTCGTTTCTCGATCTCAAGGATGACGCCGCCGAGGCCGGCGCCACGGACAAGCGGCTGCTGGTCTATTTCGGCCAGGACGGCTGCCCGTACTGCGCCGCGCTGTTTAACACCAACTTCAGCCAGCCGGCGATCGCGGATTACGCCCGCCGCCACTTCGACGCCCTCGATATCAATATGTGGGGCGACCGCGCGGTCACCGACTTCAGCGGCGAGACACTGAGCGAGAAGGAATTCGCCGCGAAACACAAGGTCTGGTTCACGCCGACCATCCTGTTCTTTGATGGCAATGGCAATCAGGTACTACGCCTGAACGGCTATTATCCGCCGCGGCAGTTCCTCGCGGCGCTGCAATACGTCGCCGAAAAGCGCGAGGGCACGGAGACGTTCGCCGCCTACCTCGCGCGCGTGGCGCCGCGCGCCGCGGCCGCAACGCCGCTTCACCGGCAGCCGTTCTTCGAATCGCCGCCACATGACCTGCAGTCGGCCAAGGGAAAACCGGCGGTGGTGTTTTTCGAGCAACGGGACTGCCTCGGCTGCGATGAGCTGCACCAGACCATCCTCAATCATCCGCAGACGCGCGCGCAGTTGAAGCGCCTGCGCGCGATCCAACTCGACCGCTGGAGCGAAACGCCGGTGGTAACACCGACCGGCGAACAGCTGACGGCGCGCGCGTGGGCCGACCGGCTCAACGTGGCGTACGTGCCGACAGCGGTGTTCTTCGATCAAGGGAAAGAGGTCATGCGCATCGAGGCGATGTTGAAGCGCTTTCACGTGCAGTCGGTCATGGACTACGTCGCCTCCGGCGCCTACCGACGCGAACCGAGCTTCCAGCGCTTTATCCAGCAGCGCGCCGATCGCCTGCGCGAGCAGGGCGTCGTCGTCGATCTCTGGCAGTAGCACCGTGCCCACCCCCGCGCTCGACCCCGACGACGCGCTCAGCGCGGAGCGACTGGCCGCCGATCTCAAGGATGCCCGCGCACGCACGCTGGCGCTGCTCGCGAATCTTACGGACGCGCAGCTCATGGGACCGAAGCGCCCGATACTCAATCCGTTGCGCTGGGAGGCCGGGCACCTCGCCTGGTTCTACGAATATTGGATCCTGCGCCACCTCGACCGGCGGGAACCGTTCGTGCCGCATGCCGACGCGCTCTACGACTCGACCACCGTAGCACACGATACCCGCTGGGAGCTGCCGCTGCTGTCGATGCCGGATACGCTCGCGTATCTCGCCGCGGTGCAAGCGGCAATCGTCGAGCGCTTGACGACGCGCGAACTCACCGAGCGCGACGCCTATTTTTATCGGCTTACGATCTTTCACGAGTACATGCACACCGAGGCGTTCCTCTATATGCGCCAGACACTCGCGTATCCGGCGCCGACGTTGCCCGGCTGGGCCACGGCGGCGCACGATGCCGGTCCATGGCCGGGCGACGTCGCCGTGCCGGGCGGCCAGGTGCAACTCGGCGCGACACCCGAGGATGGCTTCGTGTTCGACAACGAGAAGTGGGCGCACCCCGTGACCGTCGCGGCGTTTCGCATCGCGCGCGCGCCGGTGACGAATAAAGAATACCGCGCCTTCGTCGACGCCGAAGGCTACCGCAACCGCGCGTATTGGGACGATGCCGGCTGGCGCTGGCGCGAGGCGGCGGGGCTGGATGCACCGATTTACTGGCGCCAACACAACGGCAACTGGCAGACGCGCCAGTTCGACCGATACGAGCCGCTGGCGTTGAATGCGCCGGTGATACACGTGAGCTGGCATGAAGCCAACGCCTATTGCCGCTACGCCAGGCGCCGCCTGCCGACCGAGGTCGAGTGGGAAACGGCCGCGGCCTACGAAGCCGGTGCCGACCGCGGTAGGCTAGATTCCAGCAAGCGCCGTTATCCCTGGGGCGATCTCGCGCCGTCGCGCCTGCTCGCCAATCTCGGTTATCGCAGCGGCTACCTCGACGTCGGCGCGCTGCCCGAAGGCGACAGCGCCTGCGGTTGCCGGCAGATGCTCGGCAACGTTTGGGAATGGACTGCGAGCGATTTCCTCCCCTACCCCGGCTTCACGCCCGATCCTTATAAGGAATACTCGGCGCCGTGGTTCGGGGCGCGCAAGGTGTTACGCGGGGGATCGTGGGCCACCCCGGCAAGCCTCATGCGCAACACCTGGCGCAATTTCTTTCCCCCGGAGCGCAACGACATCTTCGCCGGGTTCCGCACCTGCGCGCTTTAACGGAACCGCTAAAGTTGCCTTCCTTACTCAGATCGCGCGCGCTTGCAGCCGGCCGCGCCACGCCACCCGCGCGGTATCGGCGGAGGGCGGATTGCGTTCGATGTACGACTCGATGTCTTTGCGACTCACCGGGCCCACGGTCATTGCCGCGAGCCGGCCGCTCGGATCGTACAGGTAAGTGGTCGGCGTACCGACCAGTTCACCGGCGCCGAACTTGACGATGATCGCCTGACTCGGTTCGGCGATGAGATTGGTGAACGGGAGCTTGTGGCGCTTGACGAATGCCTGCGCCTGCTTGCGTTTGGCGTAGCCGTCGATGCTGACGCCGAGGACGATCGCGTCGCGGCCATGGCGCGCGCGATGAAACGCCGCCATCTCGTGAATCTCGGCGTCGCAGATGTGGCAGTCGTGGGCCCATACCGTGAGCGCCACCCATTTGCCGCGGCCGATGAATTCGTTGACGTTGCGCTCGCGGCCGTTGAGGTCCTTGAGCATCACATCCGGCGCCGCCGCCGCGACGGCCGCTGCCAACATACCGCCTACCAACACCGCCAATCGGCCCATGTGTCCCACCTGCGCTGTGTTTTATACATAAATATGACGCGCAAATCTGGCAAATATTTCACTCCGCGCGCCCGCGATGGCGCACCTGATGCAACAACATCCCAGTGGTCACGGCGCGCCACGGCGCGAGCGGCAGGCCCGCGGCCTTCAGTTTCCGCGCGGTCCAGACATTGCACGTATTGAATAGATGATAGCGCTCGCGCGAACGATAAAAACGGCCGTCGCCGTACAGCCCGGCGCCGACGTCCACCGCTTGCCCGTCCGCGCCGCGCTCGAAGCTCTCGCCGACCGCGGCCACGAGCCGCCGGTAGGCGTCGGAATCGAGATCGAGCGCGATGCGCCGCGCCTGCGGGAAATGGCTCGCGATCGGCGCGTCGAACGCAACGACATGCAGCACACTCGCGTTGCGCCAAAATAGCGCGCGCAGGGCGGCGCCGGAATCGTTCTGCGACGCCGGGTAAAACGCCGCCTCGCCCCAGCCGACTTCGACGTAACGCGCGCGGCCGGTGTGCATGCCCGGGGGCCAGGTGCGGGTCATCGCGTCGCTCCACGGCAGAACGATACCCGTGTGCCAACCGTGGCCGACCAACCACACCGTATGCGGTCCGTTCGGGCCGCGGGGCGCGGCACAGGCGCTGAGTACGAACGCGAGCGCGATCGCGGCGGCGCCTTGAAGCTCTCGTAACCGCATCGTCGGAGCCGTGGCGCTAGGCCGCCTCCATCAGCGGCGCGAGGTACAGGCCGATGGCGTTCTGCACGAAGTGCATCACCGTCGGCGCCACCAAGCTGCCGCGCCACAGATAAATGAGCGCGTACACCAGACCGAGCACGCCCACCGCGACGATGCCGACCGACCCCTGGTACCCGTGGCCAAGCGCGAACACGGACACCGATAACGCCAGCGCCGCCACCCGGCTGCCGGTCAGCGTGTGAAATCGCCGCAGCAGATAACCGCGAAAGATTGTCTCCTCCGCCACCGCAACAACGACGAGGAACACCAGCGCCAGCAGATACTCGACGCCGGGCGCAGGCATGAGATAGCCCGGCAACGCCTCGGGCGCCGTCAGTCCGGCATAACGCAGCAGCCGTTCGAGGCCGGCGATGGCGAGGAACACCGGCGCGAACAACGCGAGGCCGATGCCGATCTCGCGCGCGAGATGGCGCCGCGACCAGCCGATGGCGGCGAAGCCCTCGCCGTTGCGCCAGACGAAGAACAATACCAGCGCCAGCAGCGCGAGATCGTGCACGATCACGGCAATCGCAACGGTGGTGAAGTCGAGCCCGTCCGGTCGATCCGCCAGCGCCGACAATGCCATGAGCGGCAGCAAGATGAGCAAGAACACGACCAGCTCGATCGATTGCACGCGACGCGCGCTGGCCGGCGGACGATGGGACCGCGGAATGGCGTTCATGGCGACCCGTGGACGAGAAGCGGGATTGTGCGCCAACCGCGGCGGACGGCAAAGAGACGCTGACTAGGGCCTTTGGCGGCGCCGGCTCAGCGGTCGGATTTGAACGCCGGCGCGCTGGCGCGGGCGACCGCGAGCAGGCTGTCGGGGATCCATAGGAAACGGATCGGCGTCACGGTGGTAACGGTATACTTGCGCGGCTTCAACGATGCGATCGGCGCCGCCGCGTTCGTCGATCCACCTTCGATGAACACGCGCGCGCCGTCGCCGGGGTCGAGCGCCACCTTGCCTGCGATGAGGTACATGTTCCACTCGTCGGTCGAATCGCGATTGAGCAGTTGCACGCCGGCCGGCGCCGCATGAATCAGTAGCTGCGATGCCAACGCCTGCAACACCTCGGCCGACATCACGCGGAACTGCGCAAACGATTGCAACAGCGTCGCATCGGGCTTTCCTTGCGGTTGCTTGAGCCAACGCGCCATCTGCGCCGGCGGCACGGCCGCGGGCGTTTGCGGTGGCGCGCCCCAATACGGGTTGCCGCCGTCGGCCACCAACGTCGGTGCGCGTTCCGCGCGCCGGTCGGCGGCGTAGCCACCGGTGCCATCGGCCGTCGGCGTCGTCACCGTACGTTCGTCGATCGCCAGTCGCGAGCGACGCAACTCCTTGCGGATCAGTCGTGCGCTCAGCGTTTGCATGAGGCCGTGCACCGCCGACACGTCGCGGCGGCCGATCGGGATGGTGCCGACCAGATTCAACACCTCGATCACGGGCAGCTGGCGCGGTTCCGCGGTGTCGGCGGGCAGCGACGGGTACTGACCGAGCAAGGTGCGCCGATCGTAGAGCACGGGACAATAAATCGGCGCGCGCGGCTCCGTTTCCTTGCGGTAGTCCAGCAGCAGCTCCAGGCCGCGATAAATGCTCTTCTCGCGGTTTTTTTGCTGAAACATCGTGAGCGGAGCGCCGCCACGTCCGGCGACGGGATAGAGATCGCGCACGACGCTCTCTTCGAGCCGCAGCGTGTCGTGGCCCCACGCGCGCGGCTGCGTTGCATGGTATAGCACCGCGACGCGCAACCCCGCGTCGGGATCGCCGGTATACGCTTCGAGCAAACGGCGATTGTGCAGCAGAAAAGCCTTCGATAGCGCGGCGTCGATCGTGAGCGCGTTGCCATCGTCGAAGACGCCGAGTTCGCCGTCATCGGTCAGCAGGTAGAGCCCGGTCAGCTTGAGCGGCAAGGCCGTTTTGGTCATGGTACCTCGTTCGCGCAACACTACCCTAACTGTAGCAACGCCCGAGCAGTGTTTTATAGGCGCTCGCGCAACACGGCGCCGATCTCCGCGTCGGTCAGCACGATCGGGTTGGTCTTCATGCTCGACCCGCGCGAATGGCGCACCACGTGCGCGATGCCGTCCTCGGTGAGCCCGAAATCGCGCAGCCGCGGCAGCTGCAAACGCTCGGTCCATTCCGCCAGCCGCTCGACGAGCGCCGCGGCGGCGGCTTCGCGCTCGCGAAAGCGCCGCTCGTGCAGTATCTCCGCCACGCGCAGATACTTCGTCCAGGCGCCATCGTCCGGCGCTCGCTCGCGCAGCGCCGCGATGTTCACCCGCGTCGCCGCCGCCACCGGCGTGCCGCACACGACCCCGTGCGGGATCGGATAAAACGCCCCGAGCGGCGACGCCAAGCCGTGCACCGAACCGAGCCCGGTTTGCGCCAGCGTGATACCGGACAGCAGCGCGGCGTACGCCATCTTGGCGCGCGCCTCATGCGCGTCGCCCGTCGCTTCGTACCAGGGCAGGAGCCCATCGCGCGCGGCGCGCAGGCCGGAGATCGCGAGCGCGTCGGTGAACGGATTGGCCTTGATGGATACATACGACTCGATGAGCTGCGTCAGCGCATCCATGCCGTTGGCGGCGATCACAGGCGGCGGGCACGAGGCGAGCAGGTCCGGATCGACGATCGCGTATTCGGCGACGAGCCGATCGTCGCGAAACGATTTCTTGAAGCCGTTCGGACCGGCGACGCTCAACACCGCGTTCTTGGTCGCCTCGCTGCCGGTGCCGGCGGTGGTCGGTACCGCAATGAAAGGGACGGCCGGGCCCTCGTAGCGTAACTCCGGCCCCACGCCCTCGAGATAATCCATGACGGTGCGCCGCACCTTAAGCAATCCGGCGATCGCCTTGGCGGCGTCGAGCGCGCTGCCGCCGCCGACGCCGATGACCACGGAAATCGCCTCGCCGCCGAATTCGCGCACGGCAGCGTCGACCAGCGTCGGCGA
>JBKHXU010000008.1:0-3318 GCA_046565865.1 Gammaproteobacteria bacterium | reverse complement strand
TACCGCCGACGGGTTGCCGTTGGCGCGTTCCAGCAGGGATTCGATCTTGTAGGTGAGGGTGCCGATCAATAGCGGCAGGCCGATGAGGCCGACTAAGAGGATTAGGGTTAGGTGGCGGTGGGAGAGGCACGAATGCGTGCCGCGCCCCGCCTTGTCGGAAACGAGAATGACGTTCATGGCTCTATCGTTGTTGTCTCGGCCGCCCCTCGTTACGCCGGCCGCCCTCTCGCAATTAGTTTTAAGTTGCCGGCACCGTGCGGACGAATGATATCGGCGCTTGCTCCTGCTCCGTATACGTCACCAACTCCCACGCTTCGCGATCGGCGATCAAGGCGCGCAACAACCGATTGTTGAGCGAATGGCCGGATTTATACGCGCTAAAGGCGCCGATCAATGAGTGTCCGAGGAGATAAAGATCGCCGATCGCATCGAGCACCTTGTGCTTGACGAACTCGTCCTCGTAACGCAGGCCGTCGTCGTTCAGGATGCGGTACTCATCCAGCACGATAGCGTTGTCTACGCCGCCACCGCGCGCGAGACCGGCCTGGCGCAAATTCTCGAGCTCACCCATGAAACCGAAGGTACGCGCGCGGCTGATTTCCTTGACGAACGAGGTCGTCGAGAAATCGACGCTGGCGTGCTGTGTCGAGCTACGGAAGGTCGGATGGTCGAAATCGATGGCGAACGCGACCTTAAACCCCTCGAACGGTTCGAACGAGGCCCACTTGTCGCCATCCTCAATGCGCACCGGGCGCTTGATGCGCAGGAAACGCTTCGGCGTCGTTTGATCGGCGATACCGGCGGATTGAATCAAAAACACGAAAGGGCCGGCGCTGCCGTCCATAATCGGAACTTCGGGTGCGGTCAGATCGACATACGCGTTGTCGATACCGAGACCCGCGAACGCCGACATCAAATGTTCGACGGTCGACACGCGCACGCCGTCGCGTTCGAGCGTGGTCGACAAACGCGTATCGGAGACATTCTCGGGGCAAGCGCGAATCTCGACGGCGGGGTCGAGATCGGTGCGGCGGAAAACGATACCGGTTTCGCTCGGTGCCGGTCGTAAGGTGAGATAAACCTTCTCGCCAGTATGCAGGCCGACTCCGGTGGCCCTGATTACATTCTTCAACGTCCGTTGCTTAATCATCATAGTTACGACCGTGTATTTTTTTGCTCACAAACTTTTGTTGAAACACAACGAAAGTCAGACCGTGAAAGGGAGTGCGGCGCCCCTGGCGGGGGTCAAAAACCCCGTGGCCGCCATCCTCCGAAAAAACAAAGATTTCGGAAACAATTTAAGGACAAAAGTTTAGGGCTGTCCAGGTATATTTGGGGGCTTTATTGCACTAAAGCCCCCGCTCCGATGAACGGCATTTTTCGGTGCCTCGAATGGTTCAGTCCGCCTGCTTGCGGAGAAACGCCGGGATATCGAGGTACTCGAGGCTGCCCTCGACCGCCCCTGACGGGCTCCGGTCCGACCGCCGATGGCGGATAACCGTGGGGGTGTCGAGCGACTCGTAGTCCGTCGTCCCGGTTCCGGTCTTGATGACCTTATAGGGCTGCTGTTTGCGCTTTTCCTGGCCCAAACCGGTGGCGACGACCGTCACCCGCAGCTCTTCTGTCAACTGCGGCTCGATAACGGTGCCGATGACGACGGTCGCATCGTCGGCGGCGAATTCCTTAATAGTGTTACCGACCTCCTCGAACTCGCCGATCGACATATTGAGTCCGGCGGTGATGTTGACCAGTAACCCGCGGGCCCCTGAGATGTTTACATCTTCGAGCAGCGGGCTTGAGATTGCGGCCAACGCCGCCTCGTGCGCCCGCCCGTCGCCGGTGGCGGTGGCCGACCCCATCATGGCCATGCCCATCTCCGACATCACGGTACGCACGTCGGCGAAGTCGACGTTAATGAGCCCCGGCCGGGTAATCAGCTCCGCAATGCCTTGCACTGCGTTCTGCAACACCTGGTTCGCCTTGCCGAAGGCGTCGAGCAGGGTCGAGCCCTTGCCGAGCACGGTGAGGAGCTTCTCGTTCGGGATCGTAATAATGGAATCGCAATACTCGCCCAGCTCCTTAATGCCCTGCTCCGCCGCGCCCATGCGCTTTTTGCCCTCGAACGGGAACGGCTTGGTCACGACCGCCACCGTCAACACGCCCATATCCTTCGCCACTTGCGCCACGACCGGCGCAGCGCCGGTGCCGGTGCCACCACCCATCCCAGCGGTGATGAAGATCATGTCGGCGCCGGCGAGCACTTCGGCGATGCGCTCGCGATCCTCGACCGCCGCTTGACGCCCGACGGCGGGATCCGCGCCGCACCCGAGTCCCTTGGTAAGGTTGGTGCCGAGCTGCAACACCGTCTTCGCCTGCGTGCGCTTCAGCGCTTGCGAATCGGTATTCGCGGTAATGAATTCCACGCCCTCGATATTGGCCTTCACCATGTGATCGACCGCGTTGCCGCCGCCGCCGCCCACGCCTATTACCTTGATGACGGCTTGACTGCCGTAGGTGTCCATCAATTCGAACATTGATCGTACCTCCAGTTGTTGATCTTGGTTGATTCGTTAAACGATCCTAGAAATTGCCCTGAAACCAGTTCTTCATCTTGTCCCAAACGCCTTTTACGCCCACGCTCTTGGCCGGGCGCGACGCGAAATTCTTTCCCGCGCGCGTCTTCGCGCCGTACAACACCAATCCCACACCGGTTGCGTAGATCGGGTTCTGCACCACGCCCTTGAGGCCGCCGATGTACTGCGGCACACCGAGGCGCACCGGCATGTGAAACACCTCCTCCGCCAGATCGATCATGCCTTCCATCTTGGAACTGCCGCCGGTCAGCACCAATCCCGAACCAATGACGTCTTCAAAGCCGCTGCGCCGCAGCTCGGCCTGGATCAACCCGTACAGCTCTTCGATGCGCGGCTCGATGACCTCGGCCAGCGTCTGGCGCGAAAGCTTGCGCGGGGGCCGGTCGCCCACGCTCGGCACCTCGATGGTGTCCTCGCGGTGCGCCAGCTGCGTCAGCGCACAGCCGTATTTCTTCTTGATGTCCTCGACGTTCTGCGTCGGCGTGCGCAGCGCCACGGCGATGTCGTTCGTCACCTGGTCGCCGGCGATCGGGATCACCGCCGTGTGGCGGATCGCGCCGTTCGAGAACACCGCGAGGTCGGTGGTGCCGCCGCCGATGTCGACGATGCACACGCCAAGCTCCTTTTCGTCGTCGTTCAGCACCGACATGCTGGAGGCGAGTTGTTCGAGGATGATGTCATCCACCTCCAAGCCGCAGCGGCGCACGCATTTGACGATGTTCTG
>JBKHXU010000007.1:0-2952 GCA_046565865.1 Gammaproteobacteria bacterium | reverse complement strand
CGCGACGATTTGATCGGCCATGCGCCGGCGAATACCGCCAGCATCATGGACTACAAGGTCGCGGCCGAAAACGAATCGATGTACAACACGCCGCCGACGTACGCCTGGTACATCGCGGGGCTCGTGTTCGAGTGGCTCAAGCGCCAGGGCGGTCTCAAGGGCATGGCCGCGATCAACCAGCGCAAGGCGGAGAAGTTGTATCGCTACATCGACGACTCGGGGTACTACAAGAACCCGGTCGATCCCGCGTGCCGCTCGTGGATGAACGTGCCGTTCACGCTCGCCGACAGCGCGCGCGATGAGGAATTCTTGAAGGGCGCTAAAGCCGCGGGCTTGTTGCAGCTCAAAGGGCACCGTTCGGTCGGCGGTATGCGCGCCAGTATCTACAACGCCATGCCGGAGTCGGGCATCGATACATTGATCGATTACATGAAAGAGTTCGCAAGGACCAAGGCCTAACCGTGTACAAGATTCTTACGCTCAACAACATTTCGCCGCTCGGCCTCGAGCGTCTGCCGGCCGACAACTTTAAGACCGGTACCGACATCAAGGACCCGGATGCGGTGCTGCTGCGTTCGGCCGACATGCATTCCTGGGAAATCCCGGCCACGTTGAAGGCGGTCGGCCGCGCCGGCGCCGGCGTCAACAACATCCCCGTGCCGCGCATGAGTGAGCGCGGCATTCCGGTGTTCAACGCGCCCGGTGCCAATGCCAACGCGGTGAAGGAGTTGGTCATCGCCGGGCTTATCATGGCGTGCCGCCACATCGGCCCGTCGTGGGATTTCGCGCGCTCGCTCTCCGGCACCGATGAGGAGATTCACAAGGCAGTGGAGGCTGGCAAGAAAAAGTTCGCCGGCTTCGAGCTGCCGGGACGCACGCTCGGTGTCGTCGGCCTCGGCGCGATCGGGCGCAACGTCGCGAACGCCGGCGTTGCGCTCGGCATGAACGTCGTCGGCTACGATCCGGGATTAACGGTCGAAGGCGCGTGGCAGCTGTCATCGAACGTGCAGAAGGCGCGCAGCGTCGAAGACCTGCTGCGCCGCGTCGATTTCGTTACGTTCCACGTGCCGCTGATCGCCGCCACGCGCAACATGATCAATGCCGAGCGCCTCAAAGCGATGAAAGACGGCGTGATTATTCTGAATTTCGCGCGCGAGGGGATCATCGATGACGCCGCGGTGTCGGCCGCGATCAAGGCGGGCAAGGTATACGCCTACGTGTGCGACTTCCCGACCAATCTGCTCAAGAACCACGAGCGCGTGATCACGCTGCCGCATCTCGGCGCCTCGACGCGCGAGGCCGAGGATAATTGCGCGATCATGGTCGCCGAGCAGGTGCGCGATTTCCTGGAGAACGGCAACATCCGCAACTCGGTGAATTTCCCGGAAGTCGTCGTGCCGCGCGGCTCCGAACATCGTATGGTGCTCGCAAACGCCAACGTGCCGAACATGCTCGGTCAGATCTCCGAGGCGTTCGGCCAGGCGGGTCTCAACATCCATGACATGGTGAACATGTCGCGCGGCGACTTGGCGTATACCGTCATCGATCTCGACAGCCCGGCGCCGGATACGGTGAAGCAGCGATTGCTGGCTATCAAAGGCGTGCTCATGGTCCGCGTGGTGCCGCCGCCGCGCCGCGCATAACCTGCCATCGTCCGCCGACATACCATGACGAACGCAGAACGGCGGTTGCGCGAATTGCGCGCGAAAATCGATGCGCTTGACGTGCGGATTCAGTCGCTCATCGCACAACGCGCCAAGCACGCGGTCGCGATCGCGCACGCCAAAACCCGCAACGGCGATACCCATTTCTATCGACCCGAGCGTGAGGCCGAGGTGCTGCGGCAGGTGTTGGCGCGCAATAAAGGGCCGTTGTCGGACGACGATATCGCGCGCATCTTCCGCGAGATCATGTCGGCGTGCCTCGCGCTCGAATCGCGGCTGCGCGTAGCCTACCTGGGGCCGCAGGGGACGTTCACGCAGGAAGCGGCAGTGAAACACTTCGGCCAAGCGGTCGAGACCGTGCCGCTCGCCGCGATCGACGAGGTGTTCCGCGAGGTCGAGTCCGGCAACGCGCACTTCGGTGTGGTGCCGGTGGAGAATTCGACCGAGGGCATGATCACGCACACGCTCGATATGTTCCTGGCGTCGTCCCTCAAGATCTGCGGCGAGGTGTCGTTGCGCGTACATCATCATCTGTTGGGGCGGACGGCGGGCATCGCGGATGCGCAGCGCATCGTCTCGCACCAGCAGACGCTGGCCCAGTGTCGCGAGTGGCTGGACGCCAATCTACCCGGTGTAGAGCGGCTTGCAGTGAGCAGCAATGCCGAGGCGGCGCGCCGCGCCGCGAGCGAGACCGGCACGCTCGCCATCGCCGGCGCGGCGGCGGCGAAGCTATATGGGTTACAGGTACTCGCGTCCAACATCGAGGATCGGCCGGATAACACCACCCGGTTTCTGGTGATTGGCAATGTCGAAACCAAGCCGAGCGGGGCGGATAAGACCAGCCTCATGCTGTCCGGCAAGAATCAGCCGGGCGCGCTGTACCGGCTGCTGACGCCGCTCGCGCGCCAGAAGATCAACATGACCCGCATCGAGTCGCGGCCGTCGCGGCGCAGCAAGTGGGAATACGTATTTTTCATCGACATCGAAGGCCACGCGCGCGATCGCGCGGTGGCCAAGGTGCTGACCGTGCTCGAACGCGAGGCGGCGTTCTACAAATGTCTCGGCTCCTATCCGAAAGCCGTACGCTGATGCCCGGCTTCGATTGCGATGCATTGGCGCTGCCCGGCGTGCGCGCCATCGAGCCGTATCAGCCCGGCAAGCCGCTCGCGGAACTCGAGCGCGAATACGGCATCAGCGGCGCGATCAAGCTTGCCAGCAACGAAAACCCGCTCGGGCCGAGCCCCAAGGCGCGCGCCGCGGCGCAGGCGGCGCTCGCCGACATCGAGCG
>JBKHXU010000006.1:0-3051 GCA_046565865.1 Gammaproteobacteria bacterium | reverse complement strand
GGCTCGGTATTCAAGAACTCGACCGGCGATCACGCCGCGCGCTTGATCGAAGCGGCGGGCTTGAAGGGCACCTGCATCGGCGGCGCGTGCGTCTCGGAGCTGCACGCGAATTTCATCGTGAACACCGGCACTGCGAGCGCCACCGACATCGAGCAACTGATCGATCATGTGCGCACCACCGTCGCCCGTCGCCATGGCGTCACACTCGAAACCGAGGTGCGCGTGGTCGGGGAGGCACGATGACGGATTTCGGCAAAGTCGCCGTACTCATGGGCGGGCCGTCGGCCGAGCGCGAGGTGTCGTTGAAGAGCGGCAACGCCGTGCTCGCCGCGCTCAAGCGTCGCGGCGTCGACGCCGAGGGTATCGATGCCGAGCGCGACATCATCGAGCGCCTTACGCGCGGTGGTTACGCGCGCGCGTTCATCGCGCTACACGGGCGTTGGGGCGAGGACGGCGTGATTCAGGGCGCGCTCGAAGTCATTGGCCTGCCGTATACCGGCAGCGGCGTGATGGCCTCGGCGCTCGGCATGGACAAGCTGCGCTGCAAGCAACTGTGGAAGGGCGCGGGGGTGGCGACGCCGGCGTACGAGGTGTTGACCGGCGACAGTGATTTTTCCCGCGTGGTAAAGCGCCTCGGCCTGCCGCTGTTCGTCAAACCGGCGCGCGAGGGGTCGAGTTTCGGCATCAGCAAGGTTACCGATGCAAGCCAGTTGGAAGCGGCGTGGGCCGCGGCGGCCAAGTACGACGACATCGTGATCGCCGAGCGCGGCATCGTCGGGCAGGAACTGACGATCGGAATTTTGGGCGAGCAGGCGTTGCCGGTGATCCGGTTGCAGCCGGCGCGCGAGTTCTACGACTACGAGGCGAAATACATCCTCGATACCACCGTGTATCACTGCCCGAGCGGGCTGTCCCCGACCGACGAGCGCCGCGTGCAGCGGCTCGCGCTCGCCGCGTTCAGCGCGGTCGGCTGCAGCGGTTGGGGGCGGGTGGACGTTATGCGCGACGCTGACGGTCGTGCGTACGCGCTGGAACTCAACACGGTGCCGGGTATGACCGATCACAGCTTGGTGCCGAAGGCCGCCAAGGCCGCCGGCATCGATTTCGATGAACTGGTTGTGCGCATCCTGCAAACGAGCGAGGTGCGACGCTGATGGCGGAACCGCGGCATGGATTGACGGCGATCCGGCTGCTGCTCGGTCTGGCGCTGCTCGTCGGCGGCGCCGTCGGCATCGACTGGCTGCTGCGGGTGGAAAACTACCCGGTCAAGAGCGTGCGCTTCGAAGGGCCGTTTCGGCAGGTGCAGCGCGAGCAGTTGGAGGCGGCGGTCATGGGGTCGGTGCGCGGCAATTTTTTCCTAGTCGATCTTGACGCGATCAAGCAGCGCGTGGAATCCATCCCCTGGGTGCATCGGGCGTCGGTGCGCCGCAGTTTTCCGAACGAGATCGCGATCGCCTTCACCGAACAAAAACTGGTCGCGCGCTGGGGCGCGCGCGAATGGGTCAACGCAAGCGGCGAGGTGGTGCAGGTGCCGGCGGCCGAGCTACCGGCCGGCGCGCCGACCTTGGCCGGGCCGGGCGGGACGTCGGCGCAGGTGCTGCATGCTTATCGCGATTTCGCGACCGCGCTCGGCGACAATCCGCTGCGCGTTCGCGCGTTGACGCTGACCCCGCGGCGCGTGTGGCGCATCGAGCTTCAGCCGACGACCGACGCGGCGGCGCCGCCGTTCGTCGTGATGCTCGATCGCGACCAGCCGGAGCGACGGCTGGAACGGTTCGCGCGCCTGTTCGGGCGCACGCTCGGCGCCGCCGTGGCGGACGTGCGCGTGGTCGATCTGCGTTACACCAACGGATTTTCAGTGGAATGGCGTTCGCCGCAGGCCGCGGCGCGCGCGCTCGGAACGCCGCCGCCGGCGCGCGTGACGGCCAGCCTTGCAGGAGAGAACGAAGGATAAACCATGGCGCGCAAAGACGACGAACGACTGATCGTGGGGCTCGATATCGGTACTTCGAAGGTGCTCGCAATCGTGGGCGAGATCGGACCGACCGGCGATGTCGAGATCATCGGCGTCGGCCACCACCCGTCGCGCGGCATGAAAAAGGGCGTGGTGGTCAACATCGAATCGACGGTGCAGTCGATCCAGCGCGCGGTCGAGGAGGCCGAGCTCATGGCCGGCTGCCAAATTCACTCGGTGTTCGCCGGCATCGCCGGTTCGCACATCGCGAGTTTCAACTCGCACGGCATCGTCGCGATCAAGGACAAGGAGGTCGGTGTGAGCGATGTCGAGCGCGTGATCGAGGCGGCGCGCGCGCTCGCGATCCCGGCAGATCAGAAGGTACTGCATATCCTGCCGCAGGAATTCATCATCGATAAACAAGAGGGCATCCGCGAGCCGATCGGCATGAGCGGCGTGCGCCTGGAGGCCAAGGTGCACATCGTCACCGGCGCCGTCAGCGCGGCGCAAAACATCGTCAAGTGCGTGCGTCGTTGCGGGCTCGAGGTGGACGACATCATTTTGGAGCAGCTCGCATCGAGCATGTCGACGCTGACCGACGATGAAAAGGAACTTGGCGTGTGCCTGGTCGATATTGGCGGCGGTACCACTGATATCTCGGTCTATACCGAGGGCGCGATCCGCCACACGGCCGTCATTCCCATCGCCGGCGATCAAGTGACGAACGACATCGCCGTGGCGCTGCGCACGCCAACGCAATACGCCGAGGATCTGAAAAAGAAGTACGGCTGCGCGCTCACCCAGTTGGCAACGCGCGACGAGACCATCGAAGTGCCAAGCGTAGGCGACCGCCCGCCGCGCAAGTTGTCGCGCCAGACGCTGGCCGAGGTCATCGAGCCCCGCATCGAAGAGCTGTACAGCCTGATCCAGGCGGAACTGCGGCGCAGCGGTTTCGAGGACGTGGTCGGCAGCGGGCTCGTGCTTACCGGCGGCAGCGCCAAGATGGAGGGCGTGGTCGATCTCGCGGAAGAAGTGTTTCACATGCCGGTGCGCCTGGGTGTGCCGCAGTACGTCGGCGGCCTGAAGGGCGTGGTGCA
>JBKHXU010000005.1:0-5236 GCA_046565865.1 Gammaproteobacteria bacterium | reverse complement strand
GCTTTTGCCGCTGCGCCGCGCGCGCAGATGCGGCGAAATGCACTGCCAGAGTGCAAGCACGCCGGCAGTGCACGCCGGATGGGCGTTACTTCGATTTGCAGGGTCCGACGCGCTTGCCGGAGATCTTGCCCGAATTCGTCATTTGCACCTTGCCGCCCGACTTCATCGTTTGATCCATGCTGCCGCTCATAGTATCGCCGTTGAAGGTGGCGTTGCCGCGCATCTCCACTTCGGTATTTTGGTGGGTGCAGCGCATGGTCCAGGACACGTTGTTACCCGAGACCTTTTCGTCGGACTTGCGGCATTCGCTTTGCGGCTGATCCGGTTTCGGTACGAGATCGCCCGGTTTCATGCAGTTGCTGAAGCGCATCGGCGGCAGGTTCACCGGCGCGCCTTTCATTTGCATTTGCATCTCGAACTGCCACTCGCCTTCGTTCATCTTCGGGGCCGCGTTTGCGTACGCGGGCGCCAAGGCAACAACGACGGAGAGGGCGGAAAGGTAGCGGTGCATGGTGGCTCCTTTGGTAGGGTGTTCAGACGTCGGCCAGCAGTGCGCGCGCCGTTAATGCTTGTCCGGCATAGGCGCGGCTGTCCGGACTCAACAAATATAGATAGGCATCGACCACGTCCTCCGGCGGCGGCACCGACACCGGGTTCTCCGCGGGATAGGCCTGAGTGCGCAGCGTCGAGCGCGTCGGGCCGGGGTCGAGTGTATACACGCGGATCGCGGTGTTGCTCGCGACCTCGTCCGCCAACACCTGCGCCATGCCTTCGACGCCGAATGCGGCGACACCGTAAGCACCCCAGTACGCGCGCCCGCGGCGGCCGACGTCGGCGCTGCTGAAGACGACGGCCGCATCTTTCGATTGTTTCAGCAGCGGCAGGCACGCGCGCGTGAGCAGGAACGCGCTCGTGAGATTGACCGTGAGCACGCGCTGCCACGTGCCAAGATCGTAGTGTTCGATCGGCGTCAGCGTGCCGAGCGTGGCGGCGCAATGCACCAGGCCGTCGAGGCGGCCGAACTCGTCTTCGAGCGTGCGCGCGACCGCCTTGTAGGCGCTGGGATCGGTGGTCTCGAGATCGAACGGTAGCAGCGCCGGGCGCGGATAACCTTGCTGTTCGATCTCGTCGTAGACGCGCTCCAACTTTTTTTGGTTGCGACCGAGCAGCACGACATGCGCGCCGAGCCGCGCCGCCGCGAGCGCCAGCGGGCGGCCGATGCCGCCGTTGGCGCCGGTGAGGAGCACGACGCGCTCGGCGAGTGCGTTGGGGGCGAGACGAGGTATGGGCATGCGACTCCGGATCAGAGATGCGGTTGCAGATCGCCGGCAGTGTGCCGCAAAACCCAGCGCGCGCATACCAGCCCGCTGCGCACCGCGCCTTCCAAATTGCTCGGATACGCCGCCGCCGTGTAATCGCCGGCGAGCCACAGGCCTTTCACGGGTGTCGCGTGCGCCGGGCGCAGACGATCCACGTCCGGCAGCGGTGCCAGCGTCGCCTGCCGCTCGCGCACGAGCTTCGCGTCGAGCGGCCGCGGCCACGCGGGGAAAAGCTCGCTCAACTCGCGCACGATTTGCTCAATGAGCTCAGTATTTGTCAGCCGCATGTGCGGGCCCGGTCCGCACACTACGGCAGCGAGCAATCCGTGATCGCCAGTGAGACGCCCGCGGTCGAACAACCAGTGTGCGGTGGTTTCGAGCAGGCCGACGAAATCGCGGTCGAGGCCGATCGATTCGGGGTAGCGCAGATACACGGTGCAGATGGGGTGCGACTTCAGCTGGCCGATCGATTGCGCGAGCGGCGCCAACGGCTCGTGACCGTGCAACAACGTGGCGGACGCGTCCGGCGGCAGGGCGAGTATGACGTGATCGGCGGCAATGACTTCGTTTTTCAACTCGACGCCGGTGATTGCGCCATTGTCGATATGTAAGCCCTGCACGCGCGCGCCGAGACGCACGCCGCCGCTGCGGGTCTCGATGTAGTCCGTCGCCGGATCCGGCAGGCACGCCGACAGATCGAGGATCGGTAACAACATGTCGGAGTTGCGTCGCCTGGTGAAGAAGCCGTCGCGCAACACGCGCAAGAACAGACGCGTCGAGGCGCTGGCCGGCGGCGCATTCAAGGCCGCGAGGCACAACGGCCGCCACAGCATCCACATCGCCTCCGGCGGTTGGCGGTGCGACTCCAGAAACTGCGCGACCGAGATGTCCGTGTCGATGGCGAAGTCGCGACGCCGCACCGCGCGCAGCAATCGCAGCGCGGCGATGCGCGAATGCAGGCTCAATCCGCGCGTGCGCAGCAGCCCCAAGGCCAGATGCAGCGGCGACGGCAAGTGATCGGCCTTGATCTCCAGGCGCCGATGGCGCTGACCGATGAGCGTGAGCAGCAGCGGGTGACGCCGAAACACGGTCGGTTCGGAGACGCCGATGATGTCGAGCAGCGCGAGCACGGAGTGAAACGCGCCGAGCAAGATGTGTTGGCCGTTGTCGACGTGGTACGGCCCGAAGCGCACCGCGCGCGCCCGCCCGCCGAGTTGACGCGCGGCTTCGAGCACGGTCACCGGTACGCCATGGCGTGCAAGTTCCACGGCCGCCGCCAAGCCGGCCCAACCGCCGCCGACGACGACGGTCTTCACGTACTAGTGGCGTCGCGCATGCACGGCGCAACGGACAACGGTTGAAGACGCGATTGCGCGCGCGTTTTCATGGAACGGAAGCGAGATGGCATGGTGTGGACAGATTGTAATCAGCGGAACGGACTATGGTCCATTCGCGCGGGTAGGCAGATAAGCAATGACTGGAAGACACCCAGGTTACGAGGCGTAAGACGACTTACCCTCATTGTTGACGCAGATGCGATTGCGGCCGTTGCGTTTGGCGAGATAGAGGCGCTGGTCGGCGATGCTGAGCAGTTGATCCACCGAGTCGACCAATTCCACCGCGAACGAGGCGACGCCGATGCTGATCGTAAGCGGCACCACCTTGTCGCCGAACGCGAAGCGCTCGCGCTCGACGGCGTTGCGCATGCGCTCGGCGAGCACCGCGGCGCCGAGACGGTTGGTGTCGGGCAACAACACCGCGAACTCCTCGCCGCCGATGCGCGCGACGGTGTCTTCCGTGCGCGTGAGTCCGGTCAAAACGCGTGAAACGGCGATCAATGCCTCGTCGCCCGCCTGATGGCCGTAGGTGTCGTTGACCTTTTTGAAGTGATCGACATCCGCGACAATGATCGAGACATCGGTGCCGTAGCGCCGTGCCATGGCGATTTGCTTGGTGCCGTTCTCGAAAAACGCGCGCCGATTTTTGAGATGTGTCATCGGATCGGTGGTCGCTTGCTCCGCGAGCAGTCGTCGACTCGCTTCGAGTTCGCGGATCGTATGCGCCAGCTTGTAGTGCACGTTCACGCGCGCCTGCAGCTCGATCTCGTCGACCGGCTTGGTCAGGAAATCGTTGGCGCCATTCAGGAACGCGAGATTGCGGTCGACGTTATCGTCGGTGGTCGTCATCACGATCACCGGCAGATTCTTGAAGCGCGGTTCGTCCGATTTACGGATCTTGACCAGCAGCTGATGCCCGGTCAGGCGCGGCATGTTGATGTCGGTAATGACGAGGTCGATGTCGGTGCGCTGTTCCAGCAGTTCCCATGCCTCGGCCCCGTCTTTGGCATGGATCAGGCGGTAGGAACCGGTGAGATACTTTGACAGTAATGCCCGGGTGGTCTGCGAGTCCTCGACCAGCAGGATCGAGGGCAGGGCGTCGTGATTTCCGCGTTGGCTCATACCGACTACTTCAATTAACTATGCGTCTTTCACTATAGCATTCCGGCCAACGCTTGCCCGGACCGTGAATGCGCGCATGGCGAACCCGAGCCGCGCGCCGCTGGGAGAGACGTAGGCGACGGGCCTTATTCCCCCCCTTGCAGCCGACGCAAGGTCGGTTCGACCGCGGTCGGCTGCTCCAGCTCGCGCGGCGGGTTGACGCCAAGCTCAGAAAAGCGCCGCGCGCCAGGTATGAGTTTGGACTCATACGATCCGACGGCGCGGTTGTAGTTTTCGACCGCGGTTTCAAGACCGCGCCCAACCTTGGACAGATGTTCACCGAAGGTCGCGAGCCGCCGGTACAGCTCTTCGCCGACCTCGCGGATGCGTTCCGCGTTTTCCGCCAGTTGTTCCTGGCGCCAGCCGAAGGCGACCGCGCGCAACAATGCGACGAAGCTCGTCGGTGTCGTCAGCATGATGCGGTTGCGCAGCGCGTCTTCGAGTAGCGTGCGGTCGATATCGAGTGCCGCCGCCAGGAACTGATCGCCGGGGATGAACAGAACCACGAAGTCGGGCGCCTTCGGAAACTGCGCCCAATACGCCTTGCCGGCGAGGTCCTTCACGCGCTCGCGCACCTTGCGCGCATGGCTTTCGAGATGCGCACGCCGCGTTGCGTCGTCGGGGGCTTCGATCGCGTTGAGATACGCATCGAGCGGTGTCTTCACGTCGACCACGATCTCGCGCCCGTCGGGCAGGCGCACGATCATGTCCGGGCGCCGGCGACCGTCGTCGGTGTCGATGTGTTCCTGTTCGTAGAAGTCGCAGTGCTCGACCATGCCGGCGAGCTCCGCCAGGCGTTTCAGCGTCAGCTCGCCCCATTGACCGCGCACCTCGGGGCGGCGCAGCGCCTGCACCAGATTGCGCGTCTCGCCGTGGAGCAGCTGTTGTGTCTGCGCCATGAGCTCCAAGTGTTGCGTCAGTGCGCCGTACGCCTGGCGCCGCTCGTGCTCGATCGCGCGGATTTGCTGCTCGGTTTTTTCCAGCGCCTCGCGAATCGGCTTGACCAGATTCTCGACCGCCTTCTCGCGGTTCTCGAGTTCGTTCTTGCCTTGCAGATGAAACTGCTTGAGCGATTCCTGCGCCAACTGCAGAAACGTCTGGTTGTTCTCACGCAGCGCCTGCTGCGATAGTAATGCGAAGTTCTTTTCGAGCTCGCCGACCTTGGCCGTCGCGGCGGCACGCTCTATCTCCAGTGTCGTAGTGAGTTCGGTCACGCGGCGCTGATGGCGCACCGTGGCGGCGAGCCAGCCGATGCCGGCCGCGATCACAGCCGTCGCGCATATAATAAGTATCCAGCCGAGACTACCCGCGGTCATATATCACCTCCGACCGGCGGTCGAGCCAATCGAGAACGTCCAAGGGTCGGTCGATCATGGCGTCGGCACCCCAGGTATGCGGGGTTTCATTTTCATCGATGTA
>JBKHXU010000004.1:0-6130 GCA_046565865.1 Gammaproteobacteria bacterium | reverse complement strand
GCGTGCTGGTCAACGCCAGTATCACCCAGAGCAATCTGTTCGGTACCGGTAAGGAGTTGTCGGCGCGGTTCGACAACAGTTCGGCAACCACCAACTTCAGCGTGCGTTATGTCAATCCATACTATACGCCGGAGGGAATCAGCCGCGGTTTCAGTTTGTTCTCGACGGCGGTGGAGGCGGGCGAGCTCGATGTCGCCGCGTACGACACGAAAACGGTGGGTGGCGGCGTGTTCTATGGGTTTCCGCTGAGCGAGACCAACCGTCTGAATCTCGGCGTCGACGCCGAAAGCATTGAAATCGAAACCACCAGCACGAGCGCGCAGGTGGCGCAGGATTTTGTGGCGCGCGAAGGGTCACCGGTCAAGCTGCTGAAATCGACGCTCAGCTGGTCGAGCGACAGCCTCGATAGCACATTGTTTCCGACGCGCGGCGGTCTGCAACGGATCAGCGCCGAAGTCTCGGTGCCGGGCAGCGACATCGAGTACTATAAGCTCACTTACATCGCCGGCCGCTACTGGCCGATTACGGAGACCATGAGCTTCAAGCTGCGTGGCGAAATCGGCTACGGCAACGGTTATGGCGACACAGATCAGCTGCCGTTCTTCAAGAACTACTTCGCCGGTGGCTCGAGCACCGTGCGAGGTTATGAATCGCGCTCTCTCGGCCCTGTCGATCAGAATTCGCAGAACCCCATCGGCGGTGACCGCCGAGCGCTGGTAAGCGCGGAACTGCTGTTCCCGGTGCCGGGCGCGGCCGACAACAAATCGCTGCGCATGGGTCTGTTCGTCGACGGCGGCATGGTTTACGGCTATACGAGAACCGACGGGCAGTTGCGGCGCGATAAATTCGATCTTGGAGAGTTGCGCTATTCGGCGGGTTTGGCGTTTAATTGGTTTTCCCCCGTGGGTCCGTTGAGCTTCAGCCTGGCCTCGCCACTGAACGCCAAGCCGGACGACAAACCCGAGGGGTTCCAGTTCACATTGGGTGTGCCGTTCCGATGACCGCGATAGTTAGAATGTCGAGTGCCATACGCCGGATCGTCGCCGGCCTGGCCGTGGCCGCCGCGCTTGGCATGGCGTCGGCGGCCCAGGCGCAGAACCTCAAGGTCGGCTACGTCAACGCCGTCAAGGTCATTGAGGAAGCCCCGCAAGGGGAGGCGGCGCTCAAAAAACTCGAATCCGAGTTCGGCCCACGCGACAAAAAACTGGTCGCGATGCAGGCCAAGATCAAGAATCTCGAAGACGAACTGGAGAAAAACGCGCTGCTGCTGAAGGATCCCGACCGGCGCGCCAAGGAACACGAGATCGTCGTGCTCAAGCGCGACTTGCGGCGTGCGACGCAGGAGTTCCGCGAAGATTACAACTTGCGCCGCAACGAAGAGCTGTCGGCGCTGCAAAAGGTAGTCTACAAGGCGATCGTCGAGATCGCCAAGCAAGAGAACTACGACCTCATCTTGCACGAAGGCACGATTTACGCGAGCAAGAAGGTTGACCTGACCGACAAGATTCTGAAGAAGCTCGGAAAGAAGTAGCCCGCATGGGCCTCACCGTCGCCGACCTTGCTCGACAGCTGCACGGCAGCGTGCGCGGCGACGGCGCGCACGAGATCACCGGCGTCGCCCCGCTCGATCGCGCCGGCGCGCAGCAGCTGGCCTTCGTCGCCGATCCCAAGTATCGCGAACTCTTGCGCCACACCGCCGCCGGCGCGGTGTTGTTGCGCGCGGCGGATGCCGAGCATTTCCGCGGCAACGCGATCGTGGTGGATGATCCGCAGCTTAGGTTCGCGCAAGCGGCAACGCTGCTGCATCCGTCGGCGGTGACGTTTCCCGGGGTGCATCCGTCGGCGGTGGTGGAGGCGGGCGCGCGTATCGCGCCGACGGCGCAGATCGATGCGTACGTGGTGATCGAGACCGGCGCCAGCATCGGCGAATACGCCGCCATCGGCCCCGGGTGCGCGATCGGCCGCAATGCGGTCGTCGGCGCGCGCTCGCGCCTGGCCGCGCGGGTCGTCGTCGCCGCCGATTGCGTGGTTGGCGCCGAGTGTCTGATCCATCCGGGCGCCGTGATCGGCGCCGACGGATTCGGGTTCGCTAAGGACGGCGAACGCTGGGTCAAGATACCGCAGCTGGGGCGCGCGGTACTGGGGGATCAGGTGGAGGTCGGCGCCAATACCACCATCGACCGTGGTACGCTGAGCGACACCGTGATCGAGGACGGTGTGAAGTTGGACAACCTGATCCAGATCGCACACAACGTGCGCATCGGCGCGCATACTGCGATCGCGGCCTGCACCGGCATCGCCGGCAGCGTCACCATCGGCCGCCGCTGCGCGATCGGCGGGCAGGTCGGCATCGCCGGTCACCTGCGCATCGCCGACGACGTGCAGATCATGGCCAAGTCGCTGGTGACGAAGTCGATCACGCATGCCGGCGCCTATGGTTCCGGCATCAAGGCCGAACCGCTGGAGCAGTGGCGGCGCAATTCGGTCCGGATTCATCAGCTGGACGACCTGGCGCGGCGGCTGCGCCAGCTCGAACAAAAAATCGAAGCATTGATCGGAGAGCGAGAAACTTGAATTCGATGGACATCCACGAGGTGTTGCGCCACCTGCCGCACCGATTCCCGTTTGTCATGATCGATCGCGTGCTCGATTGGAAAGCGGACGAGTCGTTGACGGCGGTCAAAAACGTCAGCATCAACGAACCGTTTTTCCCCGGGCATTTTCCGCACCATCCGGTAATGCCGGGTGTGTTGATTTTGGAGGCGATGGCGCAGGCATGCGCCGTGTTGTCCATGAAAACGCTCGGCAAGTTGCCGCAGGACGACTCGGTGTACTACTTCCTCGGCATCGACAAGGCGCGCTTCAAGCGGCCGGTGAGCCCGGGCGATCAGCTGCGTATCGAGGTGGCGATCAAACGCAAGATGCGCGGCATCTGGCTATTCGATGCCAGTGTCACCGTCGACGGCGAGGAGGTCGCGAGCGCCGAGCTGATGTGTACGTATAAAGGCATCTGATGATTCACCCGCAAGCGATCATCGATCCACGCGCGCGTCTGGGCAAGGACGTGCAGGTCGGGGCGTATTCCATCATCGGCGCCGACGTCGAAATCGGCGATCGCTGCTGGATCGGACCGCATGTCGTCATCAACGGCCCGACGCGCATCGGCGCCGATTCCCGCGTCTATCAATTCTGTTCGCTCGGCGATGCGCCGCAGCACACCGGCTACAAGGGCGAGCCGACACGGCTTGAGATCGGCGAACGCAACGTGGTGCGCGAGTACTGTACGTTCAACCGCGGCACGGTCGCGGGCGGCGGTCTCACCCAGATCGGCAACGACAACTTCATCATGGCCTATAGCCACATCGCCCACGATTGCCGCATCGGGAACCACACCGTGTTCGCCAATGCGGCGAGCCTCGCCGGCCACGTTCATATCGGCGACTATGCGGTGTTGGGCGGTTTCACGCTGGTGCACCAGTTTTGCCGCATCGGCGCCTATTGCATGACTGCGGTGAATACCGTGCTGTTCAAAGATGTGCCGCCGTTCGTTACCGCGGGCGGCAACAGTGCCGCGCCGCACGGCATCAACGTGCGTGGGCTCAGACGCCGTGGTTTTGGCGAAGCCGGCATCGCCGCGATCAGGCGTGCGTATAAAACGCTGTACAAGTCGGGTTTGCTGCTGGAGCAGGCGCTGGCAGAAATCGATACGATGGCTCGCGCGCATCCCGAGCTGACGCAGTTGACGACGTTTATTCGCGAATCCGAGCGCGGCATTATCCGCTGACGCGCGATGCGTTGCCGATGCGATAGGCGCGTCCGGCTGACGTTCCGATTGTTTACTACCCACGAATGACCAAAGACATGAACGTCCCGGGTCCCATCCGCATCGGTATCGTCGCCGGCGAGACATCCGGCGACCTGCTCGGCGCCGGGCTCATGCGCGAACTCACGAAGCGCGTGGGACCAGTCGCCTTCGAAGGCATCGGCGGCCCACGCATGCAGGCGCAGGGATGCGTCAGCCTGTATCCCATGGAACAGCTGTCGCTGATCGGTTTCGAGGCGGTGCGCAAATATCGCTCCATCTTGGCGATTCGGCGGGCGCTCGTCGAACGGTTTAGTGCGGCACCGCCCGATCTTTTTATCGGCGTCGACGTGCCGGATTTCAATCTCGTGCTGGAAGAGAGACTGCGCGCCGCCGGTGTGCCGACGGTGCACTACGTGAGCCCGACGGTTTGGGCCTGGCGCGGCTATCGGCTGCGCCGCATCAAGCGCGCGGTCGACCGCATGTTGACGTTGTTTCCGTTCGAGGCGAAGTACTACGAGACGCACGGCGTGCCCGTGACCTTCGTCGGTCACCCGCTGGCCGACCAGATTCCCGACGATTACGATCCGGCGGAGTACCGCGATCTGTTGAATCTGCCGCGCGAGCGCACGCTGGTCGCGCTGTTGCCCGGCAGCCGCATCAATGAGCTGTACCGGCACGCCGATCTTTTCGTCCAAACCGCGCAGTGGTTGCACCGGCGTCAGCCGACGATGCATTTCGTGGCGCCGTTCGTGAATCTTGAAACGCGCGCGCTGTTCGAGGCGGCCCTCGACCGGCAAGGCGCGCGCGACGTACCGCTGACATTGCTCACCGGTCACTCGCGCGAGGCGCTCGCGGCCAGCGACGTTGCCTTGCTGGCGTCCGGCACCGCGACACTGGAAGCGGCGTTGCTGCGCAAACTGATGGTCGTGACGTACAAAGTATCGGCGCTATCGGCGCTTCTGATCCGACTGTTCTCGCACGTCAAGCTGTACTCGCTCCCCAACAACCTCGCGGGCCGGGCATTGGTGCCGGAATTACTGCAGGACGATGCCGTGCCGGAAAAGTTGGGCGCCGCCGTGGAGTACTACCTCGCGCACCGCCGGCACGCCGAATCGGTGATGCAAGAAATGCGTGCCATGCACGCGGCGCTGCGGCAGGATGCAGACGTGCGCGCCGCGCAGGCGGTCGCCGAGATGTTGCGTGTGCGCTTCCCGCAGTTGACGCAACGAGCGGTGAGCGGCTAGCGGAATCATCCGCCGGTGCGTAAGCCGAGTAGCTCCACCAGCGGAACGCGACTGGCGAAGGTGATAGGACGACGCCCGCCGCCTTGGTCACGGCCGAGGGCATTCAGTAAGGGTTCGAGCTGGGCCGCGTCCGACCTGGCAACGGCGTGGCCGGTGAAGCGGAGATTGCCGTCACCGGCCACGCGCCACTGGCCCGTGCCCGCAAGTTCCAGCCGACCGCTCACGGTGCTGAGCGTGATGGCAGCGGTTTCGCCGCGGCCGTCGATCTCGATGCGATAGTCGCCAAGGCTCGTATCGCCGGTGAAGCGTCCGCCGGCGCCGCGCCAGAGCACAGTGGCGTTGCCATGCAAGCCGCTCGCGTTGACCTCAAGCTGCGGTACGTCCAATTGCAGTTGCCCGGTCGGGGCAAAGAAGCTGGCGGGGGCATAAACCAACCCAGCGATCTGTACCGGTAACGTGGCGCGCAACGATTCGATTCGCATGTGTTCGCCTCCGACCTGCAATTCGGCCTCGCCGTCGCCCGATCCCAGCCCGCGAAGTTTCACCTGCAGCCGGCCCAACGGCAGCCACAAAGGGTTAACGCGCCAGCGCAAATCACCGAGTGACTGCGCCCCGAGCGCGCCGTGGATCTGCAATTCGCCGCGGCCGCTCCATACGGTGCCCTGCGGTGTGCCGATGTGAACCGTGCCTTGGCTGAGTGTGGTCGCACCCCACGCGAGCCAGCCCGCGGGCAGGAACGCCACCAGAAAGACCACATACGACAGGAATCCAAGGCCCATATAGAGCCATAGTCGCCGATGAAAGCTGGTGTCCAGAGGCATTGGTTCGCAGACTAAAACACGATCGTCGTTGCAATCTCAGCGTTGTGCCTGCCGTCCTTGGCGTTACTTCATCGCGTCGTCTCGCCCCCAGCCCGGCCGTCCGTGGCCGGGCGTTCGCCGGCACGAACACACGTTAAGTGTGTTCGTGACTTCTCCGGCTTGCCCCGGCGCAGCGCAATCCTTTTCCTTGTAATATGCGTCCGATTTTTCCACGAAGCGGCGGTATGAGCAACGGACGGGCACGGTGGGCGGTATTGCTG
>JBKHXU010000003.1:0-2020 GCA_046565865.1 Gammaproteobacteria bacterium | reverse complement strand
CGACAATATCGATCCTGATTACTTGCACGACTTGCTTGCGCGCCTGTCACCCGCAGACACCGGTGTCATCGCCGTCAGCAAATCGGGTGGTACGCTGGAGACGGCAACACAATACCTCGTCATTCGCGAGTGGCTGGCACAACGTCTCGGCGCCGATTCGCAACGCCACCAGTGGGTCGTGACCGACCCGAAAGCCGGCTGGCTGCGGGCGCTGGCCAACCAGGAAAAACTGGCCACGCTACCGGTCCCGCCCAATGTCGGCGGGCGCTACTCGGTGCTTTCCGCCGTCGGACTGTTGCCGCTCGCGGTCGTCGGTGTCGACATTCGCGCGCTGCTCGAGGGCGCGCGCGCCAACGCCGAACGCTGCGCCGGCGCCGATGCCGCGACCAACCCGGCGCTCGAAATGGCGGCCGCGTTTTACGCCCTTGATACGCAGAAGGCCAAACGGCTGTCGATCCTGATGCCGTACGTGCATGCGCTGCGCTTGTTCGGCGACTGGTATCGGCAGCTTTGGGCCGAGTCGCTCGGCAAGCGCGACGCCAACGGCACCCCGGCCGGGACGCTGCCGGTGCCGGCGCTCGGCGCCGTCGATCAGCACAGCCAGCTACAGATGTATTTGGAATCGCGGCACGACAAGGTGTTCAGCTTCATTGCGCTCACCGAATGGAGCCAACGTGTACCGATCCCGCTATCGCCGACAGAACAAGCCACGTTCCCGTATCTGCGCGGCAAAACGCTGAACGATGTCATCGCCGCCGAGTTCAAGGCCACGCGCCAGGTCATCAGCGACTACGGCCATCCGAACCTAACGCTCACGCTGCCGCGGCTCGATGCGCACGCCGTCGGCGAGCTGATCGATCTTTATCAGCGCGCGACCGTGTATGCCGGATTGCTGTACGGCATCAACCCGCTCGATCAGCCCGCCGTCGAGGCCGGCAAACAACTCGCCGTGAAGTATCTGCGGGGCGACTGACCGACGCCGATGCTCGGCCGCGCGGTCACGCGTTACCGGCAATGGCGCCTGCGTCGCCATGCGATTCCATCCGCGTTATGGGGCGAGGCGTTGCGCTACAGCGCCTATGCCAGCACGCTGCCGCGCGATGAGACCGAAAAGCTGCGCGAGTTGGCGACGCTGTTCCTGCTCGAGAAGCGCTTCGATGGCGCGGCCGATTTCGTGCCAGATGAAACCGCGCGCGTCGTCATCGCACTCAAGGCGTGCATCCCGATTCTTAAGCTCGGCCTCGACTACTACCGCGGCTGGAGTGGTATCGTGGTCTATCCCACGGACTTTCGGGTACAGGAGGAGTACATGGACGAAGCCGGCGTGGTGCATCGCGCGGCGCGCGATCTTTGCGGTGAGTCGCTAACGCAGGGGCCGCTGGTGTTGTCATGGGGCACGATCGTTGAGGAGTGCGAGGCGTATGATCGCGATCTCGTCATTCACGAATGCGCGCATAAGCTCGACATGCTAAACGGCCCGGCCGACGGGTTTCCGCCGCTGCCGGCGCCGCTGTCTGTGCGCTGGACCGCCGCCTTCACGGAGGCCTACGCGCACCTCGGCCATGAGCTCGATGCCGGGCGCGAGACCCGGCTCGACCCCTACGCCGGCACCGACCCCGCCGAATTTTTCGCGGTCGCGACCGAGACCTTCTTCACCGCGCCGTCGCTGCTGCACGAGGACTATCCGGCGGTGTACGACGCATTGCGCGACCTATACCGCCAAGACCCGCTGCCGCTGCTGCCGCCAACGCCATGATCCCGCTACGCGACGACCTCCCGACCCGCGGCGCGCCGATCCTCACGATCACATTCATCGTCGCGTGCTGCGTCATATTTCTGTGGCAAATCTCGCTCGGCGAGCGCGGATTCCAGGTCGCGGTCTACAGCCTCGGCGTGATCCCGGCGACGCTGCTCGGAAATGAAACGCTCCCGCCCGAGTTCTTTCGCATCCCGCCGACGCTTACGGTGTTCTCGTCGATGTTCCTGCACGGTGGCTGGATGCACCTCATCGGCAACATGC
>JBKHXU010000002.1:0-3995 GCA_046565865.1 Gammaproteobacteria bacterium | reverse complement strand
GGACGGCAGGCGAAGGCTTCGCTGCCATTGAACACCTTGCGCGGCTGTGCCGAACATCCCTGGAAGCCACCTCGATTCGCTACGCCCAGTGTACCGACACTCCAATGGCGATAGTCATCAGCACGGGAAAGCAAATCAACTATTGCTTCATGTCTGACGCCCTCAAAGCTGTGGAGGGACTGGACTGGATTCGCAAGCGTGAAGCGCTTTCACGGGAAACATTAACGTATCAATTCAACCAAGACGCGGACCGCGTGGCACGGGCCGAGCGTGACGAGGGCTCGTCGAATCTGCAGGATTGGTTCGGAGGACGACACGAAGTGGAAGTGCGCGAAGATGTTGTGGGCCTTGGCAGCTACGGCAAGACGTTGACCGTGCTCCACTCGCCTGATCTGCCGGGTGAGGAAGAGGAGGACGAGGAAGATTCGCTGATCGAATCGTGGACGCCCCGCTTCCGCCGATGATGGAGAGTCTCAGCGGATCACCACAGAAAGGCTAGGAGGGCTATCAGGCGGCCCAGGGAAGACTGAGGCAACCAGTATAGAGTTCGAATCCCCGTGGGGACGCCAAGTATCTATAGGATAACAACGAGTTACCTTAAACCGGTTCGAACCTTATACTGGTTACACATGCCGCGATTAACACACGATAGCCAAGAGCGGTCGCGAAGAACCGAGTCGAAATAGTAGCGCACGCGCAACTCGACGGGATGGTGTTCTGCTTCTCGCCGAAGTCGGTCAATCGGCCGTCCGATAAGAAAGCAGCCGGAACCGAAGCTCGAGGTTGTTGACCCCCGTGTAGAGGAGTTCCGGCGCGAGCGAGCAGCTGTGGGAGCTTCCACATTGACGATGGTAGTGAGCGCCGGCGTCTGGACAAGGCGAAGTTCGAGGCACGCCTCTAGGCAGGCGGTCGCCAGGGAGACCGCCCCCGCAGTTTCGAGCGGCGCGCGGGGTACATCAACAGGCACATGGTCTTGCGGCTGTTTAGATTTTTCGCAGGTCCGGCAGGCCGGGCATTCCGCGAGCGAGTGCATCTGACGAAATTCGTGCATCGTGCATTGCATGCATACGGCAGCTGCGCGAACACCTCCTTCGCGCGGCCCTTGTTTCCCGGCTGTAGTCGGCGCGCGTCGACGCGCAAGCGTCGTGATGATGGCCGCATGTGGCCTTCGTTTGCTGAACGAGCAGACAAGAGGCCGTGTTGTCAAAACATGGAAGTTGCCGTCACCACGTCGGTAGCGCAGGCAAGGAGCCTGCTACAGGACCTGCAATATGGTTCGCCAATGGGCGAGCCGCAACCCACCTTTCCGTTTCGTTGACTCCGTCAACGCGAAAGCCATTTCCCTTGTCGGTCGTGCCGGGAATCGCGTAGACTCCCGGTATGTTTGGTGCCCGCCTGCTTCGTTTCTCGCGTGACCGCCTGCTAATCTGGTGCGTCGTGCTCACGCTCCTGCTGATGCAGGGGCTCAGGGTCCACGTCCACACGTTTACGGATCACGAGGCGCTCCACGGTCATGACCATGCGGTCGAGTTGCACGTCGGCGGCATGCCCACCGACTCGGGCCACGACCCGGACGATGAGATCGGACTTGCCAAGCCCGCCATCCTGAAAATCAAGACCGCGCACGCGGACAGTGTCGTTCTTCCCATCGTTGCCGTACTGCTGCTGGTCACGCTCGCGGTCACAGGCCGTGTCCCGTGGCGGCCGGGACGGTTCTTCCATCCCGCACCGGGCGGTCACGTTCGAACGCCGCCGCTGCGCGCTCCCCCCGTCTAGCCTCTCTCCTCGCAGTTCATTCCGTGTGGCGCGTGCGACGCTCAGGCGTCGTCTGTGCCCGCAGGTTTCCGTTGCGATTTATGCTTCTGCCGCCCGCGGGGCGGCAGGACAAAGGAGTGCCCGGTGTTCCGTACTACGGTCACGCCCGCTTTGGCCGGGCTGGTTTTCCTCGGTCTGTTGTTTCTCAAGGTGCACGACGCGTCCGCGGCGGAGGCGCCGATCTGGACGCTGGATGCGGCCGTGCGCCAGGCCCTCGCCGTGGCGCCCGAGATCCGCGAGGCCGAGGCCGAGGTGGCCGCGCGCGAGGGCGCGCGGAAGCAGGCGGGTGCGTGGCCCAACCCCTCTATCGACCTGCGCGCCGACCAGAAGCTCGGCATCGAAGACGGCAGCGGCGGGACCGATCTCACGCAGGTTGCGGTAACGCAGCCGCTGGCGCTCACGCGCCTCGCGCCTCAGCGCGCGCAGGCGGCGGCGCAGCTGTCGTCGGCGCGCGAAGGCCTGCGGAGTGCGCGCCTGGCGCGCGAGGTGGAGGCGGCGCACATCTTCCACGCGCTGCAGCTCGCACAAGCACGGTTGACGCTCGCCGAGCGGCGGGTCGCGTTCGTCGCCGGTCTCGAGTCCAAGACCGCACGCCGGGGCGATCGCATCGTGCGCTATCTCACCCCGCTCGAGCGCGCGCGGCTTTCCATCCTGCGCGAGGCGGCGGAACAGGAGGCCGCCTTTGCCGAAGGCAAATACAGCGAGGCCGCGGCGCAGTTCCGCGCCCTGTTGGCGCTCCCCCCGGACAGCGAACCAAAGGTTGCAGCGCTCGTTCCAGCCGAGACGCCGGCGCCGCTGGAGGCGCTGCTCGAGCGTCTCGATAGGCATCCGGTGCTCGAAGCGAGCGACTACGACATCGCCGCCGCGCGCGCGGGCATTGACGTGGCGCGCGCCCAACGCTACGCCGACCCGAGGATCGGTGTTTTCCGCGAGCGCGATTTTCTGGCCGGGGAGGAGCGCGACTACAGCGGCGTGATGCTGAGCGTGCAGGTGCCGTTGTGGGATACGCAGGCCGGCAACGTGGCGCGCGCAGTCGCCGAGACCGACCAGGCGCGCGAACGCCGCGCGGCGCAGCGCCGGGATCTCGAGGCACGCCTGCGCCAGGGCCGGTTGCACCTGGGTCATCTGATCGAGCAGGCAGAACGTTACCGCGGGCGCCTGCTCGGACCGGCGCGTCGCATGCTCGATCTCGCGCGCCGGGGTTTCGAGACCGGAGAGCAGAACGTCCTCGCGTTGGTGGACGCGTACGACACCTTCTTCGATGCCGAGATCCGTTACCACGAACTGTTGCAGGAGGCGTGGCAGGAGGCGGCGGAGCTGCGGCTCGCCGCCGGCATCGCCCTGACTGCGCCGGAGGTCGCACCATGATCGCGCCGCTCATTCGTTTTTCGCTCACGCAGCGGCTCATGCTGCTGCTGCTTGCCGCAGTGCTCGTGGCCGCAGGCGTGTGGGCCTTTCGCACGCTTCCGATCGACGCCTTCCCCGATATCACCAGCCCGCAGGTGCAGGTGATCGCCAAGGCCCCGGGCATGGCGCCGAGCGAGGTCGAGACGCGCATCACCTTCCCGCTCGAAATGGAGATGCAGGGCCTGCCGCGCCAGACGGTGCTGCGTTCGACCACCAAGTACGCGCTCGCGGTGATCGTCATCGATTTCGAGGATGGCACCGACATCTACTGGGCGCGTAACCAGGTGGCCGAGCGTCTCAACCAGGTGCGCGCCAGTCTGCCGGCCAACGCCGAGGTGGGGCTCGCGCCAATCACCACGCCGTTGAGCGAGCTGTATATGTATCGTATCGAAGGCGGCGGACTCTCGAATGCCGAGCTGCGCGCGGTGCAGGATTGGGTGATCCGTCCGCGTCTGCGCACCGTCGCCGGCGTGGCCGATGTGAACTCACTCGGCGGCCAAGTGCGCGCCTTCGAGGTGGCCCCCGAACCCCGCAAGCTCGCGGCGCGTGGTATTGCTGTCGACGAACTCGTCAAGGCGCTCGAAGCGAGCAACCGTAACGCCGGCGGCGACCGCACCAACCGCGGCGACGAAATCCTGCTGGTACGTACCATCGGTGCACTGCAAACCTTGGACGACGTACGCAATGTGACCGTGGCCACGCGCCATGGCGTGCCGGTACGCGTTGCCGATGTTGCGGATGTGCGCCTGGGGAGCCTTACGCGCTACGGTGGT
>JBKHXU010000001.1:0-6489 GCA_046565865.1 Gammaproteobacteria bacterium | reverse complement strand
CGAAAGAATTGCTGGAGGCGTTCGGGCTCGCCGAGGCCGCGGGGCGTCAGGTGCGCGCGTACTCGGGCGGGATGCGGCGCCGGCTCGATATCGCGGCGAGCTTGGTGCTGCGGGCCGAGCTGCTGTTTTTGGATGAGCCGACGACGGGCCTCGATCCGCGCAGCCGCAATCACGTGTGGGACATCGTGCGCGCGATCGCGGGCGAGGGCACGACGGTGCTGCTCACGACGCAGTATCTGGAGGAGGCGGACCGGCTCGCCGACCGCTTGGCGGTGATCGATCACGGGCGTCTGATCGCCGAGGGCACAAGCCGCGAGCTCAAGGAATCGTGTGGGCAGCGCACGCTGCACGTGCGCGTCGCGGATCGCGCGCAGCATGCTGCGGCGCAAGCGGTGTTAACGCAGGTGCTCGGCGATGTGCACGCTGACGGCGATGCGGTCGCGCTCAGCGCGAAGGTGAGCCGCGACGAACAAGTGCCGCAAGCGCTCGCCGCACTCACCGCACAAGGCGTCGCCGTCGCCGAGTTCGCGCTGGCGCAGCCGAGTCTCGACGACGTGTTCTTCGCCCTCACCGGGCACGCCGCCGAGGAACGCAAGCACGAGGAGGCCGCATGAACGACTCCTCGCTGCACCGCGCCTTTACACGCGGCGAACGCCCGCGGCCGCCGAGCGCGGCGTCGGCGGTGCTGACGCTCGGCTGGCGCGCGATGCTCAAGATCAAGCACGTGCCGTTTCAGTTGTTCGACGTCATGGTGTTCCCGATCATGATGACGGTGCTCTTCACCTATCTCTTCGGCGGCGCGCTCGCGGGTTCGACGGCGGCGTATCTGCAATACCTGCTGCCCGGCATCGTGGTGCAGACGATCGTGTTCCTCACGGTGTACACCGGCGTCGGCCTTAACACCGACATCCAAAAGGGCCTGTTCGACCGCTTCCGCTCGCTGCCGATCTGGCAGCCGGCGCCTATCGTCGGCGCGCTGCTCGGCGATCTGTCGCGCTACTCGCTCGCTGGCGTGGTGGTGATGATCGTCGGCCTCATCTTGGGCTTCCGGCCCGAGGCCGGTGCGCTCGGCGTGATCCTGGCGATCGCGCTGATGCTGGTGTTCGCCTCCGCGCTGTCGTGGATATGGATCATCGTCGGCTTTCTCGTGCGCAGCCCCGAGTCGGTGATGACGACGAGCTTTTTGTTCCTGTTCCCGCTGACGTTCGTGAGCAACATCTTCGTCGACCCGGCGACGATGCCAGGTTGGCTGCAGACAGTGGTGGCCGTCAATCCCGTGAGCCACCTGGCGACGGCGTCGCGCGGCTTGATGCACGGCGGCGTGGCGGTAGCCGATGTGGCGTGGGTGCTGGTCGCGTCGGCGATCCTGACCGCCGTGTTCGCGCCGTTTGCGATGCGGATGTATTACCGCGAGCGGTGATTGGCGAGCATTTCGGGCGTTTCTTGCGCTGCGGGTCGCAGTCCGATCGGATACGGCAGACGCTTTACGAACGAATCGGGCAAGCGCTTAAGTACGTGTCGCTTCACGCGGCCGAGATGATGGAGCAGCAAACCGGGGGACCTTTTCACAACGTCGAGCGTTCGCCAAAAAACGTTTCGCCACAAGGCTCGCGGCTGGATAAACAAAAGATAACCGGCAACAGTCATCTGATCCGCAACCGGCGCCAGCGGTAGTACGTCGCGCTCGACTAGAAAGTCGTACGCAGTGGTATACGAAACCCCGAAGGTGGCGATGCGTTCTCGAAATTTGTGTTCGAATAAAGCGCCCGTGCACACGGGGTGATACACGAGTTCGCGCTCACCGCCGCCGAGTTCCAGCGCCTTGCGCGAGGCGGGCATGCTGAAGCGAATGGAGCGGTTCGTATAGAGGCGGCCGAGGCGGTTGAGATCGGCGCACGCGTACCCCTCGGCGTACAGAAACGAGCACACGAACGCCTCGTCGTTGGGCAGCAGTTGCGCGGGTTCATTCGTGTCGGACCATGCCGCGAGTATCTCGGCGCGCCGCTGTTGCAGTATTCGTAATAGATCTCGACGGATCGCTACAAGACAAAACATGCACGTGCGGACGTCGGAAAAATATTTGCGCGTGCCCGCGTAGAAATACCATCCCTCGTACTCGCGCCGCAGCAGAGGAGCGTAGAACGCCGCGTGCAGTGACGCGGAAAAGAGCCTCGCCATGAGGTCGGGCGACGCGTACACATCCGGCTCGATGAGCCAGAAATAATCGGCCTGCACCCGTTCGTACGCCGCGTACAGCGCCAGATCGCCGCATTGCCACGTCAGCGCCGGAACATCCAAGCGTGGCGTATAGAGGCCAGTGCGCTTCAGGAAGTCGATATTGAGTAAGATAATCCGCCGCGCGGCAGACAGCGGAACACCGGTCGGTAATGTCTCGCCCACGTAAACGAAATAGACCGGCGCGCTAAGACTGGATAACGCTTGGAACAGATTGAGCGCATCTGGAAAATCGTTGGCACAACAGCGGATCAGTATGGCCTTGCGTTGCTCACTCACTCGTCCTTTCCTTGGATTGATGCCGCGACCGTGAAGCCGCACTCAAACAAAGCTCACTACCAAACATGGTCCGAACTTCGTACGACCGAGCCGGTTCTTTCGAGTTCGCGATGCGCAGCTGAGAATCTGGGTGCGCGACCACTAGACGCCGGGATTGCGCCAAGTCGTGGCAGTGCACCTTCGTTGTGCTTAGCGCTTCGGCGGCAGCCGGCTCAAGCGATTGGCAACCGAAACCAGAACGTGCATCCGTCGCCCGGATTGTTGTACGCGCCGATCTCGCCGTCGTGCAGGCGTATCAACTGACGACTTATCGCCAAACCCAGACCCGTGCTTTTCTCGCCGCCGGTCGGTTGGTTGCTGATGCGCGCGTACTCGGTGAATAGCCGGTGCATCTCGGGTTCCGGAATGCCGGGGCCGGTGTCGCTCACTTCGCACAAGAGCTTGGTGCCGTCACGGCCCGTGGCCACCGTAACGACGGCGCCACGCGGGCTGAATTTAATGGCGTTGCCGATGAGATTCTCCAGCACCTGCATGATCCGCGAATCGTCGACGCGGGTGTGTGGCAGGTGGTGCTCAAAGTGCATATGCAGCGTAATGCCTTTGCTCTGCGCATACGGGGTGTTGCGCGCGATCGCCTGACGCACGATGGCGCCGAGGTCGGTCGGGAGCTTCGCGAGCTGCAAGCGCCCATCGCGCACCGCGCGCAGCTCGACTAGGTCGGCGATGATTTGCTGCATAAACTCGCCCGACTCGATCAGCATCGAAACCGCCGATGCCATACCGTCGTCGACCGACTTACCGGCCGGATAGTCGGTGCGGATCTGGCGCGCGATATCCAGCATCACCACCAGCGGCTTCTTGAGGTCGTGGCTGGCGATGCGCAAAAAACCGTCGTGCGCCTGCTTCAAGTGCTTGAGTGCCAGTTGCGCGCGCACGCGCGCCAGCACAATGGAGAGGTCGAACGGTTTGGTGACGTAGTCGTTCGCGCCGTGTTGTAGCGCGGACACGACGTCGGCGGTTTGATCCATACCCGAAATGACGATCACCGGCAGGTCGAGCGCGGAGTGCGACTGGCGTAGCTCGGCGAGCAGGTCGATACCGCTGGCATCGGGCAGACGTACGTCGAGCAACACCAACCCGATCGCGCCGCTCGCGATGTGCTGCCTCGCCTCACGCGCGTCGCCGGCGACGGCAACGGCATAGCCCTCGCGCCCGAGCTTGATCGCCAGCACCTCGCGCGTGCCGGCGTTGTCGTCGACGATCAGCAACGTTTCACGTCGCTCACTGCCCCGGTTCGTATCCACCCGCCACCCTTAAGCGATCCGTGCGTCCTTGTCCTTAAATAGTAGATCAGCCGTCGCCGGCTATCCTGGTTTTTCCACCTAAGCAACGCGCGGGCGCCGCCGCGACGGGCGATAATGCGGTGATCGGGTAATATCGGACGAACGTACGACAGGAGCGACAAAGTGGAAGCGTATCGGGTCTCAATACTTTTTGCGGCGATGGCTTGCATTAGCGCGCCAGCCGTTGCGCTGGAGCTGCCCCAACCGTTCTCCGCCACTTACGTCGGTCGGCCGTACGCCGTCGGCAAGCTGGAAACCGTCATCACGCTTGAGCGCACCGGTATGCATATTAGGTACTCGATGCGCAGCAAGGCGTCGGCGCTGTTTTATCGCAACGAGTTTTACGACTGCAGTCTCATGCAGCTCCGCGGCGGGCGCATCTATCCGCTCGAATACAAACACACGGACAAAAACAACCCGGATAAAAATCTTACCGGCCGTTTCGACTGGAACACCAACACCGCGACCGTGACGCGCGCGGACGGAGACGCGGCGCGCATCACTGGCTTAGTCTGGCCGGTATGGGACCCGTTGTCGCTCCACGTCGGCATCATGACCGATCTGCGCAATGGGAAGTTCGATACGGAAAAGGTCTATCGACTGCTGGATCGCAAAGGCATAACAGAGCGGCGGCTACGCAACGTCGGCGACGAGGCGGTGGAAATACAAACCAGCACCGTCAAAGCCGTGGCGGTCGAGCGCCTCGGGGGAAAATCCGAACAACTTTGGTTTGCCAGCGAGCATGGCTACATGCCGGTCAGGATCGAGCTTAAAGGCGTGCGCGTAGAATTGATTTCCGATCCCACAAACGTCGTCAACCGCGATGTCGTGCCTGACCGACAACTACCCGGTTGCTGAACGGTAGTTCTCGCTTACCTCTCGCTTTAGGCGAAGTCATTCTCCAGCACGATGCGATAGCGCGCCTTGCCCGCGGCGAGGTGCGCCAGCGCGTCGTTAACGCGGCTCATCGGAAAATACTCGACCACCGGCGCGATCGCGTGGCGCGCGCAGAAGTCGAGCATGGTGCGCAAGATCGCGGGCGGGCCGACCGGCGAGCCGGAGATGCCATGCTGCCCGACAATGAGGCTGAAGGCAGGCACGGGGATGGGGTTAGGGATCGCACCGACGATGTGCAGCCGGCCCTTCGGCGCCAACGCCGAGAGATACATGCCCCAATCGAGATCGACCGCGACCGCGACGATGATGAAGTCGAGCGAGCCCGCGATCTTCGCCACTTGTTTGGGATCGCGCGAGTTCACCACGTGGTGCGCGCCGAGGCCGCGCGCGGTGTCGCGCTTGTCGTCACTCGAGGTGAAGGCCGTCACCTCGCAGCCCCATTTATTGAAGAACTGCAGCGCCAGATGCCCGAGGCCGCCGATACCGACGACGCCGACGCGCTCCGTCGGCCGCACGTTGAACTGCACGATCGGGTTGAACACCGTGATGCCGCCGCAAAATAGCGGGCCGGCCTTGCGCGCGTCCAGCCCCTTAGGCAGCGGTATCGCCCACTCGGCCTTGCAGCGCACCTTGTCGGCAAAACCGCCGTGGCGCCCGACGATGGTCTGTTCGCCGCTGGGGCAGAGGTTGTGATTGCCGCTCATGCACTGGTGGCACACCATGCAGCTACCGGCGAGCCAGCCCACGCCCACGGTATCGCCGAGTTTCACCTGCTTCACGTTGGCGCCGACCGCGGTGACGTTGCCGATGACCTCGTGGCCGGCAACGAGCGGATACGCGCTGTTGCCCCACTCGTTGTTGATCATCGATTGATCCGAATGGCACAGCCCACAGGCCTGCACGGCGATCTCGACGTACTCGGGCTTGAGTGGTCCCGGGTCGTACTCGAAGGGGACGAGGCGGCCCTTGGGTTCTTTGGCGGCGAAGGCGCGAATCATGACACGTTCCTTGTGTGGACTCGTTTGTGGGCTCTCTCAGTCTAACGCAACGCGCGTCGATCTCCAGCGCGCGGTCGCTCCCGCGTTGCCACTGTGCGACAATGCGCGCCTTGCTTATCTGCTAAGCCCGCCGGTCAGGCCCTTCCTGCACGGGGCCATCTCAGCAATCGTTAAGCATTTTGCACCTTCGCTTGATCCGTATCGGGCGGGGCCTTGAACACACATATAGACGGGTACGCGCTTTGATCGCCACCGCTAATCTCACGATGCAGTTCGGCGCCAAGCCACTGTTCGAAAACATCTCGGTCAAGTTCGGCAACGGCAACCGCTACGGTTTAATCGGTGCCAATGGCTGCGGCAAGTCGACGCTCATGAAAATTCTGGGCGGCGATCTGGAACCGACCTCGGGCAACGTCTCGGTCGATGCGCACGAACGCCTTGGCAAGCTGCGCCAGGATCAGTTCGCGTTCGAGGACTACACCGTGCTCGACACGGTGATCATGGGCCACGTGCAGTTGTGGGCGGCGAAGACCGAGCGCGACCGCATTTACGCGCTACCGGAGATGAGCGACGCCGACGGCATGAAGGTGGCGGAGCTGGAAATCACCTTCGCCGAACTCGACGGCTACACCGCCGAGGCGCGTGCAGGGGAGCTGTTGCTGGGTGTCGGTATCCCCCTGGAGCAACACGCAGGACCGATGAGCGCGGTGGCGCCGGGCTGGAAGCTGCGCGTGTTG